>JAJYJB010000006.1 GCA_021789735.1 Nitrospirota bacterium
ATTTCGTGAAACTGCTTTATTACGGTTATACTCTTCTAAAGGTTCTTTCCATTGCCCCCAGGAAGGAAGTTCTTCAGATAGAGTTATAAACAATAGCTTGCTTGCCGGGCAGAAATTCGATGCTTCACTCTTAAACCCCTATCTCGGCCTTTTGAATTGCTTTTCATACTTGTTTCAACTTTTTTGCGAAAGAATCAAAATTTTAACGTGACGGTCGCTCCGAGCGAAGAAGCAAAGGTGATAGCGATTACTGCTATGACGCTCGAATGTGTCTTTGCGCGCTCATTTCCGCAAAGAACTGAAAATACTGAGCTTACATTCCTTCGCCATAGATGCGTATTCATAGAACTGTTGAATATGAGGATATAAATATTGCTGTATAAGGGCTGGATCGGCCATGGTGTAGTGCGCCAGGATTTCATTTGCAATAATGACCTGTTTTTTATGGTATTGTCCCAATGCAGATCCCGTCAGAAATGACGTGATCATTTGGAAAAAAAGCAGTATGACAACGGCTTGCTTCATATATGATTTCAGAGCATGCTTCGCCGGTCTGCCGGCCGAAAGATGAAGGTAAATTCCCACAACAAGAACAAGTCCATACGTGGTATATCTGGAACTATCAGCCTGCATCAAGCCATATCCTGACCTGCCGACAACCAATGCGAATTCAAATAACAGTCCAAATAATATCAGAGTGACCGGCAACGGATGGCTGCCGTTTTCTCTGTCTTTAAGAAAGGTCCACATGGAATATGCAGCCAACAGGAGTATGCACATTCCAAAAAATTCATCGAGATAGAAACTGAAACTTAGACTTAGCATTGGCAACCAAAAAATATTGCCAGTCGATGCCAGAAAATATTCGATAGACATGCCCGGGTGCACAAGGAAAAAATAAAAAGGCTTGCCGCTCATGATATGAAATTGAAAACCCGCGAAATAAATTACGATTGCAGACAGAGCGGCGAACGTCCATAATGCGATATAAGATTTTCTGGTCTTCTTGGCTGCCATGTAAAAAATACCGCACGGCCAGACAAACAGCCCCTGAAGTGATGAATACGACGCTATAATGGCCATTATTATGGCTGCTATTAAATAACTCCGCCCTCTTGAGATCCGTTCAATACAATATATAGACAACAGAATGCATAAAAGGACCAGGTTCCATGCGAAATGGTGACCAAAGAGCATAGCTTCGAACTGGCAAAGGCTGAACCAGGTAAACGCAGGCAGGACGAGCATCCATGGGGAGGACCACAATTTTTCAACCGGGATTTTAATAAGCACCAGAAATGAAGAGGCTAGAAGAACGCCACCAAAAAACATCTCGAATTTAGTGTTGAAGTTCGTGAAGAAAGCAAACAATACTGCGATTAAATTAGGGAAAAACGTACGATGTTCATGATTTTGTGCCCACAAATCGCCGATTTTCAGGCTGTGAAAAAACGCATTATGTATCAGGGGCACCTGTATCCAATCGTCGGCTATTATGCAATTCACTCCGTATTTTTGTATATACCAAAAATAAAAAAGTACCGGAATAAAACCCATAAGGAAAGGAAAAGTCTTCTTTATCATTTTCGGCGTCGCATGGTTTTTTACATATTCAAGAAAACTCATTTTTCTCCAGTCAGACGTTATCTTTTTAAATCTGGCTATTAGAACCCGGAAAATGTTCAAGCGAGATGATTTTAAGTGGCGGTCTCATTTCTGTCAAGGTATTTCTGACTATATGCCAATGGCGCAACCCCGCGAATTTGTGAGAAGATGCAATCGCATAGGATTTTCTGTGAAAACGGTTATTCTTCAATCCTTCTTAAATGCTTAGCAAGTAATCCAGCGAGCCGAATATTGAAGGCAGAATGGTTTCTGCACACGCTTTTTTAAAACCTCACGCGCTTGAGCTGAAGGCGGCGCACCCCCAGATGCTGAAGGCTATAACGGCAGCCAAGAAGAAAAACGACAGGTCGGACGCTTAAAGGATAACCGATCTGCTTCGCGTAAATCTTCTGACGGAGTGCCACATGGCATCAGAAGAGATACGGGAACTGCGCCGGATCCTCAGGTATAGAAATCTGGTTGTCCGCACGGCTGTAAAGATGAAGAACAAGATGGCTGGGCTTTTAATGGAGGTGGGGGCTTCCTATAACAAGAAACGGCTGCATGGGAAGAAATACTTTAACGAGCTTCTGGAGAAGGTTGAGGACGTGCCGCCATTGGTAATCGATTTGCTAAAGCTCAGCAGGGCAAGCCTTGATATGTTCGAGTGTGTACAGAAAAAGCTGGTTACCACTCTCAGAGGAAATGAGATGATCCGTGAGCGAGTTGAACGGTTAATGACGATCCCCGGAGTCGGAGAGGTAACAGCACTCACCTGGGTTGTTGAAATGGGTGACATAGAACGGTTTGCGGGCATTCGGCAAGCGGTCAGCTATTGCGGCCTGTGCAGCGCCCAAAGGGAATCGGCCGGGAAGGAATATCGAGGCCCCATTTCCAAAAAGAGAAACAAGTACCTTCAGACAGTGCTTATAGAAGCGGCAAAGCTTGCCCCCAGATGGAGCCCACAGTTAGCGGCCCTCTATAAAAAGGAGTTCGAGAGGGGCAACCGAAACAAAGCAACCCTTGCAGTTGACAGAAAACTCGTGGCCTATATGCTTGCGGTTGAAAAACGCCAGGCCAGCTTCGTGCCAGTGAAAGAGACTATGGCGGCCTGAGAATAATGGTGATTTCATCAGATCTTCCCGCCGGGCCTTGCCTAACTTGACTGTGCATAATGCACTTTGGTAGTGTTTCGAGGCCGGCGGTTGACCCAAACTCAATCTTCTGTGAAGGGCGTCGCCCGGATACAGCAAATGGATGTCTGGTCTCAAGGATCACCTAAGAGAGATTTAAAAGGTCTGATGGGAACGATATATTCTGTAAAAAGCCGCTGGAGGCTCAGCCAGGGCAACGGGAATCTCTTTTTTCCCTTGACTTGTACTTATCATGGATGTCAAGATTTTTCGCACATTTTGGGGATTGACTTCGGAAGTCTGGGAGCGTGAAAAAACGAGCAAAATGAACAAACGATCAAGCTCTCCCGGGCAACAAACGGCGTTTTCCAACAAACGAAAAAATAGATAGAAAACGAGCCTGGGTGCGACAGTCAGTTTTTCAGAAGCTTCGGATTTTTCACGTTAATCCAAGGAGAAAATCCGCGGCGGGCTCAATGGAAATACCGTCTCTTAACAGCCTCTCCCTTCCCCTATAGACGAGGAACCTTTTTGCCTCCGGGTAATCTTCGGCGAATGCTTTTAGCGCCCTGAGATCCTGAGGATGTATAGTGGCTGAGTTTTTTACCTCTATCGCATGGAAGATATTCTTCCCGTATACGATAAAATCGATTTCAGACCCGGCGCTGGTCCTCCAGTAAAAAAGTTCGCAGCCTGGCCGGAAATAATCTATCCATGCCCTCAAGTGCTGGGCTACCAGGCCTTCGAGGGCGGCGCCTGATTTCTCTTCGGGCCGGTCAAGAGGACCGGACGGCCGCAGAATATTGAAAATACCTGCATCAAAGAAGTAAAACTTCGGGTGTGAGGCAACTGCTCTTTTTGCCCTGCGTGAAAACACGGGGATTCTGAATGCAAGCAGCAGGTCTTCCAATATTCCAATGTAGCCTTCAACTACCTTTCGCTCTATTTGGCATTCGCGCGCCACGTTGCTTATATTCAGGACGGAACCATGGGAAAAGCTCATGGCTTCCAGGAACCTGGTAAAGTTCCCCATATTACGGGTAAGTCCTTCCATCTGGACTTCCTCCCGAAGGTAGAGGTCCACATAGGCCTGAAGCGTCGCCCCCGGGTCCTCACTGTTAAGGACAAGCGGTATTGTGCCAATCTGCAGGGCCTTGTCCAGTTCAAAAAGATTTTTGAGTTCAGCCGCCATGAAGGGGTGCATATGCTTCATGAGCGCCCGGCCGGCAAGCAGGTTCATGCCGCCCCTGCGCAGCTTGCGCGCGCTTGAGCCTGTCAGGATGAATTGGAGGCCCCGTTTTTCTTCGATGAGGCTATGAACCACTTCGAGAAGCTGTGGCGCCTTCTGCACCTCGTCTATTACGACCGTTTTCTTCTCCTTGTGTGCTTCTATAAGTTCTCTCAGCCTCTCCGGGCGCGCCGTGTAGTTCCGGAAGACGTCGGGAAGCAGGAGATCAAGATACAGTGACTGAGGATACGTTTTTTTTATAAAAGTGGATTTCCCAGTGCCCCTCGGCCCAAGGAGGAAGAAACTTTGATTTTCCGGTTTTAAAAGTCGTTTTATTGTTTCCATTTTTGGTCTATTTTTGGATTTATAATATCCGAAATTTAAATAAGTTTCAAGCTAAAGGGAGACCCGGACGCAGGTTTGGAATGGTTGACAGATTGCCTGGGAAAGGTGTCAGACTTGCCATCTTTGCCCGTAGTAAAATTGTCGTAGTTTTCTGCGTTTTACCCGGATTCTGACGGATTAGCCGGAACATGTAGAAGTGAAATTTATGCTTTAAAATCAGCCGGTTTTGCTGGAACCGTTGCCAGTAGCCACTTCGCGAAAATCGCCTGTTAAGAATTCCTAAACCTGGTGTCGCAGGTTCGATTCCTGCAGGGGGCACCAGATTTTTCCCGCCTTGTTTACCGTTGCAGGTCAGATTTTTGTCCCGTGCGGAATGCTCCTGCCTATGTAATCTTCAAGGCGCCGGCGGCAAAGGGCAAAAATCCCATCCATTTACTAGCCGTCAATTTCGCCATATAATTTGCCTGATGGCTGAAGATATCCTTACTCCGGAGGTCGTCCAGGCGCTCAGGGAGGCCTTCAAAGGGCTCGTGAAGGACGTCTCTCTGCATGTGTTCACGAAAAAAGGGGTGAACGCCCAGTTCAGTGACGCCCTGGTCAATCTGGTGAAAAGCGTTGCGGCGATAGACAGCCGGATAAAACCCTACTTTCACGGCCCGGACGATGAGGCATCAAGGCGGTATGGCGTGGACAGGTTCCCGACGCTTCTGATAAGCCCGGAGAAATACGCGATCAGGTACACGGGCTCGCCGCTTGGGGAGGAGGGCCGCTCGTTCGTCGCGGCCATCCTGATGGCCTCCGCCGGAAAGGGTTTTTTGTCCCCGCAGTCCGCAAGAAGGATGGCCGCGCTTGACCAGCGCAGGGACGTGCGGATATTTGTGAGCCCTACCTGCCCGTACTGCCCACAGGAGGCCGCCTATGGGATTGCCGCGGCGGTGGAGAAGCCCGGGGTGGTCACTACGGAGATAGTGGAGACCTATGAAAACCTGGACCTTGCGGAAAGGTACTCCGCAATGTCCGTTCCAAAGACCTACATAAACGGCGAGCTTATGGCCTCCTACCTGGAGACGGAGGAAGAGTTCGTCTCCTCCTTGCTGGCGGGAAGCCTTGCGGAAAAGGGCAAGGTGGCCGCGGCGGAAGGGCCGGAGGAAGAGAAAGAGAGAGAAACGCTTGACGTCATCATCGCGGGGGCCGGCCCCGCCGGGCTCACCGCCGCCATCTATGCTGGAAGGAGCGGGCTTAAAAGCCTGGTGCTTGAAAAGGGAAACGTGGGCGGGCAGGTTTCAATAACCCCGGTGGTCGAAAACTATCCCGGGTTCCAGGCGGTGCCGGGCAGGGCGCTCACTGACATGATGCTCCGCCAGGCCTCCCAGTACGCCTGCATAAGGCAGGGGGTGGAGGTGCGGGACGCAAGAAGGACGGACGGACTGTTTGAGATACAGACCAGCGCGGGCATTTACAGGGCAAAGGCGGTCATCATAGCATCGGGCTCCGTCTACAGGAAGCTTGGCGTCCCGGGGGAAGAAAGGCTGGCGGGCAGGGGGATAAGCTATTGCGCCACCTGCGACGGCTACATCTTCAAGGACGGGAAAACGGTGATAGTCGTGGGCGGGGGCAACACCGCCGTGACCGATGCCCTTTATCTTGACGGACTGGGCGCCCATGTGACGCTGATACACGGCAAGAAGAACCTGAGGGCGGAAGACAGGCTGAAGCAGAGCTTCTTCCAGCGGGACCTGCCCGCATTGTGGGAGTCAAGGGTGACGGAGTTCATTGGCCGCGACAGGCTGGAAAAGGTGAAGGTGAAGGACCTGAAAGACCACTCCGTGAAAGAGATGAAGGTGGACGGCGCTTTTATCGCCATAGGATATGAGCCTTCGAGCTCGCTGGCAAAGGCGATGGGGCTTGAGATCGACGCGGATGGATATGTCCGGGTGAACGAGCAGATGAGGACGTCCGTCCCGATGGTTTACGCGGCTGGCGACATCACGGGAAGCGAGAAGCAGATAACGGTGGCAGTCTCGCAGGGCACGATGGCCGCCATAAGCGCATTCAACGACCTTACGGGCGGGACGTCCCTGTAAGGCCCACGGCGGAAAAGACAGGCTTCTTTCCTACCTCTCCCTCACCCATCCGGCCGCTGCCCACTGGAGTATGAGGTTAACGATGCTTATCACCAAGGCCCCCTTGAATGCCGCCCAAAAGCCGTCCACATAGAAGCCAAGCCTGAAGACGCGCGAAAGGTATGCCGTGAGCTCCAGCATGAAGGCGTTTATCACAAAGGTGAAAAGCCCCAGGGTCAGCACAAGGAAAGGCAGCATGAAAAGCTTTACCAGCGGCTTTATTATGGAATTGACGAACCCGAATATGACCGCTATGAGGAGCATCATCCACCACTGGCCCTCGAAGCGGAGGCCGCCAACCAGGTTCACCGCCGCCGCAAGCGATACGGCGGTGGCCACTATCCTCAGTACCGCGTTTGACATAGGTCAGGGAGCAAGTAAAACGCCTTTTTCGGATAGGGGGCAGTCCCCGCACAAAGGGTCGCGAGGCCTGCAGAACGTCTTTCCCGCTTTCACGATCAGGGCGTGGTATTCGTTGTATAACGCCGGGCTGCGCGTCAGGCTGCCGTGGAAAAGACCCTGGAAGTCCTCGTATTCCGCGCCGGCCGAAAGAATGCCGTGTCTGGACAGCATTCTTCTGGTATACGCGTCTATGACAAAAAAAGGAATGCCCGCGGCGTAAAGCAGTATGGAGTCGGCCGTCTCCTGCCCTATGCCGTTTACCTGGAGCAGTCTTTTCCGGAGCTTCTCCGGGTCCGCGTTTTTCATCCTCTCAATGTTGCCCTGGTACTCCGTCATGATGAAAGAGACCAGCGCCTTGAGCCTGGCTGCCTTCACGTTGTAATAGCCGGAGGGCCTTATCAGCTCGGCAAGCCTGGACCCGGACATCCTGTCTATTGCGACCGGGCAGAGGGCGTTTGCCTTTTTCAGGTTGGCGATGGCTTTTTCCACGTTGCCCCAGTTGGTGTTCTGGGTGAGCACGGCGCCCACGGCCACCTCAAAAGGGGTATCGCCGGGCCACCAGCGCTGGGGCCCGAAGGAGTCAAACAGCTTTGAGTATATGTTTTTGAGCTTTTCTTCTATCAATTAATTTTTAAGAATTTTTTTTGACCAAAACTCTGAAAACCTTATGATATATTATATAAAAACCATGCTCGATTCCAGGTTCGTGCGGGAAAACCCCGAAAAAATAGACCAGGCGCTCAGAAAAAGGAACATGGATTTGGACCTGGCCCCGTTCAGGGACATCGAAGAGCGCAGGCTCTCGGCTCTCAGGCGGCTGGATGAACTCCGGGAGAAGAGGAACAAGGTCTCCGAGGAGATTTCGAGGCTCAAAAAACAGAAGCAGGACGCCCAAGGCCTCATCGAGGAGATGAAGGGCGTCTCGGACAGCATAAAAGAGCTTGAGGAGGGCCAGAGGGACCTGGAAAGGGAGGCCAGGGGTTTTCTGCTTACCCTGCCCAATATTCCTGACGGGTCCGTGCCAGAGGGCAAGGACGAGACCGGCAATGTGGAGACCAGGAGGTGGGGCGAGCCCGCGCAGTTTGACTTTGAACCCCTTAACCACTGGGACCTGGGCGAGATGCACGGGATAATGGACTTTGAGCGGGCGGCAAAGATCGCGGGCGCGCGGTTTGCCCTCATGAAGGGCATTGGCGCAAGGCTGGAACGCGCGCTGATGAACTATATGCTGGACATGAACACCTCAAAAGGATACATGGAGGTGTTCCCGCCCATACTGGTGAACCCTGACAGCATGACCGGCACAGGCCAGCTGCCAAAGTTCGAGGCGGAGCTGTTCAAGATAGCCGACCCGGAGCTCTATCTGATACCCACGGCCGAGGTCCCGGTCACGAACATCCACAGGGGGGAGATACTCGAAGAGGAAAAACTCCCCATCTGCTACACCGCGTATACCCCGTGTTTCAGGCGCGAGGCCGGCTCCTACGGAAAGGACACCAGGGGGCTCATAAGGCAGCACCAGTTCAACAAGGTGGAGCTTGTGAGGTTCACAAGGCCGGAAGACTCCTTTGCCGAGCTGGAAAAGCTCACCTCGCACGCGGAGGACATATTGCGGGGGCTTGGCCTGCCGTACAGGGTCATGACGCTTTGCACCGGAGACCTGGGCTTCTCATCCGCCAAGACCTACGACCTGGAGGTCTGGCTGCCCGGACAGGGCAAATACAGGGAGATATCCTCCTGCTCCAACTTCGTGGACTTCCAGGCAAGGCGGGCGGACATAAGGTTCAGGAGGACGGGCAAAAAGGGCACGGAGTTCGTGCATACCCTGAACGGCTCCGGGCTTGCCATAGGGCGCACCCTGGTGGCGGTGATCGAGAACTACCAGCAGAAGGACGGCAGCATCATCATCCCGGAGGCGCTCAGGCCTTACATGGGGACCGAAAAAATAGGGCGGTAGTTTTTTTACTTTTTTGTTTTGGCTTGAGGGGCCCTTTTTGTCATGTTGACCGGAGAAAAGGAAGCATATTTTCTGGTTGTCGCAAGGCCGGAGCCCGAGGGCCGCTTCCCCTTTCAGGAGCTTGCCGGCATATTAAGCCGCGCTCTCTCCATCACAGTACAGGACGCCGCAGTGCGCCTGAGGCGGACGTGGGGCGTCCTGCACAAGACCGGCTCGGTCGAGGAGGCCAGGGCCTTGAGCCAGAGGCTTGCCGCAGGCGGGTTTGCCTGCGCCATACTGTCCTCCTCAAACGTCAAGAAATTCCCCCCGCTCAAGCCCGTCAGAAAGGCCGTCCCCGCGGACCAGGGGCTGGTAATACCCGAGGCCGGCACAATGGACACGCCTTATGCGAAGGGAAGGGACATGCTTGTGCCCTGGGAACGGTTTTCCCTTGTCTGCGCAGGTAGTTTTTTTGAGGAAAAAAACTCCATGGCGGCGCCCCGGGAGGAAAAACAGCAGGAGGAGATCAGCGCGGTGAAGGTGGTGACGGCCGTGGCGCTTATGGCGGCGACGGGTATGCCCTCGTTCGGGAAGCTGAAGCCCAAGAAAAACGCCTCCGGCGGGCCCCAAAAAGCAGGTGAGAAAGAGTTCAATTTCTATCTGGACCTTATATCAGCGGACGGGCCCGGAAGCTTGAGGATCAGCGGGAGCGCCTTCGATTATTCGTACCTCGGGGGCAGGAAGGAGCCCTCGGCCCTGCTTAATTTCAGGAAGCTGGTCCCGGATGTCCTTCACCACCTGCCCGGAGCGATAAGAAACAGGGGGGCGTCGGCGATAGAGCACCGGGCGGCGGACGGCTTTAAATACGGGGACAGGCAGGAGTACGAAGGGGAGCGGTTCTGGCTCTTCCAGAACGCCTGAGCGCGGCCCTCATGGCACGATCTCCGTTCCCACGCCCTCGTTCGTGAATATCTCAAGGAGCAGGCAATGGGGCACCCGGCCATCTAGTATATGGGTCTTTCCAACGCCCGAGCGCAGCGCCTCCAGACAGGCCTGGGTCTTGGGTATCATCCCGCCCGAGACCACGCCTTTTTTTATCAGCTCCTGGGCCCGCCTGCCGTTCAGGGTTGAGACGGTCTTCCCGTCTTCCATTATGCCTGGCACGTCGGTAAGCAGTATCAGTTTTTCCGCCTTGAGGGCGGCGGCAACGGCGGAGGCCGCGGAGTCCGCGTTTATGTTCAGGGCCTCGCCTGACGGGCCGGCCCCGATCGGGGAGATGACCGTGATGAGGTCCTCCCTCTGAAGGTTCAGGAGGATGTCCCGGTCCACCTCCTTGACATCCCCTACAAGCCCCAGGTCCGTTTCCTTTGCTTTTGGCCCCCGGGCCGGTTTTTTCCCCAGGCCCGCGCCTTTTTTTACCGCCTTTATCAGGGGGCCGTCCTTCCCGGTAAGCCCTATCGCCCTGCCTCCGTGGCTGTTTATCAGCGAGACTATCTCTTTGTTTATGAGCCCTCCAAGCACCATCTCCACTATTTCCATCGTCTCCTGGTCGGTCACTCTCTGGCCGTTTATGAACCGCGGCTCCTTGCCAAGCTTTTTCATCATCGCCGATATCTTGGGGCCTCCGCCATGGACAACCACCGGATGGATCCCTATGAAGCTGAGGAGGACTATGTCCTGCGCGAAGGCGTTTTTAAGGGATTCGTCTATCTGGGCGGCCCCGCCGTATTTTATGACGAAGGTCTTGCCGCTGAAATTTTTGATGTAGGGCAGCGCCTCCACAAGCGTGTTGGCTTTCTCTATCAGTTTCTGCAAGATGCCTCCTTTTCGAAGCAGGGCCGGCAGAGCTTTCTGCCTCCAAAGAGGCCCATTTTTGACTCCATCGTCTTTTCGCCGCATTTCTCACACCGCACGCTGGGCAATATCCTGGCCGTGCACGGCGGCTTCATCCTGAGCCTTTTTATGGAAAAAAGCTCCTCGTCGGCAGCCTCCATTATGGCCTTTATCTTTTTTGAGCGCCTCGCATGGACGGCCCTTACGACCTCCCGCGAACGGTCCCCCTTGGAAAACCGCTCCCACATCTCTTTTTCCCCTGGTGTCTCCGCGGGGCCCCTGAAATCGACCGAGACCCTTATCGCATCGCCTGAGAGGCCCTCCCTCGCGGGCCGCTTTATGAAGGTGTAGACCTGCTTTCCGTAATCTTTCAGGATGAGGTTTCCTTTACCCAGGGTGCAGCCCGTAAGGAGCTGTATGGCGTCAACCGCGCAGGAATCGTTCTCCACTATGGCGACGATCTCCTCGTCCAGCGCCCTGCCTTTGAATACCGCATCCAGCGCGAGCTGCGCCACCCTTACGCCCATGGCAAGCCCGGGGCACGTATGCCCATGGAAGAGGGCTGCCCTCTTCAGGTCTTTGTGGTTGCCGCCCATACGGATTTTATAACAGAAAAGGAGGGTTTTTTTAAATGGATTTTTCTTGCCCGCCGTCTTTAAGTTAAAATACGACGATGTCCTTTGAAGAGCTTATAATTGAGGGCGCCAAGCAGAACAACCTGAAAAACATCTCCCTGGTCCTCCCGCACGACAAGGTCATCGCGGTGACAGGCGTGTCCGGCTCGGGCAAATCTTCCCTGGCCTTTGACACCATTTTCGCCGAGGGGCAGTGGAGGTTCATAGAGTCCCTTTCCACGTATGCCAGGCTTTTCCTTGAAAAGATGGACAGGCCTGCGGTCGATGCCATACGCAATATCAGGCCGGCCATCGCGCTTGAACAGAGAAACCCCGTGCGCGGCTCCCGTTCCATTGTCGGGACCATCACCGAGATATACGATTATTTCAGGCTGCTCTATTCAAAGATAGGAAGGCCCTTTTGCCCGGCGTGCGGCCAGCCCATCCGCAAATGGGACCCCACCGCCATAAAGCAGGAGCTACTGAAGGAGCATGCCAAAGAGCGGGCGCTGATAATATTTGAAAGCCGCGAGCCCGCGGAGGTGCTCAAAGGAAGGGGCTTTTACCGGTATTTCCACAACGGACAGGTCATGGAATTTGATGGGGGGGCCGGTGGGACCGCTTTTGAAGGGTCTTCAAACGGCAACGGGCTGGCCGTTGTCCTTGACCGTCTGGTGATTCGGGACGACCCGCGCCTTGCCGACTCTGTCGAGACGGCCTTCAGGCACGGCGGGGGCAGGATGAAGGTCCTTCTTTCCGCGGACGGCGGTACATCCTGGAGGGAGCTGAGGTTTTCCGCCGGGAACGTCTGCGACAACTGCGGGCATGAGCTTGTGGAGCCTTCACCCCTTCTTTTTTCGTTCAACCACCCTGTCGGGGCCTGCCAGGAGTGCAAGGGTTTTGGCAATATCCTCAGATATTCCGAGGACCTCATAGTGCCGGACCCCTATCTCTCCGTCTCGGAGGGGGCCATAGAGCCATGGGAAAAGCCCTCGTACAGGTGGTGGAGGAGGCAGATGCTCAAGGCCCTTAAAAACAGAAAAGGAAAAAACAGGGCCCCCTTCCCGGTGGACAAGCCCTGGAGGGAGCTCTCCAAGGATGAAAAAGAGACACTGTTCAAAGGTGACAGCGATTTTTACGGGATAGACGATTTCTTCGAAGACATGGAAGCAAGACGGTACAAGCTCCATGTCCGGGTCTTCCTTTCCAGGTACAGGAAGGGGCAGACCTGCCCTTCATGCGGAGGGAAGCGGCTCAGGCCGGAGGCCCTCGCATACAGGATCGGCGGCAAGGACATCGCGGAGCTCACCGCCATGCCGGTAGGCGGGCTGGAGAGTTTTTTTTCGGGTCCCTCGCGCGACCTCATGACCCTTTCCCCCTCGGAAGCGGCGATTGCGAAGGAGCCCCTGAGACAGATAAAACTCAAGCTCGGATTTTTAAAGAGGGTGGGACTTGACTACCTGGGCCTGGACCGCGAGGCAAGGACGCTTTCCGGAGGCGAATACCAGAGGGTGAACCTCTCTAACCAGCTTGCCTCCAGGCTGACAGGAACGCTCTATGTGCTCGATGAGCCGACAGTCGGCCTGCATCCCAGGGACACCGAGCGGGTGGCGGACATCATGGCGGAGCTCTCCGCTCTGGGAAATACGCTCGTGGTGGTGGAGCACGACAAGGAGATCATCGAGCGGTCGGACTGGGTGGTGGAGCTTGGCCCCGGCGGGGGGCACATGGGCGGCTCCGTGGTCTTTTCCGGCAGCCGGGAGGAGTTTGAAGCGGCCGATACGCTTACCGCGCGGTACATAAAGGGTGTGGACCGCATAGAGCCGCCCGCCTCCAGGCGCAAGCCTAAAGGGTGGATCGGCCTTTCAGGGGCAAGCGGCAACAATCTGAAGGGCCTGGACCTGAAAGTCCCCATGGGCTGCCTTACTGTGGTCTCCGGCGTTTCGGGCTCCGGCAAGAGCAGCCTCGTGGTAGAGACACTTTACCGGGCGCTTGCCAGGAAGCTCAAGGTAGAGCCGCAGCCGCCATTGCCTTATAAGGCGCTGCGGGGCGTCGAGGCCCTGCACGGGGTAAAGCTGATAGACCAGAGCCCCATCGGCCGGACGCCCAGGTCTAACCCGGTCACCTACCTGAAAATATTCGACCAGATAAGAAAGCTCTACTCCCTGCAGCCGGAGGCGAAGGCGCACGGCTACGGGCCGGGTTTTTTTTCCTTCAACGTCCCGGGCGGCAGGTGCCCGACATGCAGCGGAGAGGGCTATCAGAAGTTCGAGATGTATTTCTTCGAGGACCTTTTCATCAAGTGCGAGGACTGCGGGGCGACCCGTTACACCCCCGAGGCGCTGCGCGTGCACTACAGGGACAAGGACATAAGCCAGGTCCTTGACATGACCGTGGAGGAGGCCGCGGAGTTCTTTAGCGGCGTCCATCCGATAGCCGTCAGGCTTTCCCAGCTTGAGGAGATCGGCCTTGGCTATCTGAAACTGGGCCAGCCCGCCACCACGCTTTCGGGAGGTGAGGCGCAGAGGCTGAAGATATGCGCCGAGCTGGGGCTTGCGCGGAAGGAGGACTTCCTTTATGTCCTCGATGAGCCCACGGTGGGGCTCCATTATTACGATGTGGGGGCCCTCCTGGCGATGCTTGGCAAACTCGTGGAGAAGGGCAGCACTGTTATCGTCATAGAGCACAACCTTGACGTGATCGAAGCGGCGGACTGGGTAATAGACCTGGGCCCCGAAGGCGGTGAGAAAGGCGGGCGCATAATATACCAGGGCACGCCGGAAGGTTTGCTCAGGGAGCCCCGGTCCCATACCGGGCGCTACCTGAAAAAGCACCTTGGCAAAAAAGAGCGCTGAAAGGGTGCCGCTCTTACCCTCAAAGCAAGAATTTCGGTGTTCTGGTAGAATTTCGTCAAGTATGGGGAAGTAAAATTCGCTGCGGAGGGGGGCTTTTTTGCAGATGAGCGCTGCGAAGGAGCTTTTTGAAAAAGGGGAGGACCTCTTCAGGAAGGGCGAAAACCTGGCGGCCCTTGCCAGCTTCGAAAAGTCATTCAAGCTGGACGGCTCAAATCTCCTGTGCAGGTCTTATCTGGCGCTGCTTTCCGCGACCCAGAGAGGACAGCTTGAAAACTCGATGGCCGCTTCAGAGGAGATAATCGGGCAGGTCCCCGGGGAGCCGCTGGTCTATCTGAACATGGCCAGGCTTTATCTCCTTGCGGAGCGGAAACAGGACGCGGTGGACATGCTCCGGAAGGGCGCCTCCATAAATAACACCCCGGAAATACAGCAGCTGCTGGATTCCATGGGCCTGAGGAAAAAACCGGTGATACCGTTTCTGTCCAGAAAGAATTTCCTTAATAAATTCCTGGGGCTTCTGCTTAAAAGACTCCATTTGAGATAATGGTGGCCAAGTACGTAAAAATGTTTGCAAAAACCCCTCACAGGCTGGTTTAATATGAGCAGACATGCTTAATGCCATTGAACAGAAAGAAGGCAAGGTCTTTATCCTTGACCAAAGCAAGCTCCCGCATGAGGTGGACCTTATAGAATGCAAAAGCTGGATGGACGTGGCATGGTGCATCCGGGAGCTCAAAATAAGAGGTGCCCCGGCCATAGGCATAGCCGCCGCAATGGGGGTTGCCCTGGGCGCCCAATCGGCGCGTGCCGGAAGCGCGGAGGCGCTTTCCAGCGCGCTGGAGCCGGTATATGAAGGGCTCCTGGCCACGAGGCCCACGGCGGTCAACATCAGATGGGCCGTAGACAGGATGAAGGCCAGGCTTGCCTCCGTGGGGCATGAAAGCGCCGGTGACGCCAGGGAGGCCCTCTGGCGGGAAGCCCGGAGCATTCTGGAAGAGGACATAAAGATAAACAGGACCATCGGCCAGTGGGGGGCACAGTTCATAAAGGACGGGGACACGGTCCTTACCCACTGCAATGCGGGCGCGCTTGCCACGGGAGGGTACGGCACGGCGACGGCCGCGATCTTCGTGGCAAAGGAACAGGGCAAGAAAATTCATGTCATCGTGGATGAGACCCGCCCGGTCCTCCAGGGGGCAAGGCTGACCGCCTTTGAGATGAAAGAGGCGGGCATCCCGATGACGCTTATCACGGACAATTCCGCTGGCGCGCTCATGAGGAGAGGGGAGATAGACCTGGCCATCGTGGGCACCGACAGGACCACAAGGAACGGCGATGTGGCCAACAAGATAGGCACCTATACGGTGGCGGTGCTGTGCAAGGAGCACGGGTTGCCCTTCTATGTGGCCGCTCCGCTAAGCAGCATAGATTTTTCGATGGCCTCGGGCAGCATGATACCCATCGAAGAGAGGGACCCTGAGGAAGTGGCCTCCCTGGCCGGCAAGAGGATAGCGCCTTACGGGATAAACGCAAGGAACATGGCCTTCGATGTCACTCCGGCAAAATACGTGACCGCGATCATAACGGAGCTCGGCGTCTTTAAACCCCGGGAGCTCAGGAACTTGGCGCCGCGAAAAACAAAAGCCCCGCTTGCCGGGAAGAAAAGGGACAGGGCGGGAAGGTCATGATCAAGGAGATCAACAAGGGCATAAAAAAGATATTCGATTCCTACGACCGTGATCTTGCCCGCGTTGAGGAGAGCCTGCAGGAGCTCTTCGCAAGCGATATCGTGCTTATACCGCTTATCGGGCGGTACCTCACAGAGGGGGGCGGCAAGCGCATAAGGCCCGTTTTCCTGCTCGTAAGCGCAAGGCTGTCGGGCTACAAGGGCCTGGACCATATCGCCCTTGCCGGGGTCATAGAGTCAATCCATAGCGCCTCGCTTCTGCACGATGACGTGGTGGACGCGGCGGAGGTAAGGAGGGGCAGGCCTGCGGCGCACGTCACATGGGGCAACCAGGCGGTGGTGCTCGTGGGGGATTTCCTGTACGCGAACGCCCTTAAACGGGCCGTTGCTTCCGGGGAAATAAGGATCATAGGAGCGCTCTCCGGCGCCGTGACCGCCATGACGGAAGGGGAGCTCCTTCAGCTTGAGAAATCCGACGACGTAAACATAACGGAGGAAGATTACATAAAGATAATCTCTTCCAAAACGGGGGTGCTCATGTCGGCCGCCTGCAGGATCGGGGCCATTCTTGGAGGCGCCCCGCCGGAACGGGAGGAGGCGCTGGCGAGGTTTGGCCTCAAGGCGGGGATAACTTTCCAGATGGCCGATGACGTCCTTGATTATATGGCCGGGGACGGCGGGTTCGGAAAGAAACTGGGCAAGGACCTGGAGGAGGGCAAGATCACCCTGCCCCTCATTAACCTCCTAAAGGAGGCCAGTGAGGCAGAGCGCGCAGAGGTAAAAGGCATCCTTGAAAACGGTCCCACCAGGGAGGGCCTGGGAAGGGTGCTCGAGCTGTTCAGCAAATACGACGCGGTAAACGTCTCACTTGAAAAGGCAAGGCGGTTTCTTGAGGAAGCCAAGGCCGAGCTCGATATAATCAGCGACTGCCCCGAAAAACAGGAGCTCATTACCCTTGCGGATTATGCCCTGAAAAGAGAATTTTAAAGATGCACCCGCTGGTGGCCCTTGTAAAAAAAGCGGTCGAGCTGTATGTGAAGGAAGGCAAGGTCATAACAGACCCCGGTGAGCTTTCCCATGACCTTATGGATAGGGCCGGAGTGTTTGTATGTCTTAAAAAAAAAGGCCAGCTTAGGGGCTGCATCGGCACCATTGAGCCTGTCACGGGCTGCGCCTCTCTGGAGGCCGTCAGGAACGCCATAGCCTCGGCCACGGAAGACCCCCGCTTTTTCCCCGTTTCGGAAGACGAGCTTGACGATCTGGACTATTCCGTTGACGTCCTTTGCCCGCCCGAGAAGGTGAATTCCATTTCGGAGCTTGACGCCAAAAAGTACGGTGTTATAGTGGCAAAGGGTGACAGGCGAGGGCTCCTCCTGCCTGACATCGAGGGGGTCGGCTCCGCTGGGGAGCAGGTGAGGATAGCCATGCTCAAGGCGGGCATCCCGCCGGGTGAAAAAAACATCGAGCTGTACCGGTTTGAAGTTAAAAGGTATTCCTGAAATGGACAGAGAGGCCAAAAAGAAGAAAAAGGTAAAACTCCCTCTCAAGGGAGATTTACAGAGGGACGCGTCCTTCCCGAGGCTCCTTGCGCACCTGAACGAGTCCGAGCTGACCGGCACGCTCGAGGTCAGGGCGGGCGAGGTCTGCAAGAAAGTCTATCTGAAGGAAGGAGAGGCGGTATTCGCCTCTTCAAACAGCAATGACGACTGGCTGGGCGTGACCCTGGTGAAGACCGGCAAGATATCCCTTCAGCAGTTCGACTATTCCACCGAGGTCATGAAAAAATCCGGCAGGAGGCATGGCGCGGTGCTCGTTGAGCTTGGCTACATTACGCCGAAGGAGCTCTTCTGGGCGATCAAACACCAGGTGAAGGAGATAATTTACAGCCTCTTCGAATACGACCGGGCCGAATACGAGTTTGTGGAGGGCCAGGTGCCCGATGAGGTCATTACCCTGAAGATGAGCGCCGGCAGCCTGATCTACGAGGGCGTAAGCAGGGTGGACAACCTCATACGCATCAAGGAAGAGATGCCCCCCGTATGGACGACGCTGCAGCTGAACGATGACCCTCTGCGGCTCTTCCAGAACGTCCAGTTCTCGCCCAAGGACAGAAAGATCCTTTCGCTGGTGGACGGACAGAGGACCATCAAACAGGTGATAGAGGACTCCTGGTTCAACAGTTTTGAGGCGATGAAGATACTCTATGTCTTCTGGGCCATAGGGATACTGACCGAAAAGAAGATGGAGACGGAAAACATTTCCCTGGACGTCCTTCTCCATGAGTCCCTGCCGGGGGAAGGACAGGACGGTTTCGCGGCGAAGGTAGCGGCCTTTCACGAAAAACTGCCCTCAATGACACCTTACGGGCTCCTCGGGCTGGAGGAGGGGGCGACCGCGCGGGACATCAAAAAGAACTATTACAGGCTTGCCAGGGAGTTCCATCCGGAAAGGGCATACGATACCGACGAACAGCAGCTAAGGGAAAAGCTTGTGGAGATATTCGACGCGGTGAAGATGGCCTACATATCGCTCATGCGGCAGCAGAATGCGGATTTTTCCGGCCGGCGGCAGGAAAACAGCGGCCCAAAAACCCCGGAGTGCCCTGAGGACAAACGGGCGGCGGGAGAGGCGGCCGCGGGCACCGGTGAGGGGGAAAACAAAAATCCTGAAACCGGCGTTTTTTCCCTGGAGTCCTTAAGGGAGGCTGTCCGGAGCGACCCCTCAGACCCGGCGTTGTGGAAGCGTCTGGCCCTGGCCCTGAGCGCCGCTGACGGGGATTTTTTCCATGAGGCTGAACGGGCAATGTTCGAAGCCATCGGGCTTGCGCCTTTTGACGGCGATTGCTACGCGGAGCTTGGGGAGGTTTACCTTAAGGCCGGAAGGGCGGAGGAGGCAAAAAGGCAGTTTGAAAAAGCCCTCATCCTGGACCCGGAGAACCTGAAGGCGTCGGAGGGGCTCAAGCAGTTTTAGGCCTGTCCCAAACAAAAACCGTCAATTTCCTCTCTTTTTGCTTCGGGACCGTTTTAACTTGGATGCCCGGTCAATGAGCGCGGCAGATCAAAATGAATTTTTTGTTTTTATTTTTTATTGCCGCTCCGTGGTTCTCTTCAGCACTTCCTTGTTATAGGCCGCTATTACGTCCCTCCTGCTCACCATCGCGATCACTTTTTTGGGGTTTTCCCTGCTGACAACCGGTATCTCGTCTATGTCCTTGAGGGAGAAACGCTCTATGGCGGCATTCAGGTTTTCGTCCGGGTAGAGCACTATCACCTCTTCCGTCGCCACCTGGCCGGCGCGGACTATCTCTTTCACCTCTTCCTCAAGCAGCACCGGCCGTACGTCCTGGAAGGAGATTATGCCCTTCATCAACCCGCCCGGGTCCACAACCGGGATATAAAATTTCTCTTTCCTGATCATCTCGTTTATGACCTGGTCCAGGGTGGCGTCTTCCCTGGCCGTTATGAAGTCCTTCCTCATGATAGAGCCCACCTTTATGCTGCTCATGATGGCCACTTCCCTGCCCATGTGTATCTTGATGCCCTTCCTGGTTATTTCCACCGTGTCTATGGAGTCCGGGTAGACGCGCTTGGCTATAAGTGTGCCAATGATGGACGAGAACATGAGGGGGATGATTATCTTGTAGTTGCCGGTCATCTCGAAAAGAAGGAATATGCCGGTGAGCGGCGCGTGCGTGGCGGCGGCAAGGAAAGCGCCTATCCCCACCGTGGCATAGGCAGCGGGGGGGGCGGTATAGGCCGGAAACAGCCAATGGACAATATAGCCATAGGTCCCTCCTGCCATGGCGCCCATGAAAAGAGAAGGGGCAAAGACGCCGCCTGCCCCGCCCGAGCCCATGGTTATGGCGGTGGCCATGAGCTTCAGAAATATCAGCGCGACTATTACCGGGAAGACGATCTTCCCCATCAGGGACAGGTAGATGATCCCGTAGCCGTTCCCCAGTATCTGGGGAAAGAAGATAGCGAAGGAGCCTATTATGAAGGCCCCAAGCACCGGCTTTAGCTGGGGGTTTATTCCGAGCTTGTCGAATTTGTCCTTTACGCCGTGAAAGACCCTGATGTACAAAACGGCAAGGAAGCCGGTGAGCACCCCGAACATCATGTAAAGCGGGATCTCCCACAGGCTCCTTAGCTGGTACTCGGGCACCCGGAAGGCGGGGTTTGAGCCGTAGAACGCCCTCGACACCACCGTGGCCATTCCGGAGGAGATGACGATGGCCGCAAAGGATGAGAGCTCGTAATTGCCAAGCAGCACTATCTCTATGGCAAACATCACGCCCGCTATCGGTGCGTTGAAGGTGGCGGCTATCGCCCCCGCGGCGCCAGCCGCTATCAGGAGCTTCATGCGGCTTCCGGAGGCCCTGAAGAGCTGCCCGGTGCCGGAGCCGATCGTGCCCCCGATTATGGCGATGGGCCCTTCTATCCCCGCAGAGCCTCCGGTGCCTATGGTGAGCGCCGGGGCGATGATCTTGATAAAGATGTTCCTTAGCTTGATCACGCCGCCCCTGATGTTCACAAGCTCTATGAACTTGGGGAACCCGTAGCCGTTCACTTCCCCCGGGAAGGCCTTGGAAAGCGGTATCAGAAGGAGCGCCCCGGCCATTGGCAGCAGGGGCAGAAAAACCCTGTACATCCCCCCCCGGTTTATGTCCAGAAGGGCCGCCGCCTGTATGAAAAAAAGCTGGTGGACGAACCTCATGGTGGTGCGGAAAAGGATGTTCGCGAGACCCGCGGCTATCCCAACCAGGACGGACAGGATGATCAGGGCGGTGTGCTCGTGTATATGGAACTTCTTGAACAGGGCGGCCATTTCGGCCAGTTTGCTGGTCTCCGGCTGGCCTGGGGCCTTGATCACGCCGTTATTCATTCGGGGCGGATGTTCCGGGGCGATTTTTTTGTAAGCACTTCCCAATTATATATCTTCCGCCGCCGGCATGTATGAAAAATGTCATGGCGGGAGTTTTTATTTTTTGTTTTTTTGTTGACTTAAATGCATCCTTATTTAAAATGATAATAATTTCCCATGGAAACTAAAAAAAGCAATCGCATCAATACGCTGGGGTCTTTCAGATTTGCGGTGGTCTCGGCCCTGCTGGGGGTGCTGACTGGCCTGGGCGCGGTCGTCTTCCGGGGCCTGATAGCGCTTGTCCACAACCTTGTTTTTCTGGGGAAGTTCTCCTTCATATACAATGCGACGCTGCATACGCCCGCAAGCCCGTGGGGGCCTTTTGTGATACTGGGGCCGGTGGCCGGCGGGGCCGCCGTGGTATTCCTGGTGCAAAGGTACGCTCCCGAGGCCAGGGGCCACGGGGTGCCGGAGGTAATAGACGCCGTTTACTATTACAGGGGGGTCATCAGGCCTGTTGTGGCCGCCGTCAAGGCGGCCGCCTCGTCCATCTCGATAGGGACCGGAGGGTCCGTGGGCAGGGAAGGGCCAATCGTCCAGATCGGCTCTTCTTTCGGGTCAACGATAGGGCAGGTCCTGGACCTGCCGGTCTGGCAGCGCATCACCCTGATCGCCGCGGGCACGGGGGGCGGCATCGCCGCCACTTTCAATACCCCGATAGGGGGCATGATCTTCGCGTTTGAGCTGATGATGCAGGAGTTCAGCATCAGGACGCTCATCCCCCTTGCGATAACAACGGTGGTTGCCACCTATATAGGGCAGATATTTTTTGGCACACATCCCGCATTTGTGATTCCGAGTTTTGAAACCCCGTATTTCCATATAGAAAACCCCGTCGTGCTCCTTGCCTACGCCGGCCTGGGCGCGATCCTTGGCGTTGCGTCGGCGCTGTTCATAAGGTCAATCTACGCCTTTGAGGATTTCTTCGAAAAAAAAGTAAGCAGGGTTTACTATGTCCGGCACCTTTTGGGAATGTTTATCGTGGGCCTGATGTTTTATATCCTTTTCAAGACCCAGGGGCATTACTTTACGGAGGGCGTGGGTTATTCCACCATCCAGGACATCCTGACCGGCTCGCTCACGGGTTTCGCTTTCCTTTTCGCGCTCTTCGGTCTCAAGCTGGTTGCTACATCCACCACTCTGGGCTCCGGCGCCTCCGGCGGAATATTCTCGCCCACCCTGTTCATGGGGGCGACACTGGGAGGGGCCTACGGGTTTTTGCTGCACGCATTTTTTCCGCAGCTTGACATAAATTCCGCGGCATTCGCCGTTGCCGGGATGGCCGGGATGGCCGGAGGCGTGACAGGGGCGGCAATTGCCGCGATAGTGATGATCTTCGAGATGACCCTCAATTACAATGTCATGCTTCCGATGGTCATAACGGTCACGATCAGCTACGGCGTCAGAAAGGTATTTTCAAAAGAGAGCATTTACACGATGAAGCTCGCAAGGAGAAAGCATTTCGTGACGGAGGTCCTCCAGAGGGACCTGCAGGACATAAAAACGGCGGGCGAGATAATGGATACGCACCTGGTCCAGATTGACGCAGATATGCCGGCAGGGGCTTTTCTGGCAGAGCTGCCGAAACTGCCGTTTGCAACCCATTATCTAGCCGTGTCGGGCGGAGACGTAACCGGCGTTATAGGCGGATATGAGGCGTTTGAAAAAGCCTCGCAGAACAAAACAGCCAGAGTTGCCGACATTGCCGAAAGCAATTATGCCGTCGTTGCCGAGGACCTCACGTTTTTGAACATCGTGGAGAAGCTGCACAAAAAAAGGGCTTCGATCGCCCTTGTTGTCGGGCAGGAGGGCAACGAATCGGCCGGGAATGTAAAGGGCATTATCACTCCGGAGCAGATCGGCAGGACAAGGATCGAGCTTCTCGAACTGCTGTCTGACTGAGGCCAGGGGAGGTCAGGCGATGGCCCCCTCCTTCCTTAGCGACCGGTATGTCCATATTTTTATATAATCGTTGACTACAAACCATGCCAGCGCGTATCCCCACACCAGAAAAGCGTACTTCCAGCCTATGGGGCTAACGAACCAGCCGTAGACCGCAAAGAGAGTGGCGGCGGCCTTGGTGAGGATGGCCGCCCAGAAAAGGATGGGCGCAGGGTAGGGTTTTTGCCAGAAGTGGTTTTCGGTGCGCGTGATGAATATCGTCAGATGGCCGGCGACGGCCAGCTTTAAAAATATGAAGCTCTGGACCACGGGGGCGGGCAGCCGCATGTACTTCTCCGCGATGTAGAATATCCCGAAACTGGAGACAACGCCGGCCATCCCAAGGACTGTGGAAAGCGTGATTATCTCCCTCATCTTCCATTTGACGGGCTTGTCGTCCACCTTCGTCCTGTCGTAGGCGATGGCAAGTATGGGCAGGTCGTTGAGGAACGCAAGAATGATGATCATGATCGCCGTGACCGGATAGAAGTTGAAGATGATTATGGATGCGGTCATGAAGAGTATGACGCGTATGGTCTCCGCTATGCGGTAGATGCTGTAACTCTTCATCCTTTCGAAGGTCACCCTGGCGCCCTTTATCGCATCCACTATCACGGAAAGCCCGGGAGCCATCAGGACAACATCAGCGGCCGCCCGCGCAGCGTCGGTGGCGCCGGAGACGGCGATGCCTGCGTCCGCCTTCTTGAGCGCCGGGGCATCGTTTACCCCGTCGCCGGTCATGCCTACGATATGCCCGCTCTTCTGGAGCTTGTCCACAATGAGATATTTGTCCTCGGGGAATACCTGCGCGAAACCAGCAGCATCCTCTATCATCTCTATGAGCTCGGATTCATGCTTGTGGACATGCCCCTCCGGCAGGTTTTTAGCGGCCTCAAAAGATTTTTCAAGGTCTTCAAGGACCTCCCTTGAGAACCTGCGGACATCGTGCTCCGATACGGACGGAGACAACTTTTTGTAAATGGTTTTTGCGATGATCTCCCCGAGCACAACCATCTCCCTTGTGCTTGCCCCCTTGAGCTCGCTTGCGTCAAGGACGTCCTCGCCCAACCCCAGTATCCCCGCTATCTGCCTGGCTATGGCCCTGTTGTCCCCCGTCACCATTTTTACGTCAAGGCCCAGGGCTTTGGCCTCGCGTATCGTCTCCCCGGAATCCTCCCTCGGAGGGTCAAAAAGCGGTATGAGGCCCACAAACTGAAAGTAATCTTCTCCCGGCTGCTTGACCCCCACCCCAAGCGTGCGGTAGCCCTTTTCCGCAAGCTCGCCCACTTTGTCTTCTATCTCTTCGCACTCGCCGCGGCAGAGGGACCATATTACCTGGGGGGCCCCTTTTGTGACAATAAGTGTTTTTTCGCCGGATGCCACCTGGGCCTCCGTCCGTTTGCTGACCGGGTCGAAGGGGGTGAATTTCCCCTGGGTGAACCCGCTCAGCGAACCCATCAGGCCTTTTGCCTCAAGGTATTCGAATACGGGCAGCTCTATGGGGTCCATGTTTTCCCGTCTTGAGGCCAGGGCGGCATACACCATCACGTCATTTTTTGAATAGGGGCCAAAGGAAACGGGCTCGTCCACCGTCATCCTGTTCTGGGTAAGCGTGCCTGTCTTGTCCGAACAGAGCACGTCCACCCCCGCCAGTTCCTCGATTGCGACAAGGCGGCTGACTATCGCCTGTTTCTTTGCCAGGTTCATCGCGCCCACCGCCATGGTCACGGACAGGACCGCCGGAAGGGCAACCGGTATCGCGGCAACGGTCAGGACAAGGGTAAACCTCAAAATGCTTATCATGTTCTCCTGCCGGAACATTGCCGTGATGAGTATGAAGGCTGCCAGGAATATGGTGATGAAAATAAGATAATTTCCTATGCCGATGACCGCCTTCTGGAAGTGGCTCCGTTCCTCGCGGCCGGCCCTGGCCACGAGAGCCACGGTCTCGCCGAAAAAGGTGTTTAGGGCCGTGTTTACCACTACAGCCTTCATCTCCCCCTGTTTTATGACCGAGTTGGAATAAGCGGTATCCCCGGCCTTCTTGGAGACGGGCAGGGACTCTCCGGTGAGCGCGGACTGGTCCGCCTGGATATAGTCGCCCTCGATGAGCTTCAGGTCCGCGGGGACCACATCCCCAATTTTCACCTTGATGATGTCCCCGGGCACAAGCTGCCTTGCGTCTATCGTCTGGAAGGCGCCGTCCCTGAGCGCGATCGCCTTCTTCGCCAGTTTCTCCTTGAGCACTTTAAGCGCGCTCAACGCCTTGGCCTCCTGCCAGAAATCTATGAAGGCATTCGTAAGGAGGAGCACCATGATTATCGCAAAATCCTCCCACCGGCGGACCGCGGCGGAAAGCAGCGCGGCGACCTCTATCATCCAGGGGATGGGCCCCCAGAACCTTTTTGCCATCCGGATGAGCGCGGACTGCTCTTTCTCGGGGATCTCGTTATAGCCGTATGAGGCGATGCGGCTTTGGGCCTCCTGCGCGGTAAGCCCTTTGCCTGAATCGGTCTTCAGCTCATCGAGGACCTCGGTGACCGTAAGCCTTCCGTAGTCATCAGTTGACATGGGCATTTTTAACGCAAGGACCTCCTTGTCTCAAATGCGGTCCGGAAAAGACAGTTCCCGGCAGTTAACTCTTTTTTTAAAACTATAGCTCATCACGTGCCCTCTGGCAAAAGCAAAAGCAAAAAAGGCGTTTTTTTCGAACGGCCTTTTCCTTGGACCATTTCTTGACATCCCGCCCGGCGGGTGCTAGCTGATAAGTAAATATAGGAAAGGAGGAGGAACGGATGGATATTAATTTTTTGCCCGGCCCATCAATCCAGTACGGAGGCGGAAACGGGATGACGGGCTGGGGATACGGCATGGGTCTTTTGGGTGCGCTTTTCATGCTGGTGATATGGGTGCTGGTCATCGTGGGGCTTGTGTATCTGATCAGGTGGCTTGCCCATTCCGTCAAGAGGGGCGAAAAAAGGGAGGACACGGCCCTTGACATCCTCAAAAAAAGGTACGCAAAGGGGGAGATAAGCAAGGAGGAATTTGAGGACAAGAGGAAAGACATCCTCTGAAGGGACCATTTTTTATGCCCAAGGCCGCATCCCCGCAAACCGGGGAGTGGTGACCGGCCGTCAACAAACCCGGCAGACGGGCTCCCCGCCGGATTTTTTGTTATAATCGGCAGAATATGGAAAACGGGCTGATCCACATATATACCGGCGACGGGAAGGGAAAGACCACCGCTTCCGTAGGGCTTGCCGTGAGGGCCAGGGGCAGGGGGCTCAAGGTGCTTTTCTCGCAGTTCATGAAGGCGGTAAACGGCGGAGAGATAGCCATGCTGGAAAAACTCCAGGTGCGCATACTGAGCTTCAAGGAGGTGCTGTCACCCTATTTTCATCCGGGGGCCGATCTTGGGGCGCTGAGGGCAAAGGCGATGGGAGCGATGGAGCAGCTTGCCGTTATCATGCCGGGATATGACCTTGTGATAATGGACGAGTTCATGCACCTGATAAAGCATGGGCTTGTCACGGAAGAAGAGGCCCTTCTTTTCCTCAGGCGGAAACCCGCCGGGGTGGAGCTTGTCCTGACCGGCAGGCAGGCGCCGGCCTCCCTGATAGAGGCCGCCGATTATGTAACGGAGATGAAAGCAGTCAAACACCCGCTGGACGGAGGGCTTAAGGCCAGGGCAGGAATAGAGTTTTAGCTTTTTTGTTTTTTTGCTTTTGCCACGGGCCTTTTTCCCGGATAGAATATGGGATGGCATTTGACAAACCGGTTTTCATTCTTGTTTAATATAGATTCCCTGGGCTTTTATTTTTGTTTTTTTCTTTGAAGCCGGGCGGATAGCTCAATTGGGAGAGCGCAGCCCTTACAAGGCTGAGGTCACAGGTTCGATCCCTGTTCCGCCTACCATATGAAGTGTTGGTGCCGCAATAAGGGGTGGTAGTTCAGCTGGTTAGAACGCCGGCCTGTCACGCCGGAGGTCGCGGGTTCGAGCCCCGTCCACCCCGCCATTTCTCCTGAAGCCCTTCCCCTTTGAAATGAGATTGTGAAATCAATAGCTTACTTGTGCCGCGGGACCATGGCTTTTTTGCCAGAGGATATGGTCCCGCAAAAACTTTCCGGCAAGGCAGTCATCGCCATAGGCGAAAAAAGCCTTAGCGCGCCTGGCGGATGGCCGTGGAGCAGAGACAGGCTCGGGGACCTTTGACAGGCCCCTCCGTTTATGACCGTAACTACTGTGACTAATGAAAAAAACTGCGCTTCCCCGGAAACATCTTTATTTTTAGGCCGTTATTTTTATATAATTCGCAATAACAATCTATTGCCGTTTTTGATTTGAAAAGGGGAAATTTCGGGTTTTTTAGAAGGACGGGATGGAGAGGAAGCTGCCGGACAAGACGTTTGAGATGCTGTTTGAGTGCTCCCCCGATGCCTGCCTGCTTATAGAAAATAACCGTTTTATTGGCTGCAACCAGGCTGCCGTTCGCATTCTGCACGCATCTTCCGTAGACCAGGTCCTGCATATGCACCCCGCGGACCTTTCTCCCGAGTTCCAGCCAGACGGCCGTCCTTCCGCGGCAAAGGCTGACGAAATGATAGCCCTGGCCATCCGGGACGGCTCCCACAGGTTCGAATGGACGCACAAAAGGGGGGACGGGGAAGAGTTCCCGGTGGAGGTGTCCCTCACCCTGATAAGGCACGGAGAAAGGCAGATCGTCTATACCATATGGCGGGACATAACGGAGAGGAAAAAAGACGAGAAGGCCGCCCGGGACTCCTATAACCTCTTAAACAATATAATAGACTTCCTTCCTTATCCCACTTTCATAATCGACCGTGCCGGGGTCGTGATGTTCTGGAACAGGGCCATGGAGGAAATGACGCGGGTGAAGGCCGGCCAGATAATAGGAAAGGCCGATTACGAATACAGCCTTGCATTCTATGGCGAGCGAAGGCCTATCCTCATAGACCTTGTGTCAAAGGACAGGGCGGAACTGGAGAAAAAGTACCCCAGGCTCAGGCGCGACCAGGACAACGAGAGGCTGTTCGGGGAGACGGACCTGATACCCTATCTTCAGCGCTACCTTGACGGGTGCGCGTCGGTTTTGCGCAACGAGGCGGGCGAGGTGCTGGGAGCGATAGAGATCGTGCGGGACATCACCGAGGAAAAGAACACCCAGCAGGAGCTGATAAGGGCCAGGGAGGCCGCGCTGTCCGCAGCGAGGGTCAAAAGCGAATTTCTGGCCAATATGAGCCACGAGATAAGGACCCCCATGAACGCCATCATCGGGCTTTCCCATCTCATGGGGAAAACGGAGCTGGACGGCAAGCAGCGCGACTACCTGAACAAGATACGGGACTCCTCCCAGCACCTGCTTGGCATCATAAATGATGTCCTTGATTTCTCGAAGATAGAGGCGGGCAAGTTTGCCGTGGAGGAGACGGACTTCAACCTGGAGGAGGTGCTTGACCACGTCTCCAACGTGGTGGGGCATGCCGCCCATAAAAAGGGCCTGGAGCTGCTTTTCAACGTCCAGGAGGGGATCCCGGTCTGCCTGAGAGGGGACCCCCTGCGGCTGGGACAGATACTCATCAATCTGGCCAACAACGCGGTAAAATTTACCGAAAAAGGGCACATCCTCATATCGGTGGAGTTGCGCGCAAGGGGGCGCAAGGGCAGCAAAAAGGGGCCCGGCAGAGGGGAGTTCAGGTTCTCCGTAAAGGACACCGGCATAGGCATCACGAAGGAGCAGAAGGCCAGGCTCTTCCAGTCTTTTTCCCAGGCGGACGCCTCGGTGACCCGCAAGTACGGGGGGACGGGCCTGGGCCTTGCCATTTCAAAAAAGCTGGCGGGCCTGATGGGCGGCGACCTGGGGTGCAGAAGCAGCTACGGCAGGGGCAGCACGTTTTTTTTCACGCTGCCCTTTGGCATCCGGCAGGAGCAGGAAGAAGACCCTTACAGTCAGATGCCGGACCTCAGGGGCTCCAAGGTCCTCATAGTGGACGACCAGGAGGTGTCCCTGGAGGTCCTCCGTTCGTACATGGAGTCCATGGGTTTCCGGGTAACGACGGCCCAGTCGGGCCATGAGGCGATCGGCATACTTGAGAATTCCCGCAAGGACCCCTTCCGGATAATCATCATGGACTGGAAGATGCCCGGACTGGACGGCTTTGAGACCATATCCATGATGAAAAGCGGCGGCATGGTAGACCCTTCCAGCATGATAGTGATGGTGTCCGCCTACGGCGCCGAAGATGTGAAGGAAAGGGCCCCGTCCCTTGGCGTAGGGGGGTACCTTACAAAGCCGGTGACCCAGTCCAGGCTGTTTGACACGCTCATGAACATTTACGGGAACAAGCCCAGGGCGCAGCAGGGCAAGCGGACTGAAAGCGCCGGGGCGGATGTGCTGCTTGAAGGGCGCAGGGTCCTGCTCGTGGAAGACAACATGATAAACCAGCAGGTCGCGATGGAATTGATGGAGAGCGCGGGGCTCAAGGTGGATGCCGCCTCGAACGGGAAAGAGGCTGTCGAGATGCTGGAAAAAGGCGAGTATGAATGCGTTCTCATGGACATACAGATGCCGGTCATGGACGGGTTCGAGGCCACAAGGGTGATCCGCGGCATTGAGAAATACAAGGACCTGCCGGTGATCGCCATGACCGCCCATGCCATGTCGGGGGACAGGGAGCGGTGCATTGAGGCCGGCATGAACGACCATACCCCAAAACCCATCGACCCCGAAAAATTCTTCAAGACGCTCCGCCGGTGGCTGGCCGGGGGCAGCGCCAGACCCCGGACCGGCGGCAGCGAAGCGGCGCCCGCCGATAAAGCCCGGCAGGACCAGGCCGCCTTCCTGCCTGATACCCTGCCCGGGATAAACATGGCAGCCGCATTGAAGCTGGTTGCCGGAAACAAAAGGCTCCTCAGGAACATCCTCCTTGAGTTTGCCAACTCCTTCAGGGGGGCGCATGAGGAAGTCTCCGCGTTCATTGAACAGGGCAGGATGGACGAGGCCTGCCGCCTTGTCCACAACGTAAAGGGGACATCCGGAAACATAGGGGCGCAAGACCTCCAGAGGGCGGCGGCGGAGCTTGAAAAATGCCTGAAGCAAAACGTGAGCGGGCAGACAGGGGAGGCCCTGCGGGTCTTCCATGATGAGCTGGCAGTCGTCATTGAGACCTCAAGGGCGCTGCTGCCTGCGCAAAGATGGCCTTTCCCCCCCGGCCCGGCAGGGGAGGCCGCGGTCCCTCCGCGTCTGACAAGGGAGGAGTCGGAAAACCTGAGGCTTCTCTTCGGGCAGCTTGAGGACAGGATACGGCAAAACAGTTTTGACGCCACGGACCTTTTTGAGAGCATGAGAGACGGGGCAAAGGGATTTTTACTCCTGGCCCCCACGGAAATGGAGGCGCTTGGCAAGGCGCTGAACAGCTTCGATTTTGACGGCGCCTTGGCGCATCTGCAGGCGGCGCTTGAAAAGCTGCCGCCAGAGAAAGAAAAAGACTGAAACATCACATGGAAAAAATACTTATAGCAGACGATGTGCCCGCAAACATAAAAATGCTCGGGGAGATGCTCAAAGGGCGGTATGAGCTGCTGGTTGCCACAAACGGGGAAAAGGCCGTCCAACTGGCCAGCCAGTGCGTCCCGGACCTGGTTCTCATGGATGTCATGATGCCGGAGGTGGACGGCTTTACGGCGTGCGAGCGGCTGAAGGCGGCACAGGATACCGCCGGTATCCCGGTCATCTTCATAACGGCAAGCAACGCGGAGGAGGACATAGTCAGGGGGTTTACCTCCGGAGGGGTGGACTATATAACAAAGCCGTTCAACCCCACGGAGCTCCACGCCCGCATAAGGACGCACCTTGAGATAAAGAACTCCCGGGAGAGCCTGAGACGGTATTCGATGACGCTCGAGGCCATCAACAATGAGCTTAATGAAAAAAACGTCCTGCTTGCGGAGGCGCTTGAGCAGATCACCACGATGGCGCGCACCGACCATCTGACGGGCCTCTGGAACAGAAGCCACATGATGGAGAAATGCAGGGAGGAAGAGGTCCGGTTCAAGCGGAAAAAAAGGCAATTTTGTTTCGCGCTGGGCGATATAGACCATTTCAAGGAATTCAACGATACATACGGCCATGAGTGCGGGGACGATGTGCTGCGCGCCATCGCCGGGATTTTAAAGGAGTCCGTGCGGCAGCAGGATGTGGCGGCGCGCTGGGGCGGAGAAGAGTTCCTTTTGCTCCTGCCCGAATCGGACGTCTCAGGCGCCCTCGCCGTTGCCGGCCGGATAAGGCAGAGGATCGCTGAAAGCACGCTAAGTTACAATAACACCCCTCTCAGGGTGACGATGACCATGGGCGTTGCCCCCTATGACCCGGATGAAGGCATTGACGGCAGCATAAGGAACGCCGACTGCGCCCTGTATGAGGGCAAAAACGGAGGGCGGGACCGCGTCGTCACCTTTGACAAGGCAAGGAAGCATTAATTTTTTTGCCCCTGCAGGACCTCCAGGACCTCTTCCGTGATCTCCTCCTGCCGCACATATCTCTGAAGGGCCTCGGCCCCGGATATCCGCTTGCGAAGGTTTTCCGCCGCCCCCTCCATGCTTTGCAGACGGTACCAGTTCTCGCTTCTCAGGGACTCGGCATGGCTTCTGTAAAGGACCGCGAATATAAGCTGCTCGATGAGCTTTTCAAATACCCTGTCTGGCCCCATGTTCAAAAGCGGAGGGTTTTTCTTTTTTTCGGTTTTCCCCGGCGGTAAGGCGGACAGGAATTTGTCCATGTCGGGGGGCAGCACCCGCTCCGTAAGGACCTGGGGCTTTTGTCCGGATACGCTCATAAAGATAAAGGCGAGCCTGTAGAACTCCCGGCCTCCGTATATTTCGATGAGGCGCGAGATCGCCTCTTCAATGGCGCCCTGTATGCCGCTTACGCTTGAAGCGGAACCGGCATAGTATTGCGGGACGATCTGCCTGGATGCAAGCGATTCCCTCAATTTTCTGCCTGTGACAAAAAGCGCGTCCCCGTCCTGCAGTTCTCCTGAAACCGCATCTGCCATCCTTTCGTTGAAAAGTCCGCAGAGCCCCTGGGAGGAGCCGCAGGCCACAAGTATCCTCCTGCCAGGGCCTGGATATTCCATCTTTTGGGCGATCTCCCCGTGGTGCGCCACGATGCGCGCCATGGCCTGGGATATGCTTTCCTCGTATTCCCGCAGGTTGATGACCAGTTCTTCGGTCTTTCTTATGACGATGCCGGCATAGGCCTTCATCGCGCCCACTATGTCTTCGATTGCCCGGAAGGCGCTTATCCTCCGCTCTATCTCCAGGGATGAAAGCATGCCTGAGCAACGACCTCCTTGAAATAAAAGACCCGCTCTCCCGCCTACTTGCGGGAAGAAAGGAATTCGTTCACCGCGTCCCGCCCGGCGCGCTCCAGTGAGCCTCTGTCCCTTATTTCATCCATTACCCATGGCAGCGTCCTTTTTATACCGGCCAGGATGTCCAGACAGGCCTTCGCGGCAAGCTCCGGAGCGAACCTGTCCATGGCCCCTGAGTTTACCGCCCAGAAGGTCAGGACCTCTTCGTCCATCGAAAGGGGATGGAACCTGGGCTGCCTGAGTATCTCCCGCAGCCGCATCCCGCGGCCCAGGAGTTTTGAGGCCTCCTCCTCCAGGTGGGCGCCGAACCTGGTGAACACCTCCACTTCAAGGAACCTCGAATAATCTATCTTCAGCCGCTCGGACACCTCTTTTAAAGCCTTTTCCTGGGCCTTGCCCCCGATCCTGGACACCGATTTCCCGACGTCCACGGCGGGGCGGAAACCCTTGTCAAAGAGCAGCGAATCCAGGTATATCTGCCCGTCGGTTATCGAGATCAGGTTTGTCGGGATGTATGAGGAAATGCGCCCCTGTTGTGTTTCCGCCACCGGAAGGGCCGTTATGGACCCGCCACCGTATTCCTGGGCGATCCTGGCGGACCTTTCAAGGAGGCGGGCGTGCAGGAAAAAGATGTCCCCGGGATATGCCTCCCTGCCGGGGTGCCTGTTCAGAAGAAGGCTTAAGGAACGGTACGCTTCGGCATGTTTGGTAAGGTCGTCCAGGACCAGGAGGACGTCGCGCCCCCTGTCAAGGAAGTATTCCGCAAGGGCCATCGCGCTGTAAGGCGCGATATATTGCATGCCGAGGGAATCCGAGGCGTACGCGGCCAGGACAATGGTCCGTGAAAAATCGCCATAGGCCTTAAGCTCATCTATTATCTTCAGGACATGGGTCTTTTTCAGGCCTATGGCCGCGTATATTGATAAGACGTCCGGGTTTTTCCCCTTTTTTTTCTGGTTTATGATGGCGTCCACACAGATGGACGTCTTGCCGGTCGAAGGGTCGCCTATTATCAGCTCCCTCTGCCCCCTGCCGATGGGAAACATCGAATCTATCACCTTGATGCCGGTCATAAGCGGGATGGAGACGTGTTCCCTTTTTATGATGGGAGGGGCCTGCCTTTCGATGGGATACGCCACCGGGCCTGCCGGGGCCGGGCCGCCGTCCATGGGTTCGCCAAGCGCGTTGACTACCCGCCCAAGCAGCTCGTCCCCGGCGTTCACGTAAGCCATCCGGCCCGTCCTCATCACCTCGTCTCCGGCCATTACCTCCTCTTCACCGGCAAGAAGCACGACCCCCAGCTCCTCGCTACCCATGTCGAAGACTATCCCGGTGTTTCCATTTTTAAGCTCAACAAGCTCATAAAGCCTTGCCTCGCCCAGGCCGGAAACGGCGGCAATGCCGTCGCCGGTGGAAAGCACCCTGCCTTCCTCATGCACCCTCAAGGTGAAGCGGGCTTTTTCCGCCTCCTCATACAGCCTCTCAATGAAAAAATCCCCCGCGCTCATTTCATCTCCCTGCGGACGTTTTTTCATGGTCCGCTTTAAGCTTTCTCGCAAATGCCTCTATCTGGCCGGCAAGGGAAAAGTCATATACCTTGTCCCCCGCTTTTATGCTGACTCCCGCTATGAGGTCCTTGTCCACGATCTGCCGGGCCGAAAGCCTGACCAGGGGGACCAGAGGCTGGAGCGTCCCCCTGAACTTTTCAAGCTCGCTTGCCCCGATGGGCCAGGCCGTCCTGACCGCAAGCTCCACTTCGCCCGCGCCGGACGGACCGTGCGCGCCCGGGATGCCTTTTGCTATCTCCGCCGTCCGGCTGTAGAGGTTTTGCCAGATGCTTTTGTGCATCTCCTCGCTGGAGATGCCCTTAAGGAGGCTGGAGGCAAATTTTGCCACGACCCGGGCGGCAATGTCTTTTGTCTCTTCTCCGGCCCTTTTTTTCTCAGCCTCGAAGAGGGCCCTTTCCTTTTCGATCAGCATCCGGGCGCTTTTTTGAGCGTCAAGCAGCAGTCTCTTTTTTTCCTCTTCAGCCTCTTCCCTGGCCCTTTCGACAAGCCCCTCTTTTGCGTCCTGCAAAGCCTTCATCCCGCGTTCCTGGGTTTCCTTCATCAGGAGCGCTTCGCTTTTCATCGTTTCGGCATCCTCCACCATTTTCCGCGAGAGCTCTCTTCTTTTCTCTATCATCTCTTTTACGGGTTTGAAGAGCAGACCCTTGAGGATGAACAGCAGTACAATGAAGTTTATTACCTGGAACGAGAAGGTCCAGAAATCGAACCTCATTTCAACAGGCCCCGGCTCTCATTTCAACAGACCTACAAGAGGGTCGGCAAACAGGATGATCAGGGCGATCACAAAGGCGTATATCGCGATGGACTCTATGAGCGCCATGCCCACAAAGAGGGTCCTTGATATCTGGGTGGAGGCTTCCGGCTGCCTGGCCATTGCCTCCATGGCCTTTGAAAGGGCTTCGCCCAGGGCCCTGGCCGGGCCGTATGCCCCGGCGGCTATGGCGAGCGCCGCGGCGACCACCGACGCGATCACGACAAGCGTTAGCGGGCTCATCTGCTCCTCCTTCCTTACGCCTCTTTTTGTATCCCCCCCGCTATGAAAACAAGCGTCAACACCCCGAAGATGTATGCCTGTATCAGCCCGATCAATATGTGGAGCATGGCAAACGGGACGGGCACGAGAAGCCCGGCTATTCCCAGGACTATCGCCGCTATCATTTCACCGCTCAGCATGTTGCCAAAGAGCCTCACGGCGAGCGCCATCGTCCTTGTCGTCTCCGCTATCAGGTTAAAGGGCAGCAGCACCCACGAGGGCCTTATATAATGGCTGGCGTATCCCTTCAGGCCGCGCGTCTTCACTCCGAAAAAATGGGTCATGGAATAAGAGAGCGCGGCAAACGCGAAGGTCGTGTTTATGTCAGCCGTGGGCGTTTTGAGCCCCGGTACGAGGCCTGCCAGGTTGGAAGCGCCGATAAGTATCCACAGCGTTCCGATGACCGGCACGACCAGCCACGGGTCCGTGTCCGGCAGCGCCTCTTTTACCATCTGCTCCACCGTCTCGATCATCGCCTCCATGCCATCCAGGAGCCATGGGTGCCTCTTTTCCTTCCCATTCGTCAGGCCTTTTTTAATGAGCCAGCAGGCAAGGGTTATCAGCCCCATGATGAGCCAGGTGGTGGCGACCGTCTTTGTTATGACGACCGGCCCCAGCCTTATGAGCGGCTCCGGGTAGATTATGATGGGCCTCACCCCTGCCTCCTGAAATAAAAGAGATAGACATTATAAATGCCCACCGCTATCCCTATGATGATGAAAGTGATGGTCCAGGAGATGCCCGCCTTCAGCTTTTTGTCCAGAAAATGCCCCAGATAGGCCCCGCCGACCACAGGCAAAACGAACAGCCAGCCCCCGACCCCGATCGTGTAGGCGTAATGCCAGAATGAGGACCTCTTCCGGCGGGCCTGCATAAGCCGGGAGGCCGATCTTTCTATCTCCTCCGGGAATTTTCCGGTCTTCTTTTGCATTGTCTGGAGAGAGCAAAAAAGTGTTTTTGTTTTTTAAAAAAGGTCAGACGCCTCTTTCGAACCGGACCGTTTTTTCAATAAAGGCCCTTTCCATGCCTTTAAGCATGCCGGAAAGGCCTGCCTCCGTTTTCGATCTTCCCATTGCCTCCTTTTTGATGAGTTCCGAAAGCTGCCCGGCATCGCCGCTTTCGAACACCTCCCTGGCCGACAGGGTGACAAGCCCGTCCTTCACGCTCAGTATGCCCTCATTCACCGCAATGAAGGTTTCCCTGCCGTGCGGGTCGCTGTAATAACCCAGAGATGGCGGCAGCGCCGTGATAAAATCCGCATGGCCGGCCAGTATGCCAAAAAAGCCGCTCTCGTCCCTGAGCCTGATATGGGTCACCTCTCTTTCGAACACCTTTGAAGGCGTTATTATCTTCAGTTTAAAAAGATGGCCGTTCATGGGCGGATCAGGCAAAAAAAACCTCTTTAATGGTCCCTTTCATGAAAAATGCCTCTTCCGGGGCGCTGTCCGCCTCTCCGGAGAGGATTTGCGCGCAGCCCTCGATGGTATCGGACAGGGGGACGTGCCTTCCCTTCCTGCCGGTAAACTCCTCGGTAAGAAAAAAGGGCTGCGTCAGGAAAGCCTCCAGCCTGCGGGCCCTTTTTACAAGCACCCTGTCGGAGGCGGAAAGCTCTTCCACGCCAAGCATCGCTATGACGTCGCTCAACTCCCGGTACCGGGCCAGGTGCTCCACGGTCCTGCTGGCTATCTCGTAATGCCTGCCTCCGGCCTCCTCCGGGTTTAGGAACTTGGATTTGGAGAGCATCGGGTCGATGGCCGGGTACAGCCCCTTTGCGGCTATTTCCCGCGAGAGCACCACAGTCGTGTCCAGGTGCGGAAAGACGGCCGCCACCGCGGGGTCGGTTATGTCGTCAGCCGGCACGTAGATGGCCTGCACGGAGGTTATCGTGCCTTTTTTTGTGGACACCAGCCTCTCCTCCACCTGGGCAAGCTCCGGTGAGAGCGTGGGCTGGTAACCTACCCTCGATGAAAGCCTGCCCAGAAGGACGGACACCTCGTTGCCCGCCTGCACGAACCTGTAGATGTTGTCCATGAGAAAAAGGACGTCCTTGCGCATGGTGTCCCTGAAAAACTCCGCAAGTGTTATCGCGGAGAGGGGCGTCCTGAACCTTATCCCGGGCGACTCGCTCATCTGGCCGAAGACGAGGGCCGCGTTTTCCATGATGCCCTGCCGTTGCATCTCCCTCCAGAGCTCATGTCCCTCGCGTATCCTTTCACCGACGCCGCAAAACAGGGATATGCCCGAGTACATCTTTGCGATCTTGTAAATGAATTCCATGAGCAGGACGGTCTTCCCAACACCCGCCCCGCCGAAAAGTCCCACCTTCCCGCCTTTCGGGAAGGGAGCCAGAAGGTCTATCACCTTTATCCCGGTTTCAAGTATGCCGGAGGTGGGCATCTGCTCCTCCAGGCCCGGTGAGGGCCTGTGGACCGGCAAGCGGTGTTCCCCGGTTACCGGCGGCCCTCCGTCCACGGGAGCTCCGAAGTTATCAAGCGCCCTGCCCAGGCAGTCCTGGCCTGCCGGAAAGAGCAGGGGGCCACCTGTCGACCGCACGGGCATTCCCCGTCTGAGCCCCTGGGTAAACCCCAAAGCGGTCGCCCTTACCTTCGTTTCGCTCAGGTGGTCGTGGACCTCGAGGACAAGGGGCGTTTCCCTCCCGTTGACGGGCCCCTGGACCTCCACGGCGTGGAGCAGACCGGGCGGTCCGCCTGGGAAATCCATTTCTACGATGTCCCCGTGTATGGCGGTTATAATGCCCTCCATACCCAGATGCTATCACATCAGCCCGGCGTTGTTACGCCCCGAAAGCCCTGCTTCACTGTCAAATACGTGGAGAAAAAAAAGGGGAGGAGGATGGACTTTTTTTGCGGGAGGCCGGCGGTCTTCATTTGTTGCCGGCTGTCCCGGCCGAAAAAACCCCGGGGACAGCATGGCGGAGATGGCCGCCACGCCCGCCCTCACGCGGGACACTGAAGGTCCATAATTTTAATCCATAAGGTGTCTGTCCATTAAAAGCCGCCTCTTGCAAGGTCCGGCGCCCATTGCAGGGTTCCGTCTGTAAAGAAACGTAAGAAGGAATTTACAAAAATTTTCATTTTTTTACATAGCGTTAACCCACACTTAAGAGATATTTTTGTAGGCTTAAAGGGTCAGCCGGTCCCGCCCTTCCTGTCCCCCCACAAGGAGGGCGGGAAAACCGGACCGGGCAAAAATGGGATGACAATAAAAATTCAAAGTCTTATGAAAGGGGAAAAAAGTATGAAAAGGTTTCTGCTCGTTTTGTCTTCCGTTTTCGCATTGCTGGCCGCCGTTCCTTACAGCTCCTATGCCGCCTTTCCCAGCGGCCCTGGCGGGGCCGCCTGCTGCAAAAAAACGTGCGGACGGGGCGGGATGATGGGCGGCCGGATGTGGATGTCCAGGGGGAGGCGGCCTATGATGCCCGGTCTTCTTCTGTTTAAAAACCTTGGCTTGAGCAGGAAGCAGGAGGAAGAGATCAGGCAGACCAGAAGCGGTCTTCTGAAGGTGGTCATAAGGAAGAGGGCAGGCATTGCGATAGCCAGGGTGGAGCTGATGGACCTGCTCAGGCAAGACCATGTGGACATGAGGGCGGTAGGGGCCAAGCTCAAAGAGATCGCGTCCCTTCAAACAGACCTCCGGCTGGCCCGCATAAAGGCCTTCGAGTCTATAAAATCGGAGCTTACCCCCGCACAGCGCGCAAAGTTCAGGGAAAACCTGAGGGGCTTTTTCTGGATGCGGGGCCGGCGCATGGGCATGAACGCCTGCGGCGGGAAACCGTTTCTTTTCAGGGACAGGGACTAGCTTCCTCGCCGTGCTTCACGGCAGGGCAAAAAACAGTCTTTTCTTTCTTGACTGCAAGGATGCCGCCCGCTTAAAATTTCCAAGGCGCGGCATCCTTTTATTTTATTTTTTTTGAAGACGTGAAAGGAGGAAGCTGGGAATTGGATAAGAAGACCATAAGGCAGGCGGCCGGGTTAAGGAGGCTGTGGAGCTCGTTCTGGCAGGCAAGGCCGCTGATCACCGCGGTCAACTTCGACCTCTTTGAGCACACAAAGACGGGCGCTACTGCGCGGAAGGTGGCTGCCAGGATAAAGACGGACCCCCGTGCAACTGAGATACTCATGGACGCGCTTGCGGGACTCGGGCTGCTTAAGAAAACCCGTCCCTACGGTGGCAAAAAAGAAAAAGGAAAGGAAAGCGCCTACCGGAACTCAAGGGAGGCGGCGCTTTTCCTTGTCAAGGAGTCGCCGTACTATCAGGGCGCCATTGTGCGGCATGCGGACAACCTGTGGGGGAGCTGGTCACAACTGGACGAGGCCGTGCGCACCGGCAGGCCGGCTGCCGGGCAGAAAGGCGGATTCAGCCTGGATGCCTTCATAATGGGTATGCATAACCTCGCGGTCCTCAGGGCCGCAGACGTCATAAAGGCGGTCGGGACGAAAGGCGTGGAGAGCGCCCTTGACCTGGGCGGAGGCCCCGGAACGTATTCGATTGAGATGGCCAGTGCGGGGGTCAGGAGGGTCACCCTTTTTGACCGGGCAGATGTTGTGAAGATCGCCGCAAAAAACATAAAAAAGCACGGCGCGGCCAAAAATATCAGCTTTATGCGGGGCGATTTCAATGCCGGCGACTTTGGCGGCGGCTACGACCTCATCTTCATGAGCAACATACTGCATTCAAACACCTACGAGGAATGCGGGGAGCTGCTGTTGCGGGCTCGCGCGGCCCTGAACCCCGGAGGGCGCGCGGCGATAAACGAGTTCTACCTGGAAAACAACCGCACGGCCCCGCTGTACGGCGCGCTTTTTTCCATAAACATGCTGGTCAACACGCACGGGGGGCGCACATATACCCGGGGCGAGCTGAAAGGGTTTTTGAAAAAGGCAGGCTTCAGGGACATCCGTGAAAAGGTCCTCTTTGGCGACATCATAATAGTGACGGGCCGGGCCTAGCTGACGAAAAACCACGGCGTCCTGTGGGACCCGTCAGTCAAAAAAGTGCCCCGCATTGCGGGTGCGGCTATTTCCCGTTCCCGGCAAGCTTGATGAACTTTTCGGCTGTAAGCGGCCTGCTGTACAAAAAGCCCTGCATCTCGTCGCAGCCCGCCTGGCGCAGGAAATCCAGCTGGCCCTCGGTCTCAACGCCCTCCGCGATGACCTTCATTTTCATGTTGTGGGCCATCGCCACCACGGCGTTTATGATGGCCCTGTCGTCAGGGTCCGTGGCGATGTCCTTTATGAAGGACCTGTCTATCTTTAGCCTTCCGATGGGCAGCCGCTTCAGGTAGTTCAGGGACGAATAGCCGGTGCCGAAATCATCTATCGATATCTGTATGCCGAGCCCGGAAAGTTGCGCAAGCTGGGAGGCGGTAAGCTGTATGTTTTCCATCGCCAGTGTTTCGGTTATCTCCAGGTAAAGGGTGCCTGGGGGCAGCCCGGTTTCCTCAAGGACCCTGGAGATGGAGGACGCGAACCCGGCCTTTTGGAAGATGCGGGAGGAGAGGTTCACCGTTATGCATACCGGGGGCAGGCCTGCCTGCCTCCAGTGTTTTGCCTGCTGGCAGACGGCCTCCAGCACCCATTCGTCTATCGCCGTTATGAAGCCGGTCTCTTCCGCCAGTGGGATGAAATCTTTCGGTTCGAGCAGGCCCATTTCCGGATGGTCCCATCTGACAAGCGCCTCGGCGCACACCATTTTGCCTGTCCTTATGTCCGCCAGTGGCTGGTAGTAGAGCAGGAGCTCACCGTTGACGATGGCCTGCCTGAGCCTGCTTTCCATATTTATGCGCTGCGCCGAGTGGACGTTGATGGAAGGGTTGTAGAACTGGTAATTGTTCTTGCCCGTCTCCTTGGCATGGTACATGGCAATATCGGCGTACCTGAAAAGTGTTTCCATGTCCTGGTCATCGTCCGGATAGATGCTGAGGCCGATGCTGGCCGTGACGTGCAGCTCCTGCCCGGCGGTCAGGAACGGGGTGCGGAAAGACTCCACTATCTTCCTGGCTATCTCGGCGCTGTCTTCCGCGCGGGCCAGGTCGGCTATTATTATATTGAACTCGTCCCCGCCTATCCTGGCTATGGTGTCCGACTTGCGCAGGCTTTTTTTTATCCGGCGGGCGACCTCCTTCAGGAGCTGGTCGCCCGTTTCGTGCCCGAAGGTGTCGTTTACCTCCTTGAACCTGTCCAGGTCCAGGAACACGAACGCCATTTTCTTATGGTTGCGGCCGGCCTGCGCCATCTCGATCTGCGCCAGCTCGATAAAGAGCCGCCGGTTTGGAAGACCCGTCAGCGCGTCATGGTGCGCCATCTCTATGATCTCCCTCTCCATCCTCTTCCTGTCCGTGATGTCGTGCACTATCCCCAGCACCCGGATGGGCTTCCTGGGCCCCTCCGCCTTCCTTAGCAGGGTCCTTGAAACGTGCACCCAGATGGCGTGCCCCTTTTTGTGCAGGTATCTTACCTCCCTGTCGTACTGCTCCATTTTGCCGCACAGCAGCTTCCCGTATTCCGCCAGGTCCTGGGCCCAGTCGTCCGGGTGCGTGATGTCCCGGAAGGAAAGCGACAAAAGCTCATCGCGTGTGTAGCCGGTCAGCTCGCAAAAGCTCTTGTTTACCATGATGAACCGTCCGGTCGAGGGGTCCGCCTGGAGGGCGCCCATGCCGCTAAGCTCGAAAAAGGCCCTGAACCTTTCCTCGGAGTCCTTAAGCAGGAGCTCAGATTTTTTCCGCTCTACCGAGTACAGGACCGAGCGGAAAAGACTGTCGCCCGTTATCTTTCCCTTTACAAGGTAGTCCTGCGCCCCGATGGATATCGCCCTGGCGGCAAACTCTTCATCGGCCAGTCCGGTCAGGGCTATCACCGGGATGTGCCGCGCATGCTCCTCGATGCGCAGGAGCGTTTCCAGCCCGCTGCTGTCCGGCAGCCCCAGGTCCAGGAGGACCACGCTGAACGGCTCCCTGCCCAGGGCCCTGATCCCGTCCGCAAGGCTCTCCGCCTTTTTAAGGGTGTAGTTCTGGAACTGCTCCCGCCCGGCCTCGCTTAACAGCATGTCTATAAGCTCGGCGTCGGCCGCGTTGTCCTCTATCAACAGGATCCTGAATCCGGCTATCCCCATGTTGCGGTTCGGAAGAAATGGCCCCCCTTCAGGGCATTTTTAATTTTATTTTTTGGCTCTTATAAAAATAAAAAGGTGGAACTGTCCGGGAGAAAAAGTAAAATAAAATAAAAACAAAAAACTTACTCGGGTATCGTGAAATAAAACGTGGAGCCCTGGCCCAAAACGGATTCCACCCAGATGCGCCCTCCGTGGAGCTCCACTATCTTCCTGCAGATGGCAAGGCCAAGCCCCGCCCTTTTGCCGCCGCGTCCCGCTGCCGCGCGCACGAACGGCTCGAATATCCTTTCCTGGTCTTCGGGTCTTATGCCGGTCCCTTTGTCGCTGAAGCCGAAGAGCCATTCGCCCCGGCCGGCATGTTCCCGGCGTGCGGCCGATATCAGGACGACGGGCGGGCCCTCCCCGGAAAAAACCAGGCTGTTTGCAATGAGCCCCTGGAAAAGCTGCACCAGCAGCGTCTCGTCACCCTTTATTTCTGGCAGCCTTTCAGCTGTCACCCTGGCCCCGGTCTTTTCCATCTCCTCCCTGAGGTTTAAAAGGGCGCGCTCAAGCACCCTGCCGCAGTCCACCCCCGATTTCGAGACCTCCCGTGCGCCTGTCTTTATGTAGTACAGGGTGTCAGTGAGCATCTGGCTCGTGTTCTTTATGATATCGAGAGAGTAGCCTATATACTGCTTTGACTTTTCATCCAGGACATGGCCCTGCCTGGCCATGATGATGTTTAGGAAGTTGGAAACCGTGGACATGGGAGACCTCAGGTCATGCGATAGCATGTGCATGAGCCGTTTTGTCTCCTCGCGGGCCACATTTTCCCTGGCGAGCGCCCGGTCCAACTGTTCCCTCAGCTCATTTGCGGAAACGCCTTCCCCCCGCTGTCCGTGCCCCTGCCCGGCCGCCTCCCGGGAGGCGGCAGCTTCTTCCGGATGGCCGGTTTTTTCCGCACCGGTCTCCTTTTTCTTGCTTTCGGTCTCCTGTTCCATTTCTGATCCGGACGTCTCCCCCGGGCACTGGAGGCGTTATTCAAATTGTACCAGTTAATGCCGATTTCACAAGGGAAAGTATCAGCCGCCCATATGCTCGACATCGCTCTTTCCTGTGATAAGATTTACTAAGAAAAATGGAGGTGCCCGATGAGAAAAAAGACCATCCTTTTTGCATCAGCCGTCATCCTTGCTTTTTTTGCCTTCTTCCCTTCATTTGCGGCCGCGCAGAGCTATAACGGCAATTTCAAGTACAATTATGTGGTCGCCAAACTGGGCGTATATTCTCCAATATCCAATGAGCTGACCGATTACTCGAGCGATTTCAACGGTGAGGTCGATTTCGGGCATTATTTCAGCCCGTACTTTGCCACCGAGTTTGGCGTGGGCCACCTTCAGACGTCGGGCACGGTCCTCACCTTCAACGGCTTTTTCGCCACCGAAGACATAGACGCGACCTATCTGGAAGCGACGGCCAAAGCGGTATTCCCAGTCCCCTATTATTACTCGCGTACCCAGCCGCTCATGGACCTTTATCTGGGCGGCGGCGTCGGCGTCTATTTCGCCAATGATAATGTTGACGCCATAGGATTTTCGACGAGCGACACCGTGCCCGGTTTTCATATCCTTGGCGGGGCGGATTTCAACCTGAACCGGGACGTCTTCCTTGGACTTGAGCTGAAGTATATGTACGCAAAGCCGTTTGACACCGACATAGAAGGCATGATCTTTACCGGCAACATAGGGTACAGGTTTTAGCCTCTTCTCCCCGGGCATTGTTCACCGGACATGAACTGGGGGCTTCCCTGGCAACCGGCGGCCTCCATTTCATGCCACTGACCCCTTCCTTCTCCTTTGCCCGCTTCAAAACAAAAAACTCCGGTAAATTGAGGTATACTTTCCCATGCTCTCATATGGCGTGGCGGTGCACGGCGGCGTAGGGTCGCCGGAAGAGTTTTCGGATGGCTGCAGGGCGGCCTGCGAGGCTGCGCTGCTGGTGCTTGAGGCCGGGAAGGGCGCCCTCGATTCGGCGGCAGAGGCGGCGCGTGTCCTTGAAGACGACGGCAGGTTCAACGCGGGCAGCGGCTCCGTGCTGCGCGCCGACGGAAAGACCATCGAAATGGATGCGTCCGTGATGGACTCTGAAGGCAATATGGGGGCCGTTATCAATATCAGAGGGGTAAAAAACCCCGTGCTTGTGGCGCTGGCCGTGACCGGCTCACCCCATGTGGCAATGGCCGGCCGGGGGGCGCAGGCCTTCGCCAGGGAGCTCGGATTCAGGCCCTACTACAAGGTCTCCAAAAGGGCGCTTGAAATTTTCAAAAAAAGCGGAAAGGCCGATGGAGGCGAAGGCAAAAGAGCGGATACGGTAGGCGCCGTCGTCCTGGATAAAAACGGAGTTTTCGCCGTGGCGTCATCAACCGGCGGGGCTTCCCCCATGCTGGTGGGGCGGGTCGGTGACACCCCCATGGTAGGCTGCGGGTTCTATGCGGGCCCCATGGGGGCCGTCGCGGTTACGGGACTTGGCGAGGAAAGCATAAGGAAGATGCTGGCAAGGACGGTTTACGATATGCTGGCAGAGGGTGTGCGGGTTGGCACCGCCTGCAAAAAGGGCGTTGGCCTGTTCCCCTCCCATGTGAAAATGGGTGTAATTGCGCTTACAAAAAATGGGTACGGCTGGGCGGCCACGGGGAAAAACCCGATGGCGCAGTACAGCATGATAAAAAAGCCCGCTTAAGACGGGACGAAAAGCCGGAAACAAAACAAAAAGATTAAAAAGTTTTTTGGGAAAGGGAAAGAGGCATTCATGGACATTCAGCCCGAGGGCGAACAGCTGAGGAAAGCGATAAGATGGGTATCCGGCAGGAGAGAGGAGGACCCCGGAGCGGAGCTTTTTGCATTGCTCCAGGAGGCCTCCATAAGGTTTGACCTCTCGCCAAAGGACGGTGACCTCCTTACACATTTTTTCATGGGGGGAAAGGAAAGAGGAAAGGAAAAAGAAAAAAGCTAGAAAACCCCTCTAGTGGACCGAACAGGAGAAACACGGGTCGTAGGCCCGGATAAGCATTCCCGCCAGGGTTTTAAGCCTTTTTTCTTCTTCTGGCATGTCTTTGTTTTGTTCCATGGGCCCGCTTTGTTCGATGAGCCTGCTCAGGTCCTGCTCCATGGCAAGGTAATTATGGGCCGTGGGCGTCACAATATTTGCCTTGCGCACCGTGCCGGTCCTGTCTATCTCATAGCAGTGGTAAAGAAGCCCCCGGGGCGCCTCGGTCAGTGCGCTGCCTTTGCCCTCCCGCGCTGGAGGGCCGCCCCGCAGGGACCTTTGCCTTCCGCCTTCCAAGGACGCCGCCGCGGCCCCCAGCAGTTCTTTGCATTCCTGCCAGAAATGGAGCAGTTCCACCGCCTGGGCCGTTATGTTTTGGAAGGTGTTTTTGTTTGGGGGGCCTTCCACCAGAGGCGCGGCCATCTTGCGGGCCTTATGGACAAGCCAGCGGGACTGAAGGCGGACCCTTGCCAGGGCGCCAGTCATTATCTGCCCCCCGTTTTTGAACGCGGTTTTCTTGGCGTTTGAGTAGAGGGTCTCCTTTTCCTCGAAAAGCTGCTCGTATTCGTCTTCCAGGCCGCCAAGGCCCGCGCCGGACACGATACGGCCGGAGTTTACCGCATATCCGCCCTCTTCTGAAAGAGAGACCATTACGGAGGCGCTCTCAAACCGGGGGAGTTTCAGTTCAGACATCATTCCCGCGATGTCCTCAATGTCCCCTTCCGCTGACTCCAGGGCGGACAGAAGCCCGTCGATGTCCTTTTTTCCCGGCAGTGATGTAAAACCTCCCACCACCATGGACACCGGGTGAAGCGCCCTTCCCCCGAAGGCCCGCGTGATGCCGTTAAGGGCCTCTTTCACCCTCATGAACTTTTTAAGCAGGTCTCTTTTTTCCATCTCCGGCAGCCTCAAGACCTCCATCAGCGAGTCTTTCCCATCTCCTTCGTAATCGGGCAGCGCCAGCATGACCAGATGCACGAGGTGGCTGGAGGCGATCTGGCTGTAAGCCATTAGCTTCCTTGCGGCAATTGTTTCCGGCCCGGGCTCGAAGCCGATTGCCTTCTCAATGGCCCGGATGGATGTGAGCATGTGGGAGACGGGGCATATGCCGCATATCCTGGCCACGATATCCGGCACCTCGTCATACCTCCTGCCCACAAGCATGCCTTCAAAAAAACGGGGCGGCTCCCATATGTTTATCCTGAGCTCCGTGAGCCTGCCGTCCTCTATCCTGAAGCTTACGCCCGCTTCGCCTTCCACTCTGCCCAGGTATCCGGTCTCTATCCTCATGGCCTACTTCCGTTCCGTGTTCCCAAGCGCGCCAAACAGGGTAAAAAACCTGTTTTCTATGTCCTCCTCGCTGAAACGGCCCAGTTCCCTGAACCTTCCCTTGAGCGCCGGGACATTGGCCTGCCCCATAAGACCAAAACACCCATAGCATGCCCTGTGGTGTGCCGGGCAGAGCGCGCCGCACCCCGCGTTTGTTACAGGCCCCAGGCAAGGAAGCCCTTCCTCCACAAGCACGCAGGCGTTGTCGGCCATTTTGCACTCCATGCAAACGCTGTGATGGGTGAATTCCGGGTCTTTGCCCATCAAAACCGACGCCAGGGCCTCCTGCAGGTCCCCTTCACCCGGAGGGCATCCCCTCACGTGGCCGTCCACCTTTACGTAATCGCCGACGACGTGTGGCCTTGTAGAGGCCAGCCTGTAAAGACTTTCCTTATATGCCTCCTGCTCAACCTCGGCCTCGGGGGCGAGGGCCTTTATCGCCGGTATGCCGCCTGTTATGGCGCAGGACCCTATGGCATAAAGCGTCTTGCTTACATGTCTTATCTTCTTGAGCTCGATTATCTGGAAGGGCTCCGTGACCGCGCCTTCCACCAGGGCCAGGTCGAAGGGGCCATCGGGCGCCCCGGCGGAGCTGGCGAGCCTGAAGAAAGAGAAATCAAATGCATCGAGCGTCTCTTCCAGATTTTTTTGAAAATAGGCAAGCTCAAAGCCGCATCCGGAGCAGCAGGTGAGTTTGAAGAACCCCGCCCGGGGTCTTTTTTGCCGGCAACCCGCATGGGAAAAACCGCGCCTTTCAGAAGGCAGGGGGGCTTTATAAGATGGAGTTTTATAAGATGACATCGGGCAGCCCCCTAAGCTGTGAGTAGGAAAAGACGGGTCCGTCCTTGCAGATGAACCACGGGCCGAGCTGGCAGTGGCCGCAATGGCCGGTGCCGCATCGCATACGCCTTTCCATGGATACATGGATGTCGTCTCCTCCCATGCCCTTTAGCATCAGTTCCTTTGCGGCAAACCGCATCATTATCTCCGGCCCGCAGATGAAGGCAACCGTCCGGGCCGGATCTGTCCGCAAGGGGCGTATCAGCTCCGTTATAAGGCCCGTATGTATTTTTTCCCCCACTTCCTTTTCCAGCATATTGCCGTCCTCACCCCCGTCTCGGTCGTCCACCGTAAGGCCTATCCGCACGGCCCCGGTTTCCCGCCAGCGGGGAAGCTCCGCTTTAAAGATGATGTCCGCGGCCGTCCTGGCCCCGTGAAGAAGCGTTGCGCCGGCCAGCCCAAGCGAAGGGACGATCTCTATGACCGGTTTTAAGGGGGCAAGCCCGAGCCCCCCCGATATTAGAAGCAGGTGCTTGCCCCTGGACTCTTCAAGCGGCCAGCCCCGGCCGAAGGGGCCGCGGAAAAAAACTTCGCCCCCCTCCCCGAACCTGTCAAGAAATCCCGTAACCCTGCCTGCCACCCGGACTGTGTGCCCGAAAAGTCCTTCTGTTTTCGCGCCTGTTTGCCCTGGCAGAATGCTGTAGGAGATGGGTGCTTCGCCCACTCCAGGGTAGCCAAGCATGTTGAACTGCCCCGGACTTGCAGCACGGCTGGCGTGCGGAAATTGTCCGCGGAGGCCCTGGCCGGGGTTTTTGTTTTCCTCCACGGGCTCCAGAAGGAGCGTCCTTACGCCTGGGGCCTCATTCTTTACGCCTCTGATCACCGCCCTTGCGGGGACATGGAAGCGGTTTATTGCCATGCCGCGGGCCGTCATTCCATCATGGACCGTGCGATCTCCGTCAGGTCTATTCCGGTGGGGCACCATCTTATACATCTGCCGCAGCCCACTGTGCCCTTCTTGCCGAACTGCTCCTCGTAATCCAGCTTGTGATAGACGAACTGCCTCAGCCTTGCGTGTCTTTGGGCCCTGAAATTGCCCCCGTGCACCTTCGCGAAGGAAATGTCCTGGCAGGCGTCCCACCTTCTGGTCCTCCTGGCGCCGGACAGGGAGATGTCCGTTTCATCGCGGACATCATGGCAGAAGCAGGTAGGGCAGACCATAACGCAGTTGGAGCAGGAAAGACATCTGGAGTCCGCCGTTTTCCTGAGCGCGTGGTGTTCCGGCCGGGCAAGAAGCGCGCTTTGCACTCCTCCCATATCCAGGTCTTTCTTGAAGCTCTTCAAAAGGGCGGCTTCCATCGCCCTCATTTTTTCAAAGTCTTTTTCTTGCGGCATTTGCCCCAGGGAAAGGACATCGCACAGTTCCCTGGCCTTTTCGCTCACCAGCTCCACCATGAACTTTTTTTTGTTTTTTCCGCTTCCGCATCCGGCCCCTCCGTCTTCTCCGATTTCCGTAAGGAGGATGTCATAGCCGGTCCCGGCCTTGAGGAAAGGTCCCGCCCCCACGAGGTGGCAGAAGCAGAGGTCCGTCACGCTCTTGCAGTTAAGCGCGATGATGAAGGTGCTTTCCCTCCTTGCCCTGTAAAAAGGGTCCGCATAAGGGCCGGAGAGAAAGACCATATCCAGGTAGAGTATGGCGTTTACATCGCAGGGATGGACGCCTATCAGCGCCCGCTTTGGCCCGGATGGATGGGGCCCGGAGGAAAACACCCCTCCTGAAACATCATAAGAGAGGACCTCCTCCACCGGCGCGAAGAGGTATTTTTTTCCGGGCGGCAGCATGGTGCTCTGGTAATCCAGGTCCAGCTGCTCAAACCTGGATATTTCCGTGAACCTTGCAGCGACGCCTCCGCCCACCGGCCCGGTAAGAGCGTAGAGCTCCCCCAGTCTTTCGATCCAGCGGGCCAGGGCCGCCTCCGGCAAAATGGCCCTATAGCCTCTTCGGGAAGCGTTCGCCCCAGTCATACCATTTCCATACGTCTTTTTGGAGTTCATCGTATTCACGTTTTATGTGCTCAAAAAGGCGCGCGTTTTCCATGGCGATCGCGCCCTGGCAGGCGATGCCGCTTGCGAACTCGACTTCCTCGGGGCCGAACTCGAAGGGGTAGGGCATGTATGCCTGCAGGACCCCGAGCACGGAGCCCCTGACCGCAAACGGGACGCTGATGAGCGCGTGAACGCCTTCGGCGGCAAGCTCTTCGCGGTCCGTGACCCTGCTGTCAATGGAGATGTCCTGTATGCTTACGGTCCTGCATTCCAGGGTCTCTTTGAACAGGGGGCTTTCTTCTGTCCCGTATTCTTTTTTTGCCGGGTACCTGTCTGAAAGGCCGTAGGAGGCCGCGAATGACAGTTTTTCTGTTTTTTGTTCCCTGTCCAGGGTCCATACCGAGGCGCCCTGTGCGTCAAGCCCCTTCGCGACGGCCTCCGCTATCGCATTCAGGACCTGTTCCGCGGATAGCGTGCCTGACAGCGACCGGGCGGACTCGGCAAGCGCCCTCATCCTGTCCCATGCCTTTGCTTTCCCGGCAAGCATGCCTCCCATGGAGGCGAAAAAAAGGGCCTGGCGGACCTCCTCCGGAGTGAAATCGCGGTCCTCCTCCGAATATACCCTTATGATGCCGGCAACCCCGCGGTCCGAGGGAAGGGGCACACTGAGGACGTGGCGTATGCCGTCCTCCCCGCCAAAAAAATCCTCTCCGGCATGCAGGCTGATCGCCTCTCCTCGCAGCGCCAGGCTGTCGGCCTCCTGTTTTTTCCGGCCCGCCGGGCCTTCCTGCGGCTGCCTCAGAAATTCAGCCCCCGCGCCAAACAGGGCGGCCAGCTCCAGCGAGCGGTCCTTCCTGTTCAAAAGCTCAATGGAACATCCTTTTGCGGCGAGCCCCTGGGCAATGGACCTTGCCAGGACTTCCAGGGTGTCCCCGAATTCGCGGGCGCAAATAAGGTCCCTGCAAAAATCACAGGCCTTTTGTGTTTGCATACCTAGAGCCTATCACGCCGGGGATGGCCGTTCAATAAACAGGGAAGAAGGGGGGACACGGTTGCGCCGCCCTGCTGGAAATCTGCTATAATTGCGCAGGCCCGGCATTTTCAAAATCGGACTTTTCATATGGTTTTTGTTTTTTTTGAACGGAGATGAAGAAGATACTCGTTGTTGATGACAGCCCCGTCTTTTGCAGCCTGGTCCGTGAGCAGTTGACAGATGTCGGCTACAAGGTCAGGAGCGCCACCGACGGCGCCTCCGCGGTCTCCAACGCGATCAGGTTTCAGCCCGATCTCATCCTGCTGGACATCGAGATGCCGCATGTCGGCGGCCTTGAGGCGCTGAGCAAGATCCGCGATTACGAGAGCATGAAGCGCGTCCCGGTCATAATGGTATCCTGCCACAGGGAAAAGGACATGGTCTTAAGCGCCATCAGCAAGGGGGCCAATGATTATATCCTGAAGCCAGTCAATGTCGGCGTGCTGCTTGCCAAGGTTTCGGGCTGGATAAATGCCACCATCGAGGAGCAGTGGAAATTTTTGCCGGGTGAGCAGCAGTCCGCCCTCCGGCTCCTGAAGCTGACCATGGACTCCGCCTTTGATTCCGCCGCGAAAGGAGAGGCCCTGCCTTACCAAAAGCTGAAAGAGACCTGCCACGCCCTGGTAAAGACGATCGGGAAGAATGGTTTCAGCGGCATCCTGAGGTCGGTGGAAGGCTACAACAACACGCTGTTCCTGCATTCCCTGGTGGTCTCCGTTTACATGTATCTTTTCTCCGTTTTCAAGGGTTTTAACGAGGAAGAATGCCTGCTCAATGCTCTGGGCGGATTGCTGCACGACGTAGGCAGCGCAAAAATATCCGACGAGATACTGTTTAAGCCGGGGAAGCTCGATCCGGAGGAGTTTGATCAGGTCAAGCTCCATGTCACATACGGCACGGACATTTTGAATAACACCCCCGGCGTTGACCGGACCGTGGTGGACATCTGCCTGGGCCACCACGAGAAGATGGACGGCACCGGCTACCCCCGCGGGATCAGGGGCGGGGAGATTTCCGTAAGCGGGCGCATGGCCGCCATCGTAGAGGCATATACCACTCTTACGGTAAAAAACTTCTGCGGGCAGGTGCATGATAAAAGGGACGCGCTTACGAGGCTCAGGACCCCGCAGGGGCATCTGGACCAGCAGATATTAAGCGAATTCGAGGATGCCGTGGCCCACGGCTTTCATCGCAAGGGCTAAGCCTGGTAAAGAAGCAAAAAGTAAAGAAGCAAAAAACATAAGCCTTGGGGCCCGCCGGAGCTTAATGCGTGCCGCCGGGCGGTTCGCCATTTTTGGAGGCCTTCAGCAGATAGCCGTTCACAGCCGCCGACAGGACAAACAAAATGAAAGACGCCCAATAACCAAGACCGTAGTCGATCTCCAGAAGCCCCTGCCCTCTGTTTATGATGTCCTGGTCCAGTTTCGTTTTAAGCAAAAGCAGGCAGAGCGCGCCACCGGCGGACATTATAACCAGGTACAGACGGGCGCCCCTGCGCCTTGAAAGGCTTGCGGCAAACCCGGCAAGGGCCAGCGCAAACGCAGCAACGGCATAAGGCTGCGAATGGATTTTCCCCTTTTCCTTTTCCTGCCTCCCCAGCTCCTCCCCGAACATGTTTTGCCGGCCCATGGAGGCGCCGGTGACCAGTTGAATGCCGGTAAGGGTCATGACCTTCCGCCCGCTGCAGCTCACCGTTATGAACGGCAGCAAAAAACAGATGATCACCGCGCCATACAGTGCAGGGGAGGCCTTTTTTAGCGTGTCCAATCCCAGGGAACTCCTTCCGTAAAAAAACAAAAACAAAAACAAAACAAAAACTCTCCAGGGAAAAATCTCATCAATAATACTTCATCCCGAAAGAAAAAAGGGCATTTTTGTTTTTTATGGCAACAGGCCGGCCGCCCCGCCCGCCC
>JAJYJB010000077.1 GCA_021789735.1 Nitrospirota bacterium
CTATAAGGAAGGCCCCGATATAGCCGGCCGGACGGCCGCTCAGATGGAACTTCCTCTCTTTCATAAGGAAGTCGAGCCTGACGATGCCGGAGATGAAGAGGCCGAAGATGATCGTGATCACTCCGCCTGTTATGCGTATCTTGTCCTGGTAGTGGAACAGCCACTGCCCCATGGCGGAGGAAGACGCGCCAAGGCCTATGAACACGGAGGAAAAGCCGCATATGAACGAGGCCGAATTGGCGATGGTAACGCGCTTTATCCGGGCCCTCTGCTCCGCCCCGGCCTCGGTCAGACTTTCAAATGAAAGCCCCGTTATGAAAGAAACATACGATGGGACGAGGGGCAGCACACAGGGGGAAAGAAAAGACAGCAGTCCAGCCGCAAAAGCCAGAGGGAATGATACATCGCTCATACCGCGCAGTCCTCCTCCGGGCCCTTTATTTTGCTTATTGCGTGCGGGATGACGTCAATGACCGCCTCAAGTCCTTCCCGCACCGCCTTGGGGCTCCCCGGCAGGTTTATTATAAGGCAAGCGCCCCTGGTGCCCGCAATACCCCTGGAAAGCATGGCCCTCCTGGTCTTTTGCATGCCGTGGGCCCTCATCGCCTCGGCCAGCCCCGGCAACTGTCTCTCAACGACCGACGCCGTGGCCTCCGGGGTTATGTCCCTGTCCGAAAGCCCGGTGCCGCCCGTCGTGATTATGAGGTCCACCAGGGAGGAATATCTGATGAGCCTCTCCCTGAGCATCTCCGCCTCATCCGGGATCATCTCGTAATGGATAACACCCGCGCCAGCAGCGGACAGGAGCCTGGCGATGAGCGGGCCGCTCTCATCAGTGCGCTCACCTTTTGCGCCTTTATCGCTCAGGGTTATGACTGCCGCGGTGATATGGAGGACGGCCACGGGGTCCCCGGTCTTTATCCTGCCTCCCGAAAGCACCTTTACGAATATGCCTTCCCTGGGCATGATGCAGTCTCCGGTCTGCCTGTATATCTCGCACTTTTCATGGCACCTTTTCCCTATCTGCGTCACCTCCACAACGGACTGGCCGATCAGGAGCTGTGTGCCTACCGGCAGTTCCGCCAGGGCCAGGCCCTCCGTGGTTATGTTCTCCGCAAAATCTCCGGGGCCGAGGGACGTTTTCCCACCCGGTGAGCACCGGGCCTTGCCTATGCTTTCCACTGCGAGCATGCTTACCTGGCGGTGCCACGAGGAGGACGCATGGGCGTCTCCCTCGATGCCGAAATTTTCCATGAGAAGGGCCTCCGCGACAGGGGCCTTTCTTGTGCCTTTTTTAGGGCTTATGTTTATCGAAACGACTTTTCCTTCAGGCACCGGCGGTTTTTCCCCCTTCTTCTTCTTTTTTCTCCAGAATTATGCCGCCCCCTATTACTGCGTCCCCGTCATAAAAGACCGCGCTTTGTCCCGGAGCGGCAGCCCATTGGGGAGAATCAAACACAACGCGCGCCGTGCCTGAAAAAGCGGAAACATAAACCGACGCGGGGGCGGGCCGCATCATTGAGCGGACCTTCACCCCCGCTCCAAAAAACCGAAACCCCTTTTCCCCCTGGTTCCCCTTTTTCAATATGCCGTCCCATCCGTCCATGAGCCAGCTAAGCTCTCCAACCGTTATTTCGCGGGCAAAGGCCTTTTGCCTGTCTCCCGCGTAAACGGCGTTTTCCGCTGCGTCTATCCTGTAAACGTAGAGCGGCTTTGGGTCGTGCGAGTCCCTGTGCCCGCCAAGCCCTTTTCTCTGCCCTATGGTGTAGCGGCAGATGCCGTCATGGGTGCCTATCCGCTTCCCCGTCTCATCCAGTATCGGGCCCCCGGCCAGCGCGGCCGGGCAAAGCTCCCTCACCATGGCCGGATAATCCCTGCCTTCGATAAAGCATATCTCCTGGCTTTCGGGCCTGTCAAAGACCGGAAGGCCTGCCTCCCTTGCGATGCGCCGGACGTCTTCTTTTTTCAGTCCTCCCAGGGGGAGCGCAAGCCTTTTCAGTTCCTCTTTGTCCTGGGCGTAAAGAACGTAGGACTGGTCTTTCTTCGGATCGGCCGCGCGTGAAAGCACAGGGCCTTCCGGCGTTGCCTTTAGCCTGGCATAATGGCCGGTTGCTATCAGGTCCGCGCCTCCTTTTATGGCGGCATCCAGAAGGACAGGGAATTTGACGTGCCTGTTGCACAGGATGCACGGGTTTGGCGTGCGGCCTTTTGAGTAGGCGAGGGCGAACGGCTCGATGACTTTTTCTATAAAGATGTCCCTGGCATCGGCAACGCGATGGGGTATCCCAATGGCCTGTGCCGTACGGGCCGCGTCCTTCACGCTCTCAAGAGAGCAGCAGGAGCGCGGGTTTTTTTCCTTGCGGGCAATGCGCGTTTCGAACATGAGGAGGCTTACGCCTTCGACATCGAAACCCTGTTTTTTAAGGAGCATGGCGGCCACGGAAGAATCCACTCCGCCGCTCATTCCAACGAATACTTTCATAATGCGGGCAATACTTTCATTTGGCCTTCATAAAGGCTGGTATTAAGGCAATGGCCTTCATAAAGGCTGGCAGAACTTTCATGAAAGCGGGCATGTCTTATATTAACATCTTATGTTATCATGGTTTTACTGTTATGAGCGTTCTGGACTGCATAGGCAGGACACCTCTTGTCCTTATCGAGAATCTGAACCCCAACGGGCACAATGGGCACATTGGTAAAGTACGGCTGTATGCCAAGCTGGAGGGGTCAAACCCCGGCGGCTCCGTTAAAGACAGGATCGCGCTTTACATGATCGAGACGGCGGAGAAGGAAGGCAGGCTGAAGGACAAGACCATACTCGAGGCCACAAGCGGCAATACGGGCATCGGGCTTGCGATGGTCGGGGCCGCAAAGGGGCTGAAGGTAAAACTCGTGATGCCCGCCTGCGTGAGCCTGGAAAGAAGGAGAACCCTTGAGGCCCTCGGGGCGGAGTTGGTGCTCAGCCCTGCCAATGAGGGAACTGACGGGGCCATAAGGCTTGCGGCAAAGATACTGGCCTCATCTCCGGAAACCTATTTCATGCCGGACCAGTTCAATAACCCAGCAAACATCCTGGCGCATTACGAGACGACCGGCCCGGAGATAATAGAGCAGACGCAGGGCGCCGTTACCCACTTTGTTGCCGGGATGGGCACTACCGGGACCATCATGGGAACGGGCCGGAGGCTCAAGGAGTTCAGGAAGGACATAAAGATCATAGGGGTTGAGCCTTATCTTGGGCACAAGATCCAGGGACTAAAGAATATGCAGGAATCCATAGTGCCGGGCATTTATAACCCAGTAGCGCTTGATGAAAAGATAAATGTGAATGATGATGACGCCTTTCGCACGGCCAGGGACCTTGCCGTCAGGGAGGGACTTTTCGTCGGCATGTCCAGCGGGGCGGCCGCCTTCGCCGCCATCCAGCTGGCGGGCAGGCTGGAGGAGGGTACCATAGTTGTGATATTGCCCGATAGGGGAGACCGCTATCTTTCCACCTCGCTTTTCGCCTCGGTCTGCGCCAAGTGCCCACCGTAGAATAAATGAATTTCACGATGCCCGTAAGGGATTTTTTTAAAACTTTAACCGCTTCAGACCAAAAAAGTTCTTGCGTCCCTCGCCCGTTTGAGCACTAGTCACGTTTTTCCTTTTTATATACACATTTCTGCAAAAAAGCAATTAAAGAAATCAAATTTGTTTGCCGATAAGAAAAATGATCAAAAATTTTATGAAAGCAGAGGCCTAAGTTAATGATTAAAAGACTTGCGTTGACGCTGTTCGTTGTTTTGCTTACCCCTTTGATCTCTTTTGCGTACCAGGTCCAGGCGGTATCAAACGGAGGGACGATCACGGGCACGGTGCTGTTTACCGGCAACCCCGTCCCGAAGGACCCCACGATGCATCCGACCACCAATCAGAGTTACTGCGGCAATACAATGCCAATGCAGACGTATTTGATCAGGAACAGAAGGGTCCAGAACGTGGTTGTCTTCATAAAAGATATCAGGGCCGGCGCTCCGGTGCCCAAAAGGGCGGTGGTAGCGGACAATTACAAATGCGCTTTCGTTCCTCACGTCGGGATCGGCTTCAAGGGGAACGCGCTCACTTTTGCGAACTCGGACCCCCTGTTCCACAACATCCACACCTATCTGAATGACAGCACCTATTACAATGTGGGGCTGCCCTCCAAGGGAATGAAGATTACAAAGACCCTTACGCAGACGGGCCTTATCGAACTGACATGCGACGCGCATCCCTGGATGGACGGCTGGCTGTATGTTTTTGACAATCCCTATGCCGCGCTGACCAATGCGAACGGCCAGTTTGTCATCAGGGACGTGCCGCCAGGTGTTTACACCATAGAGGCATGGCATGAGAAAATGGGGAGAATTTTCCTTGGGAACGTTAAAGTGACCGGCGGCAAGACCACCACCATACAACTGTCTTTCAAGAAGGCCAAAGGGCATTAATAAAAAATTTCATTCATAAATAAATTCCTTCATACATGGGGAAGTAAAAGAAAAAGAGGATGCTAATGAAAAAGACCGGACGTTTTTTTATGTTTGCCGTTGCTGTATCTTTCTTTGTCTTGTCTTTGGCTCAAAGATCCGAGGCGGTGCCTTCTTACGCTCGCCAGACTGAGAAACCCTGTACGGCCTGTCACACGATATGGCCAAACTTAAACGAGTATGGCAGGCAGTTCAAGGTAAAGGCCTATACGGACGCATCCCCGGACTGGGATGTCATCAACAAGGATAGGCTCAATCTTTTCTATATTTTCCCGATCTCCGCGCGCATCATGTTCATACCGTACCAGACAGAGCAGGACCCCTCCGGGGTGACCCCCGCTGCTACCAAGCCCGGGTACGGCAATGGCGGCTACAACGCCAACTCTACGGAAATCGACAATATGCAGCTTTTCGTTGCAGGCAGGATATATAAGTACGCAGGCGTGTTCACCAGTATTGAGAGCGGCCAGGTGCCCAACGGGGACAGCAGCGGGAACTTTAACCTGGCTGTAGCCAAGCTGGCCTTCGCTCACCCCTTGCCCGGCGGCGGCACCATTGGAGCAGTGCTCTTCTGGGGGCTGCCCACTGCCGCGGACCCGTTCAACAGCCTCGGTGGATGGGACCGGGACGTTGCCTCCCCCGATGACGAGACCCTGCCGTGGGTCCTCACGAAGGGTTGGACGGGCAACTTCTGGAGCGGCAGCAACTATGGCTTGGCGGTCCATGGGTATTTCCTTGGGAACCGGCTCTACGCCGCAGCCGGCGCCCTGCGGGGCGGTGACGTAAGTGACGCGGATACCCTTTCCGGGGATTTCATGCACAAGCTGGCAAATTACGGCAATCCCTTCTCGTCCGCAAAAAGCGTAAACGGGAACCCGGTTGGAGGCTATGCGCGCCTCGCGTGGGACCAGAAACTTTCCAACGGGGCGGTCACCTTCGGCGGCGCGGTCTATACCGCTACGGAAGACGCATATAACGCCAATACTGGCGACGCAGCCAGCACACACGTCAACAGGCAGTACATAGACGCCTCGCTGGAGCAGAATTTCGGGCCGGACCACCTGGTTGAGGCGAAAGCTATCTATGGGTTCGGGCAGGAATCCGGGCTTACTCCGCTTGAGCACGGCGCCGGTACTCTTGGACCCGGAGACACGAGGAGCTTTAACGGCGGGGCCATGGAGGCGGACTACTTTTACCAGAGGACCTACGGCATAGTGGGCCAGTACAACTGGGTCACGAACTCAAAGGTCCAGGCCGACGATTTTGATCCCGCAACCAGCCAGCATACATGGCTTGTGGGTCTTAATTACCTGCCGTGGCTCAATACCAAGCTGCAGTTCATTTACGCCAATATAAAGAGCAATTACCTGACGGGCGGCACCATCACCTCCGGTTCCAACGAAACGGACAACCTGTACAAATTCATGGTGGATGTGGCGTTTTAGGGCGCAATGGAAAAAAAATATAACAAAATGAAAGATAAAGAGGGGAAAGGAAAATTGGCAAAGTTCCTGCGGATCGGGATACTTTCAGAGAAGCTTTCTTCCGTCAGGATGCCCCTTTCCCTGAAACTCTACGGGGCCGTGTTCATCGTCCTTGGCGCCCTGGCAGTCGTGTCCGGACTGTCTTATGTGAGCCAGTCCATACTTCTTGGCGGCTACAAGTCCCTTGCGGAGACGGATGGGGCCGCGCTGGATGCCAGCAAGAATGCCGAGAATGAGCTGGGCCTTGCCGTCCAGGCATACAAGGATTACATCATACACGGCGGCCGCAAGAACATCTATGACTTCAAGGACGATACAAAGGCCATTGGCGGCGCGCTTTCCAAATTCAAAAAACTGGTAAAGAGCAAGCCAGAGCAGGATGCCTACAGCGAGGCAAAAGATGCGTACAGCCAATACGCCCAATCCCTCAACCCCGTCATTGACGCCCGCCAGTCGAACACGGATCCGGCCTTGCTGGACCAGGATGCCGATTGCCGTCTCCGGTTCGCCCTTACCGCCTTGAGCGGCATAGCCCAAAAAAACTATGACACATCAAAGGCGCGGCTTACGTTTGAGGCAAAACGCATAAATATCGCGCAGATCGTCCTTACCATCCTGGCTGCCATCGCCGGGTTCGTGCTGAGCACACTCTTTATACGGCTGGTCCTTAAATCGGTCATGGCGGTAAAGACCGCGGCGGAGCTTTCCGCAAACGGGGACCTGTCCCGTGATGTCCCGGCCCACAGCAATGACGAGATAGGCGATATGGCGAAAAACGTGAACACCATGATCAAGAACCTGCGCAGGATGGCGGAAAAGATAACCGCCCTGGTCTCCTCACTGGCATCAAGCTCAACGGAGCTCTCCGCCACATCGGACGATATGAGCAAAGGCGTTCAGAAACTTTCAGCCGAAACGGACCAGGTGGTCAAGGCGATGACCGCGGTTTCCCAGACGATAATGGATACGGCCCGGAACGCCACCGAGGCCGCCGACGCCAGCAAGAACGCATCCGGGACGGCTGCCAAAGGCAAACAGATCGCCGACTCCACCGTTGCGGACATGTTCCAGCTTTCGAAGACCGTGCAGACGGCCGCCGGCACTATAGAGGAGCTGGGCAGGAATTCCGCCCAGATCGGAGAGATCGTGAACGTGATCGACGATATAGCGGACCAGACAAACCTCCTGGCCCTGAATGCCTCCATAGAGGCGGCGCGGGCCGGCGAGCAGGGTAGAGGTTTTGCCGTCGTTGCCGAGGAGGTCAGAAAACTTGCGGAGCGTACGAGCCAGGCCACAAAGGACATCGCCGGGCGGATAGCGTCCATCCAGAAGGCGGCCAATCAATCCGTTGAAGCCATGAGGAAAGGCAGCGGTGAGGTGGCCCAGGGGGTGAGCCTCGCCAAAGAGACCAGCTCTTCCATGGACACGATAGTGCAGGGGTCGTCAAGCGCCCTGGACATGGTCCAGAGGATCGCTGTGGCTACCGAGGAGCAGACCGCAACGACGGAGCAGGTCACATTGAATATGGAGAACATCTCCCAGATCACAAGGCAGTCAGCGGCTTCCACTGAGCAGATAAAGTCGTCGGCAAATGAACTGGCCCGGCTTGCCACGGAGCTTCAGACCATGGTGGCCTGGTTCAAAGCTTAAGAAAAACTTCAAGGCGGCGCTTCAGCCCTTTTTTATCTTCAGGTACTCGTAGAGCCCCGGCAGGGAGCCGGCCGCCGATGACAGGAAAGTGGCAAAAGAAAGAGCAGTGGCCGTTTGAGGCGAAACCCCCACCGCCCCGAAAAACAGAACGAAGGATGCCTCGCGGATGCCGAGGCCTGAAATGGAAAGGGGCACGGAAGAAAAAGCCGTGATGAGGGGCACGAAGACAAAGAAAAGCGGAAGCCCCACAGTTAACCCGAAGCCTAGCGCAAGCACATAGATTGAAAAAATGCTTATGCCCTGCACTACCATCGAAATGAGCATACCTTTCAAGAGCGCCCGCTTTTCATAGATGCCGAAATATCCATAGAAGTCCGCAAGCAGTTTTATTCGCCTGCCCAGCCTTAGCTTGAAGAAAATCAGGCTCATCACCAGGAACGCGGCAAAAATGACGGGAACGAGCCAGGCCAGGCCTTTGCCCTTAAGGTACGGAAGCCCCGCGGGGTAAGCCAGAAAAGCGATCAGCATGAGGGCAGAAAACCCCAGATACCTGTCCATGAATATGGACGCCATGGCCTCCGCCATCCCGCCCGTTTCCTTGTACAGGTAATAGCCCTTTACCGCGTCGCCCCCGATCATGCCCGGAAGAAACGTGTTGAAAAAACTCCCGAGCATATAAAGGGAAAAGAATTTTCTGAGAGTAAGCCTGGCCGTTAAAAAAAGACGCCATCTGAAGACGGACACGAATGTGCCAAGGATGTAGAGACCCGCGGCGGCCAGAAAGAACCACGGATCCATGCTCTTTATAGTGTGCAGGACCCTCTGCAAGCCGGCCTTCCGCAAAACGATCAAGAGAAGCCCTGTGCTGACCGTGAGCTTGAGTGCCAGAAAGAGGACCTTCTTAAGCGCCTTCTGAAGACGGCCCCGTGCGCTATCCCCGGTCTTCAATGCCCTGGCCAAGGATTTTTCTCAAGGCGTAAATGGGTTTTTTCTGGCTTTCATGATAGACGCGGACGAGCATCTCGCCAAGAAGCCCCATGCCTATAAGCTGTATGCCTATGATTATGAGCAGCACGCCCAAAAGCAGCAGCGGCCTGCCCCCGATGGATCTGCCCAAAAAAAGCTTCTGGAAAGCCAGATAAAACGAAACGGCAAACCCGGCCAGGGTGCTGGCGAGGCCCATGGGACCAAAAAACTGTATGGGTTTAGTTGAGAAGCTTTGCAGGAATTTTACGGTTATCAGGTCCAGGAAGACCTTGACCGTCCTTGTAATGCCGTATTTGGACTTGCCCCTGGTCCTCGGATGGTGGTTGGTCTCCACTTCCGCCACGTTTACCCCGTACCAGTTGGCCACGGCTGGGATGAAGCGGTGCATCTCCCCGTAAAGCCTCAGGTTGCTCACGACCTCCCGCCTGTAGGCCTTGAGAGAACAGCCGTAGTCGTGAAGTTTTACGCCTGTTACCTTCCCTATCAGCCAGTTGGCCATGGCCGATGGGAGCTTCCGGCTCAAAAAAGGGTCTTTCCTGTTCCTGCGCCAACCGCTAACCAGATCATACCGCCCCGCCATCTCATAAAGCTTTGGTATGTCCGCGGGGTCGTTCTGCAGGTCCCCGTCCATAGTGATGATAACTTCTCCACTGGCGTGGTCGAACCCGGCGGCAAAGGCGGCCGTCTGCCCGAAGTTGCGCCTGAACTCAAGCACACGGACAACCGGGTCCGTGATCAACGCTTCCAGGGCGGAGGCGGTCCGGTCCGTGCTCCCGTCATCGATGAATATGATCTCGTAATCTATCCCCATGCCCTCCAGCACCGGCTTAAGCGCCGTATAAAGGGGGCCGATGTTTTCCTCTTCGTTAAAGAGGGGGATCACGATGGAAAGGTCTTTATTGTCCTTATCTTTCTGCATGCCGTTTTTTTTTAGAAAATCTTTTTTGATCCTAATACTCCTTTATGGGATCTTCTTTCATGCCCTTGAAACCGTAACAGGTAAATATCGTGTAAACAGACAGCATTTTGCCTTTTCTGTCTTTTCCTGTCACGATCTTTCCGCCGCTTTCTTTTTCTATGAACGTCTTTTTCGTGAAGCTGGCAAAGGCGGCCTTGACGGCTTCGGGCATATTCGTATCGCCTATTGTAACAAAAACCGCGTTTTCCCCGCGCAATCCCTCGAAGCCCGGCCACAGGTCGTACTGGTTCATACGGCGTCCTGTCCTTGCGCAGTAGGTGCTGGGCTGGCCTTTCATATAAAAGGCAAGCTCGGAGGACGCCTGGTAGGCATCCGAGAACACGAAATACGGGGCGGGAGGGGCTGTTTTGTCCACCTCCGCGGCAAGCTCCCTCCAGCCCTTGAGCCTTGCCTGAGGGTCCAGCTTGGGAGGCAGCCCGGCGATGGACGGGTAATAGGTCACAGCCGCGGCAAAAAGGCAGATGGCGGCCGCGGAGTCCATAAGGAACCTTTTCCAGAAACCTGACATGGGCCTTTTTGCGAGGAAGACATGGCTGAACGCGAATAGTCCCGTTACGTATCCGGCCATTGCCCAGTTTCCCTGCACCTTTCCCTGGATGCTCTTCAGCAGGAAAAAAACAAGCGTGGGGGCGGCAAACCAGAAGGAAAAGCGCCCCCCGGATATTTTTTGGTTTTCGTTTTCTTTTTCTTTTGGCGTGGGAGCCTTCCTGTCTTTTACGATGGCGTAGATCATAAGCGCAAACAGGACGGGGGTGATGACGCCAAACTGTGACCCCACGAACTGGAAAAAGCTCCCCGCGGATACTCTAAACCCGGCCTGTATGTCCGCATGGCCCATCTCGTGCCGGAAATTTACCCAGTTGTGCTGTGAATTCCAGAATAAAAGAGGGGTGAAAAGGGCCATGCACGCCAGAAGTCCGGCGTACGGGCGCAGGGAAAAGAGTTTTTCCCTTTCTTTTTTTGAGAAGGCAAGATACAGGAACACGGAGAGGATGAAAAAAGACATCGTAAGCTTCGTAAGCATACCTGCCCCGGCCACAAGCCCGAGGACCATCCATTGCGCGGTCCCGTTTGTTTTAAGCGCCTTGTGGAAAAAAAACAGCCCCAGTATCCACAGAAAAAGAAAAGGGGCGTCTATCGTCATGATGACGCCAAAAACGGAAAAAAGCGGCACCACCTGGTAAAGGGCCGAAGCCCATATCCCTGTCTCCTCATCGTAAAGCTCCCTGCCCAGGACGTACAAAAAGATGCTCCCCATCAGGGACAGTAACGGCGCAAAAAACCTCACCCCGAATTCCGTGTTGCCAAAGAGGGCCGTCCCTGCCCATATCAGCCAGGCTATGATGGGCCCCTTGGAGTAATATCCCAACGCAAGATGCCTTGACCATTCCCAGTAGTGGGCCTCGTCAGGGCTCAGATTGATGTTTCCATGCCAGATGAAATAGAACTTGAAAACGGTCATGGCGGCAAGGAATATCATCAGTCCGCCTTTGAAGATGCCCCCGTTCCGGGGAATGAGCCTTTCCCCGTTCATTAAAAGTATGCCCGGCCCGGGTATGGGCATTTGGGTGCAGGAAAAGGGCAAATGAGGCCCTGGCAAAATATCATTACCGGAAGGCTGACTGGCAGCAGGGGAAGAGCTGCGTCAATTCTGCGCGGCATTACCCAGGATCGATCCTACGAGTTGTCTCATATCATTGATACGGAAGGGTTTCTGTATATAGTGGACCGCATCCGACGGCGCATGGCCCCCGCTTATGAAGAGAAATTTGGCCTCGGGGCATTTGGCCTTTGCATGTTCCGCAAG
>JAJYJB010000078.1 GCA_021789735.1 Nitrospirota bacterium
TGCTCCAGGGCCAAAAACTGCGGGCGTAAGAGGTTTTTTCATATCATTATCATTGCGATAGTGCTGGCGTTCGTTTTGACATGCTATTTGAACGCATGGGCCGAGGCTCCGCAGCCGCTTAACTACCAGTCGCTATCGCTCGATGATTGCCTCGCCCTCGCCAGGCAGTACAACCCGGCCTTGGGTGGGGCCGCTGAAAAAATACGAGAATTGACGGCTGACTACCGGGCGGCCAAGTCCCAGTTTCTTCCGCAGCTTTCCCTTTTATCCTACTATGAGCGCTTGGAGCCAAACCGGCTGCCTCCGGGAGGCTCCACAGCGCCTCCAACGATGGATTTCAACAAGGACGAGGCGTTTGCAGGCATCTCGGGCAAGCAGCTTCTCTTTAATGGCGGCCAGACCTATTACAGCACGAAGTCCGCCAAAATAGGCGCGGAGGCCCAGATGCAGGAGGCCCTTAGCACAGGAGACGAAGTTGCCTTTGATGTGACCCAGGCCTTCTATCGCCTGCTGGAAGCCAAAGAGAACCTGAAAGTGGCCCAGGACGCCTTGAAACAGCGGCAAGAGTTCCTCAACCTCACGGAGGCCTTTTTCAAGGCGGGCAAGGTCACCAAGCTCGATTTCTTCCGCGCCAGATCCCTCGTCTCAGACGCCACCCAGGCGGAGATCGAGGCGGGAAACGCCCTCCTGCTTGCCAGGGAAATCCTGGCAAGGACCGTGGGTCTGAAAGAGCAGACCAAAGTGGATATCAGGGGGCAGCTTCCTGAGGAATTCTCCCCCGCACCTGGCGTCGACCTTTTGTGGGGAAAGGCGCTTGAAAACAATCCCGAGATAAAGCAGTTGAATCTACAGATAAAGCAAAACGAAGCCTTGGTCAATGCCGCAAAAAGCGGTTACTTCCCTGAGGTGAGCCTCCAGGGCGATATCGGGACCCGCCACCAGGACACGGGTGGGACAAAGGGCGAGTGGCTTGCCGGGGTCTTTATCGAGTTTCCGTTTTTCCAGGGCGGACTCACGAAGGCGCAGGTCGCGGCGGCCGATTCAAGATATCTTCAGTCTCTGGATGCGAAGCGCGACAGGCTAAACAGCCTGAAAATAGACCTTACCACAGGATGGCAGGACATGGAAAATTCCAGAAACGGGGTAACTGACACCAGGCAGACCGTGGCCACAAACGAGGAGGCATACGCGAGCGCTGAGGCCCTCTATCGAAACGGCAAGGCAATCGGACTGGATGTGCTCCAGGCGGAGGTGGACCTGACCGCCTCGCGGTTCAACCTCATAAGATACAAGGCGGAATATGAAATCGCCAGAGCACGGATAAGACAAATAGTAGGCTCGTCTTTTTCGGAGTCATATGATCAAGCTGGTATGGGGCAAAGTGGAAATGGGGGTCAAAAAAAGTGAAAGTGACAGGAAAGAAAATTGCGGGCATCGTGATCGTCGCACTAATCGCGATTTTCGCATTTTATAAAATTTTTCTGTACCGTCCGCCGGTGGCTGTGGCCGTGGTCAAAAAAACTGAAATCCGGGAGATCGTCCAGGGGCCGGGCACGGTCCAATCCAGGATACCCGTTACGGTAAGCGCGAAAATTACCGGCATCCTGGAGAAACTCTATGCGGACCAGGGATACAGAGTTAAAAAAGGCCAGCTTCTGGCCGAGCTCGATTCAGCCGAACTGAGGCACCGGGAGGCCGCGGCCCGCTGGGCGCAGAGCCGCGCCGAGCGCGATCTGGCCAGCGCGGAAGCTAACCTGGCCAAATCTGAGGCCAATCTTGAGTTGGCCAAAAGCAATTACCAGAGGGATTTCGAGGTCTACAAGCCCGGCTATATCTCGCCTGCGGCCTTTGATATAACCAAAGCCGCCCTTCATGTGGCCCAAAGCGATGTTGCGGCCAATGAAGCGGCGGTAAAGGCATCGAAGGCGGCCGCCAGCCAGGCTGAATCCGAAACCCGCACATCGGAAGCGCTACTTGGGTATACGCGCATCTATGCTCCAATGGATGGGGTCATAACCAGCCGCACAGCCGAGACAGGAGACATCATCAACCCGGGGACGCCCGTCTTTCAGATGGTCAACTACGAGATTTGGGCTGCATCATGGATAGACGAAACAAAGTTGGGCCTGCTAAAGGTTGGGCAGCAAGCCCTGATAAAATTGCGCTCGGGGCAGGAATATCCGGGAGAAATCGCCAGGCTTAACAGGCAGGCCGATACGGTAACCCGCGAGCTGGAAGTGGATGTTAAATTCGATACCTTGCCAAAGCCTCTGACAATCGGCGAGGAAACCGAGGTTTATATAAACACCGGACGTGAGTCCGCCCTGGCCGTGCCGCTATCAGCCATAATGGAGCAAAACGGCGCAAAAGGGGTGCTTGTAGTCGAGAATGGCCGGGCTGTTTTCCGCCATGTCGCCATCGGGCTGGAGGACGGCAGGCAGGCCGCGATATTAAATGGGCTCAAGGGAGGCGAGCTGGCGATAGTCAACCCCGAGGGGATCAAGCCTGGAAAGAAAATTCGTCCTCAGATTGAAACCGGCATAATTAAAGGGAGCAGATGATATGGACCTCGCATTTCAGGATTTAAAACTCCATAAAGGCCGGTTTATCGCCACGATAATCGGCGTGGGGCTGCTGTTTACGATTGTCCTTGCGATGAACGGGCTTTATCGCGGCAATATCGCCGATGGGACCGCCCTTGTCCGGGTCACCAACCCAGACCTGTGGGTCGTGGAAAGATACCGTGGCGGGCCGTTCAATGAGCAATCGACTTTGCCAGAATTCTACCATTACAGCATCAAAGCCGTCCCGGGCGTGGAAAAGGCAAGCCCCTTTATCTACTACACCGTGGAAAGACGTGTGGACGGTCAAAGCAGGCATTTCAGCATCGTGGGCTACGATGTTTTCGAGGGGCTTGGCGGGCCGAAACATATTGTAGCCGGCAGGAGAATCGAGCAGGCCCACTATGAAATGGTGGCCAACGTCAAGCTGGGCGTGCGCGTGGGGGACCGTATCCCTCTCGGGCTCCATACCTATACGGTGGTGGGGCTCACAAATGACGCGGTGGACGGGGACGGCGACCCCATAGTCTATCTTTCACTTCACGATGCCCAGGAAGTGTTGTATCAACCGGACAACGAGGAGGTGCGAAATGAGCGCGAAAGGTTGCTCCAGACCCTCTCCGGGCAGAGCTACCTATCCCCTGAGCAGGCCCAAAGACTACTCTCCACTTTGCAACCTGACACGCATACTATAAATGCCATTCTGGTCCGGCTTAAGCCCGGGGCGGACCGTTCCAAGGTGGCCGGTATGATTAACAAATGGCTGTATTTCAATGCTTATACTACAAAAGATGAGGTGCAATTGCTGCTCAAAGGCAGGCTGGCCAGCATGTCCCAGCAGCTCCTGCTCTTCAGGATGCTCCTTCTGCTCATCTCCGTTGTGATAGTCGCCTTGGTGGTCTATACATTCACCATGGAAAAGATCCGGAGCATTGCCGTCATGAAGCTCATAGGGGCTCCTGACCGGGAAATTATCAGGATGGTGCTGGAGCAGTCCCTGCTCCTTACTATCAGCGCCTTCCTGGTCGGACAGTTTGTTATACATGTCACGTACTCCAAATTTCCGAGAAATGTTCTTCTGCTGCCAGGCGATGACCTTTTCACTTTCATAGTGGCTTTGGCCGGCGGCATCCTGGCGAGCGTCCTGGGGCTCTGGCACGCGCTTAAAACCCAGCCCTCGGTAGCCCTTGGTGAATGATGGAAATTCTCCGTATTGAGGGCCTTTCTAAGATTTTCGGCTCCGGGCATCTGGAAGTCCGCGCCCTACAGGACATAAATCTGTCGGTCTCCCAGGGCGAACTTGTCGCTCTCCTGGGCCCAAGCGGCTCAGGGAAAACCACCTTGCTTTTGTGCATCAGCCTGATCCTTGAGCCCACAGCGGGCAAGATCGATTTCGATGGGCAAACGATATTTCAGAAAAACGGATGGGCCGGGGTTGACATGCGCCGCCTGCGCCGGGAGAAGGTGGGATTTATTTTCCAGTCCCATAACCTTATCCCTTTTCTTACGGCCAGGCAGAATGTGCTGCTGCCCTTGAACCTCATAGGCATAAAGGGAGAAAAGGCCGAAAACCGGGCACTGGAGCTTCTGGAATACATGGAGATCGCCCACCGGGCCGACGCCCTTCCGGCGCTTCTTTCAGGTGGGGAGCAGCAACGCGTGGCTATCGCGCGCGCCCTTGCCAACAACGCAAAGCTGGTGCTGGCCGATGAGCCCACGGCCTCGCTTGACACGGCACGGGGCACGAAGGTGATGGAAATCCTGAAAAAGATTGCAAGAGAAAACCAGACGGCCGTTATCGTGGTGACCCACGACGTGCGCATGGTCAACGGCTTTGACCATGTTTATAATCTGAAGGACGGCCGCCTTGAAAAGGATAACGGCATTGCGGCCCGTTGATGGACAACGGGATAACCATCAGGTACATCTTCTGGAAGTTCTTCAGGCTCGGGCTTACCGCTTTCGGCGGTCCCGCCATGGTTGCATATATAAAAGAGTTGTCAGTAAATCAGAATAAATGGCTCGATGAGGAAACATTCAAAGACGGCGTTGTCCTCTGCCAGTCCGTGCCGGGAGCCACCGCAATGCAGATGGCTGCATATGTTGGCTTAAGGACAAGGGGCGTTGCGGGGGCCTTGGCGTCATTTCTCGGGTTCGGCCTGCCTGCCTTCATTTTGCTGATGATTCTTTCCTCTATGTACGCGGCGTTCCACGAGGCCCCGAAAATCGTCTCGCTCTTTAACGGACTGCAAGTAGTGGTCGTCGCCATTGTTGCCAACGCAACCTGGTCTTTCGGCAAAAGCACATTCAAGAACTATAAAGATTTAATCCTGGCTATTGCGGCAGCTTCTCTTTTATGGGCCGGGGTGAGCCCTTTCATAGTGATCCTGGGAGCTGCTTTTAGTGGCGTTACGTTGCGTAGAGACACGGGCATTTCCGCTACATCAGACGTCAGGGCGAAAAACCGGCATAGCGTGAAGTATTTCTTCGCGCTTATCCTGATTCTGTTTTTAGGGCTCTTTGCAGTTTATTTTATAAACGCAAAACTCTTTAACCTTGCCGCGCTGATGATGAGAATTGATTTATTTGCGTTCGGAGGCGGTTTCGCATCTGTGCCGCTTATGCTCCATGAAATAGTGGATGTAAGGGGCTGGATGGACAGCAAGACCTTTATGGATGGCATAGCCCTTGGGCAGGTGACGCCCGGGCCGATTGTTATCACATCGACTTTTGTAGGCTACATGGTTTACGGAATAGCCGGGGCCATTGTTGCGACCATCGCGATATTTACCCCCTCTTTTCTGATGGTGATCGCCATAACGCCGGTAATGGATAGATTGAAGACTTCAGCCTGGTTCCTGAGAGCGACAAAAGGAATATTCGCCTCCTTCGTAGGCCTTCTTTTTTATGTCACCGCAAAGTTCGCATTGGCTGTTCCGTGGGATGTTATTCGCGTTGTATTGGTTTGCGCAGTTTTTGTCGCGCTCTGTAAAAAGGTCGATATCCTCTACGTTGTGCTCGCGGCAACGGCCGTTTCGGCATTTATATTTTAAACCGGGCTGCTCATAAATTCGTCCTCTGCCTCACCGAATAACCGGGATATTCCACGACAGATCTTTCGAAGTAGCTGGAACGAATGGAAGAACCAGAGTATTCAATCCGTTTTTTTTGGTGACTCATTCCTGCACGTGAGGGTTTTTTATTCCAAAAAGTATTTGTTACAAACGGTATAAAACAATTCTTAAAAATCGAAACTACTTAGGTGTTCTGGCCGTACATCTCTTCCGGAAATGAAGGCCGTGGAGGCGGTTTATTGCCAGTAACTGCCACATTCACAAACAGCATGGGGTACAAGCGTCAGGTTTAATTAAAACAAAAAAGCCATATCGGATTCCGGGTCAAGCCCGGAATGCGAACAAAAGGCAACAGCGAGAAAACTAATTTTGAGATAGATTCTACTTTAGATGGGACTTTTTGACTTACTTTCGACAGATGAGAAACAGGATATTAAATAAGCCCGCGCAGTCTGCCTCCATTTTCCAAAAGGAACTTTTCGGCCTCTTCCTTTGATGCTTTTTTCACGAACATGACAATCGCCACCTTGGGGTTCATCCCGGACATCTCAAGATACCGGCCCGCCTCCAGCGCATCGCAGCCCGCACAGGAAGATATTATCCTTTTTGCCCGCTCGACGAGTTTTTTGTTTCCGGGAACGACGTCCACCATAAAACCGTCATAGACCTTTCCCATCCGCACCATCACGGCGGTGGATATCATGTTCAGGCAAAGTTTCTGTGCAGTGGCCGCTTTCAGTCTGGTCGAGCCAGCTATAAGCTCCGGCCCGGTAAGCAGTTTGACCACCCCGTCCAAAAAACCGTATTCCACGTCGTTTGAAGAGACAAGCCAGGCCGCCCCGCCCTTTTCTTTCGCCTTCTTCAAAAAAGCCAGAACGAAGGGGGTGGCGCCGCTTGCGCTTATGCCTATGGCCACATCCGGTCCGCTTATGACATCGTCCGCGACGGACTGGGCGGCGGCCTGATCGTCCTCGGCCCCTTCCACGGCCTTTGTCATTGCCTGCTGTCCGCCCGCGATCACGGCTACAAAGGCATCCGAGCCGAATGTAGGCCTTACCTCCGACGCGTCCATTACGCCAAGTCTGCCGCTTGTACCGGCCCCGATATAGAAGACCCTGCCCCCCGACCTTATGGCCTTCACGCAGCGCCGGACGACCTTTACCAGCTCAGGCAATGCAGGACCCACGGCATCGAACGCCTCCTTGCCGGACACGTGCATAAGCTGCAAGAAATCCTCGACCGGCAGGGCGTCCATGCCCTTTGACATCGGGTTTATGCGTTCCGTATCCTTCATTTTTCCCTCTGCCCGGACATTTGCTTAATGATAACACACGTTTATCCCTTTACTTGCGTCCGTCGTTTCTGTTAATTTACTAGCAGAGTTTTCAGGTCATCCGCAGAAACGCCGGGACCTGATGAAAGGCGTAAAATCCAGGGTTCATGAAAAACAAAAACCTTCTCCTTGCCCTGATACTGATCACACTTTTCTCCTGCGCCACCGCGGGGCAGAAAAAAGACGGCATCCTGCATTATAAACTGGGGCTTGCGCGGCTCCGGGCCGGCCAATACCAGTCCGCTTTCGTTGAGTTCCAGAAGGCCCTTGAATTCTATGACGCGGACAAGGACGTCTATAATGCGCTCGGCTATGTTTACCTGAAATGGGACGACCTTAATAACGCCGAAAAATCCTTTACCAAGGCGGTAAAATTGGACCCGGATTTCTCCGAGGGCTATAACAATCTATGCCTGGTCGAATACAGGCGCAAAGAATATGAAAAGGCCGACGGCTTCTGCAATAAAGCGCTGTCGAATCCCCTTTACGCAACCCCGGAAAACGCCTTCTTCAACCTTGGCCTTGTCCTCTTCAAGCTAAAGAAGTATAACGCTTCGATAGAGGCGTTCACACAGGCCACCAGAAGGAAGTCCGATTACTATCCAGCCTATTACGGGCTGGCCGTGATCTACAACCTGACCGGGGACTACGGCAATGCCTCAAGGAGCCTTGAGCGCGCCATAGACCTCGACCCCCGTTTCAAGGGGGACATGGAAAAAGCGGAAAACTATTTCGAAAGCGGGGGCAGCTTGCCCTGGGGCGGCGAAGACGCATCTCAGCTCCTGGAAGTGTTTAAATACTGAAGCCAAAGCAGGATCCATCATCCGGACCTCTTTTTTGCCGCAGGACATTGAAAGACTGATAAAGGCCTCCAAGAAGGCGCTTGCCTTTTCAAGACCGCTCTATTCCGGTTTCCGGGTGGGGGCGGCCGTGATGGCCGGAGACGGCAGGCTTTTTACCGGCTGCAATATAGAAAACCCCTCGCTTACCCTGACCGTCTGCGCGGAAAGAGTGGCGCTTCTGAAGGCCCTTTCCGAAGGCGCGACGGACCTGAAGGCAATAGCCATAACCTGCGCCAGCGGGGAAACCTGTTACCCCTGCGGCTCCTGCAGGCAAATGCTTTATGAATACGAGCCCGGCATTCAAGTGGTGCTGCCTTCGAGGAAGTCCACCAAAATACTCGATATAAAAGAGCTCCTCCCCATGCCGTTTGTAAAAAAAAGTCCTTAGCCTTTTCCGGGTTTGTGGCATTTAAGGCATGAAAATTTTGGCGGATGGGAGGCGTTAAGAGGATGGCTTTTGCCCGCCCCGTGGCAACCCATGCAGGCGGCCTCGGAGGCGGCCCCACGGTGGGCCGCGTCGCCGGGCAGCGCGGGCCACCTGTGTTTGGGGGAAAGAAGCAGCACGCCCACCACCGCTATCACCAGGACAAGGAAACCCAAAGCGCTTTTCATATCCCATTTTAGCATAGACCCCGCCGTTTCCTGTTTACCGGTCTAACGTGTACAGCTGCCAATCGATGACGGCATAGGATAAGCGCAAAAAAAAGAGAGCCGGCTTAGCCAACTCCCTTAAAGGTCCCGGACAAGGGGGAATTCAAAAAAATCAAATAGCCCTCAGACCCCTCCCGCTTCGAAATGCGGGCAGTCGCTGACGATCATCGGTGTGAGGAAGAGGTCAAGGCGGCTGCATATGCCCGCCTCGCCCCTTACCGAGCCGTATGCAGAGCTGAGCGCGTTCAACCCCGGGATTGAGACCTCGATCTGTTTCGGGTCCCCGATGAAGTGCCTGCAATCAAAGCACGGAACGCTTTTTATTTTTCCCGCCGGCTTTTCCATTAGTGTCCCATTATTTCCCCAGCGCCGACCAATGGCCGCCGAATACATACACGGAAAGGACAAACCCGAGGACAACGTTTACTACAACGCCCGTGGTAAAGGCAAAAAACGGTTTAAGCCCGGCCGATTTCAGTTCCTTGAACCTTGTGGTAAGCCCGATGGAAAGGAAACAGAATATGAAGGCCCAGGTGCGCAGGGAAACTATCGGCAGTATGAGCCCAGGCTTCACGACCTTGCCGAAGACATCGGCCGCATAGCCCGCGGTTATAAGGGTCATGAGGAGCGACGCGACGAAAAACCCGATCACGAATTTCGGGAACCTCCACCATATCTCCATGGGGTTGGGTGCCGTCTTGCACTCTTCCTTCTCCCATTTAAGACAGGCAATCATCGCGAAAATGAACGACCATATGCCTATCCACATGTCCCTGCCGATGACCTTCATGAGCGTGAACCCCTGTATCGCTGCGTTCTCGTTGCCGGCCATGTGCCCGTATGCGCTCGCAGCCGCAAACCCGGCGGCATCGGCGAATTCGGAAGTGCCGATCCACGCGCCGGCTATCCCGGGGTTAAGCCCAAGTGCCCTGGACACGAAAGGCAAAAACAGGATCATTACAAGCGCCCATACGACCACCAGGGTGACCGAGATATAGAGATAGTCCTTCTTGGCCCCGACGGAACTGGCTATCGCCATTGAACCCGAAACCCCGCATACCGCGCCACCCACCCCCAGGACCGCCCCCAGCTTCCTGTCCAGACCAAGCACCTTTGTGGCCATGAAATAGATGACCAGGCAAGTGGTTATGGAGATGAAAGTCGCCTGGAGGAGCGCAACCGGTCCGGCCGAGAGCACCAGCGTAATCGGGAAGGTGGCGCCCAGGAGCACTATAGCGGTTTTTATGTAATACTCCACCCTGAACCCTGAGTCCAGCCATCTGGGAATAGGCAGCACGTTGCCGATTATCAGTCCCAATATGAGCGCGACCAGGGGGGGCTCAAGGTTGTACTTGGCCGCGTTGGCCCACCCGCTTATGGAGAACATGACCACCGAAAGGATGTAAAGGATTATGAATGAAGGGACGAACTCCGAGGTCTTTATCCCCATTATCCTTGTGGAAACGCCAAAAATAACCAGCCAGGAGACCATCTGCAGGAAATAAAGGCCCGCGTTTTTGCTGAAATGGTCCGCCAGCTGCCCTAAAGTGGTCCACTTGAGCCCCCCGGGGTTGATGGACAGCGCCTTGACGAAATTACTGCCGCTCAGAAACGACACCAGGGCAAGCAGCGAAATCCCAAGGCCCAGGTAGATGGCCCACCAGTCTTCCTTCAGGTACATCTCCTTCCAGCCCATCGCCCCGGGTGTTGGAGGTGTTTCAGCGCATTTCTTGGTTTCGCAGAAATCGGTGCTTCCCTCTACTCCTTTTTCCGTCATGCATTCCTCCCCTCTGAAGCAATCCATGCATTTTTAAAAAGAAGCTTCGCGCCGGAATTTTTTCATATCCGCAGATGCATCCTGCTATTTCGGGCGCAATGACCGAAAACCCTCCTCCACTTCCCAAAAAAAGTTCTCCCTATCACCTCCTCAAAAAAAGCCGGTTCCCCATCCGATAGCTACAAAATTGTAGCTTAAAATAAACCCTTTAGCACCGGAAATCAATCTAAAATTCAAGTTAATGAATAAACTATTTCTATAGTTTAATGCGGCCTGACAACTGGAAATTTCCGCCTGTTTTTACTTAAGATTCAACGCGAACGACCCGATAATATATAAAAGGAGGTTTTTTTATTTATTTTTAAGATTTCCAGGCGCGAAAAATAAACAAAAGGCCCCGGGCAAGAGGGGCTGGACAATAAGGGCCTTTTGGGGAGAGGAGGCAATAAGTTGACCCGGATTGCTCAATTACATGTTGCCTTCCACCAGGCGTTTACCGCGGCCAATTATCACCTGAACCCATTCGCCATTCCGCTTATTGCGGTACCCGTGATCAGCCTGGCCCTTTCCTGCATGATCTTTCACCGCGAGGGATCAAATCCGGCCAGTTATAGTTTCAGGCTGGTGGGGATCTCCATATCCTTCTGGCTTTTATCTTTTGCGTTGATGTATTGCAGCAAAAGTGCCGGGGCCGCTTTTTTCTG
>JAJYJB010000079.1 GCA_021789735.1 Nitrospirota bacterium
CCCCTGAAATCGGTCTGGCAGCGTGTATGCGAGCACATTATTACAACCGTGACTGGCTTCAGATTACAAACGAAGCTGCTTGCGCCCCTCCAAAGTGGCGGGTAACTGCGGTTTTTAGGTTAAAAGCTCTGTCTTGTCCCGCATCTTCCGCATGCCGTCCTCCGAAGTAATATGCAAATATCAGCATGTTGGAATATATTTATCAAATAAAAAAGGGGTCATTCACCGTCCCCCCGAGAGACGTCTATTCCGTAGGCTTTTATTTTCCTGTGGAGGTTGGAACGCTCTACTCCAAGCATCTCTGCCGTCTTGGAGATGTTCCAGTGGTTTTCCGAGAGCTTTTTTGCCAAAAAGTCGCGTTCGAAGGCGTCCTTTGCCTCTTTCAGCCCTTCATAGCCAAAATAGTCCTCTGTCCTGGGCTCGTTGTTTAAGAAAATAAGGTCCCTTTCCTCGATGCTCTCGGCGGTGTTCATGATGACCAGCCGTTCTACCGTATTTTTCAGCTCCCTTACGTTGCCCGGCCAAGCGTACGAGGCAAGCCGCTTGACCGCCTCCGGGGTGATCTTCTTGGGGGAGCGCCCGTACTCGGCGGCAAGCGCCCTCAGGAAGTGGTCCACCAGGGCTGGGATGTCCTCTTTCCGGCTCCTGAGCGGCGGCACTACTATGGGGATCACGTTCAGCCTGTAGTAGAGGTCCTCACGGAAATTCCCGCTCCTGACCTCCTTGGCAAGATCCTTGTTCGTGGCAGCAATAAGCCTCACGTCCACCTTTATGTTCCTGGCCCCGCCCACATGCTGGAATTCCTGTGTCTCGATGGCCCGCAGCACCTTGGCCTGTGTGGGCAGGCTCATATCTCCCACCTCGTCAAGAAACAGACTGCCGCCGTCGGCAAGCTCAAATTTCCCCTTTCTATTCTCCTGCGCCCCGGTGAAAGAGCCCTTCTCGTGGCCGAAAAGCTCGCTTTCTATGAGCTCCTGAGGGATGGCTGCGCAGTTAACCTCCACAAAAGGCATTTCCTTTCTTGTCGAAAGCTCATGCAGCAGCCTGGCCACCAGCTCCTTGCCCGCTCCGGATTCTCCGGTAATGAGGACTTTGCTGAACCCCTTCGCCGCAAGTTCCACCTGCTCCCTCAGGTTCCTGATGGCGGGGGAATCCCCGATAATGGTCAGCTTCCCCTTCACCGACTCCTTTAAAAGCCTGTTCTCTCTTTCAAGGCGGAACCTCTCAAGCCCCTGCTTCACGGTGAGGATTACCCGCTCCATCGAAAGCGGTTTTTCCATGAAATCATAGGCTCCCATCTTGGTTGCCTTCACCGCAAGCTCTGTCGTGCCGTGGCCGGTAATCATGATAACCGGCAGGTCCTCCCTCTGAGCTTTTATCCGCTTCAGGGCTTCCATTCCATCCATTCCTGGCAGCCAGATGTCCAGGAGCACGAGGTCCGGCGGCCGCTTTTTTACCGCTTCGACGGCCTCCTCTCCCGAGAAGGTCATGTCCACCTCATATCCCTCATCGGAGAGTATGTCCGCGAGGCTCTGTCTTATATTTTCCTCGTCATCGACTATGAGGACCCGAGACATCAGGAAAGTCTCCTTTCAAAAAGCGGCAGCTCCATGATAAATGAGCTCCCCTTACGGCTTTTTTTGTTTTCACTTATCCGTATGTATCCGTTGTGCTCGGAAACTATCTTGTGCACTATCGCAAGGCCAAGACCGGTGCCGTGCTTTTTTGTGGAAAAATACGGCTGAAAAAGCTTCTCCCTGACCTCTAGAGGGATCCCCGGCCCGTTATCAGATATCTCCACGAACAGCTTGTTAGCCTGGATATCGGTTGTTATTTTAACCAAAACCGTGCCAGAGCCGTCCATGGCTTCCCTGGCGTTGTCTATTATGTTCACAAGGGCGCGCCTGAACTGCTCCGGGTCCAAATCCACAGGGGGTATGTCAGCCGGGGCATCTATCAGGACGATAAACCCTTTGTATACACGGTAAAGGTTCCTTACCTCTTCCACCAAAGCCGGCAGGTCGGTACGTCTTTTTTTTATGTCCGGCATCCTGCCCAGCCTCGAAAACTCATCCACCAGCAGGCGCAAGCTTTCCACCTCCGCTATTATCGTCTTTGTGGACCTCTCGAACACAACCGGAAAGTCCGCATGGCGTTCGGTCCACTTCTTCATCATCCTTTCGGTGGAGAGCTTAATGGGGGTAAGCGGGTTTTTGATCTCGTGGGCGATCCTCCTTGCGACTTCCTGCCACGCAAGCACCCTCTGCGCCCGGACCATCTCGGTCAGGTCGTCAAAGACGACCAGAAGCCCAAGCTGCCGCCCTTTGCCGTCCCTCAATCCGGAGATGAATACCCTGAGCAGGGCCTTTTCCCCTTTGGGCCCCAGGCCGGCCCAAAGCTCCTGCTCAAGAAAATCTATCGTCCGTACGTTTATGCCTTTTATTAAGGCCTTAAGCTCGTTTGATTCGATATGGGAAAGCACCGCCTCGTACTGTTTTCCGATCACCTCCGGGGCTTTTATGCCCAGAATATCGCAGGCCCTGGGATTTATCGTAAGCACCGCCCCCTCAGGTGAAAGGGAGATAACCCCGGAGCGGATATTGTCCAGAATGCCTTCCATGCAGAGCCGTCTTCTATCGGACTCCAGATAGGCATTCTCCAGCGATTCCTTGCCCTCCTTGAGCTCCGCCACCATGCGGTTAAAGGATTCTATCAAAAGCCCCATCTCGTCGGAACCCCTAGGAGGCACTCTCAGGTCGAGGTTCCCTCGGGCCACCTCGCCGGTTGCAGCCGCGAGTTCGCTAACCGGGCCGGTGATTCCCCTTGCCAGCCTGAGTGACGCAAGCAAGGCCATAAACATAATCGTAAGGGCGACAAAGCCCAGGACCAAGTAGAAATTGGTTCTTATTGGCGTGCGCCACCTCTCCAGGGTTATAAGACTTTCGTTTGCACGCTTAATGTTTTCGACGTATGAGGTGAGTTTTGGCGGCAAAGTGGTGCTAGCCACTATTACCCCGCCGGAAGGGCGTGGCACAATGCCCCGCACCATGTCCCCGCCTGAGGTCGAGAGGACCTCCGCACCCTTTTGCCCTTTGAAGGCAGACTGCATTGCCGGGGTGGCGTCCGGCGGCAAGCCCGGCACAAATGTTATCCGGTAGGGGCCGATGGCCTTAAGGCTTCCGCTCTGAAGCGCGCTGCTGGCGGCATCGATGGCCCCTTCTTTTTCCTGCTGGTAAATGGAGCGCGCCATGGCAAGGGATGAGACAAGCGGGTCCCTGAACTGGGTGTTGAATATCTTGTCCATGTAGTTGGTCGCAAGACCGCTTGCCACGGCATAGACCATTATGGTGGGGGTAATGCTCAAAAACGTAAACAGAAGCAGTATCTTTGCCCTGAACTTAAACCCTATTACCCTCCTTTTAACACCCAGGTACAACTCTATGAACCCCTTGCCAACCAGATAGATGAGCGCAAGAAGGGCAAAGAGGTTCAGGTTGAAAAAGAGCAGGTATATCAGCGTCTCCGGAAACTCGCCCACTCTCAAAAATCTCGCTTCGAAGGGCAAAAGGACGCCCAGAAGCACAAGGGCCGCCACAAGCATGTAGAGCGCTTTTAGCTTCAGACCTTTCTTCATCCTATGGCTTGCCTCCGAGGTTGAAAATGGGAGAGTCCTCATGCACAGAGAACTCCTTGTCCCTGATGAAAAAGAACATTTGGCCCAAAAGCGGAGGCAGGTTCCTAAGTTTGGATTCAGCCGTGACCCTGACAAAATATCTTCCTTTGGTCAGTCGATTCAAGTGGGACAGCTCAACATTGTGCAGGGTCAGCGAGTTTTTGATAAGCTCACCGCAGCTTCCGAACCTCGTCTCCCGGGAAGACCCTCTGTCCAGCGTGGTCATCACGTACTCTCCCTTCACGCTGTCGCAGCTTACATACCTCTCTATCCTTACGCCAAGGATGTACTCATCCGGCCAGCTTGACCAGTGCCTGAACAGGTCCACATAAAAGACAAGGTCCTTCTGTATGCCGGCGTTCAGGTCCTTTATTATATGGGGGGACATGACTAGCCTGGCGGAGACAAAGATATCGTCCCCCTTCTTGGAGACGGCAAGGGAGTTTATCTGCGTTGCCCGCGCATTAAGTGGAAGGAAAAAGGCGATTGCCATTAACGAAAGCAAGACAGCCTTTTTTAAAAAGCGCATTTTCAGCTTATTTTATTAAAAACCTTTCAAACCAGGCAAGTTTTTTGATTATACCATCTAATTCAAGCACTTTTCGCTTTTCCGTTTTGCTTTGTCCTGCCCGGAAGCGGGAGGCAAAAAAATGCCGCATGATATAAATCATAGGAACCCGGCAGCAGCAGTGTAAAGTGATGTCATGGGCGAAAACACGAAGGAAAAAATAACAGCTGGGGACATAAGGAGTGCCCTCAGGCAGATGGGCGCATACGTGGACGTCACCGAAGAGGACCTCATGAAGATATATGAGCTCGCGCTCGAACATGCAAAAAAGGAAGCCCAAAAAAAGGTCCTGGTCAGGGACGTAATGAGAGGGATGTCGTGACCGTTGATTCCGCGGCATCGGTCTCCAGGATATCAGCCCTTATGTACAAGCACAGGATAAGCGGGCTTCCGGTAGTGGACTCCAGTGACAGGGTAGTGGGCATCGTCACCGAGGCGGACCTTATTGCGAGGATCTGTGCTAGAAAGGGGCATGCCTTCAGAAAGACCCTCATGTATCTCTTTGGCGAGTCCATACCGGAGCCAAGGGCCTCCGAAGACGTGGACGGAACCGCCGGAGACATCATGAACCCAGAGGTGATAACCGCCGCCCCGGATGACGATATAGGCAAGGTTGCCGCCATCCTGGACGAAAAAAAGATAAAGAGGCTGCCCGTCATCGGGGAGAACGGGAAACTGGTTGGCATAGTGTCCAGGGCGGACATAGTGAGGGCCCAGATACCTGCCGGGAGGAGTGAATGACGAAGGCATATTTTACGAAAATGAAAGGCGGGGCAAAGAGCCCTCCAGATGTTGGGCTGGCGGAGGTGTTCTGGTCTCTCCTAGGTTCGGCACTGGGGATCGGGGCATGCGGTTATCTTTCATCCAGGTACTTTGCCCCAAGGGACTTGACGCTCATGATCGGCTCCTTTGGCGCCTCCGCCGTGCTGGTCTACGCAGCCATAAAAAGCCCTCTGGCTCAGCCAAGAAACCAGCTTGGTGGGCGTGGCGTGCTGGAAGTTCTTTGGCTATAACGCATGGCTGGCCGGGGCGTTTGCCGTCTCGTTTGCCATCTCGGCGATGCTCATCACCAATACCCTTCATCCCCCTGGCGGGGCCACTGCCCTGATAGCGGTGATCGGAGGGGCGCAGGTGCACAAGCTCGGCTTTCTGTATGCCTTTATTCCCGCCGGGCTTGGCGCGCTGGTTCTTCTGCTGGTGGCCCTCATAGTAAACAATATGGCCTCCGGCAGAAGATATCCCGAATATTGGCTATAGGCAAAGAAAAAAATTTTTAAATTTTTTTAAAATACGAGCCAAAACAAAAAGCTAGAACCCTCCAAAAGAAAAGAAACAAACAAAAACTTTTGAAAAAAGCGGGAGAGGCCGGACAGCCCCCTTTCCCGCCTTCTGCCGCAAAAATAGAAAAGCCAGGAAGACGCATTTCCAGAAATTCAATAATCATTCTAAAATAAAACAGGCATGGAAAAGAAAAGGCGGGATACGGAGCTGCTCTCGAAGGAGCTTGCGCGCGCCAGGCAGAGGATCTCCCAACTGGAAGCCACCGTGGACAAATGTGCGGTTGAGGAGGAGACCCTTCTAAGATCAAACGAGACCCTTCGCGCCATGATCGAGTCCTCCCCGGTCGCCATCATGAACCTTGATGCCGATGGAAAGGTCCTTATATGGAACAAGGCGGCTGAGCTCACGTTCGGCTGGAAGGCCACGGAAGCGCTTGGCCGCATCAACCCGATCGTCCCCGAAGAAAGCAAAGATGAGTTCGACAAAATAAGAGGGCTTGCAATGCGGGGTCCTATAACCGGTCTTGAAATAAGGCGTCGGAAAAAAGACGGATCCTTCATAGACCTGAGCTTGTCAACCTCCGCAATTTTCGGTTCCCGCGGAAATGTAGTGGGCTATATAGCCATGTTCCTGGACATAACCGCCAGGAAGAAGGCCGAAGAGGAGCTTGAGCGCTCTCATGCCCATCTTGAGGAGCTCATCGGGAAGCGCACCGCTCAACTGCAAGAGGCAAACGAAAAGTTAAAAAAATACGCCGAGGAACTTGAAAGCAGCAACAGAGGACTGGAACAGTTTGCCTATATGGCCTCACACGACCTCCAGGCGCCCCTTCTTTCGATCGCAAGCAGTCTGAAGCTGTTTCGCAGACATTTTTTGCAAGGGAAACTGAGAGCGGAAGAAGAAAAATTTCTGGCTGACGCCGTGGAAAGCACCACCCGGATGCAAAATTTCATAAAGGGGCTCCTTGCATATGCCAAGACAGGCATGGTGGAGCTCCAGCTCAAACGAACGGACAGTTCTCTTGCCCTGGATTCCGCTCTGGCCAACCTTGCGGACCAGATCAGGGAAAGTGGAACGATCGTTACCCACGGTCCACTGCCAGTCCTCCAAACGGACCCTTTTCAACTGCCGCACGTCTTCCAGAACCTGATCGGAAACGCGATAAAGTTCCGCGGAAACCAGCCGCCGCGCGTGCACGTCCAGGCAGAAAGGCAGACGGACCCGGAGACTGGAAGGAAGTTCTGGATTTTTTCCGTGCGGGACAATGGCATAGGCATTCCCGCTGGGTCTAGAGATGAGATATTTGACATCTTCCATCGCGTCAAAGGCTCCACGGAACGCCCCGGGGCCGGCATCGGCCTGGCCATATGCAAAAGGATAGTCGAGCGCCTGGGCGGAAAGATCTGGGTGGAATCGGAGGAGGGCCGCGGCTCGGTCTTCTATTTCCGGCTCCCTTCGGGCCCCGGAAAAGACAGGCCCGAAAAATGAAAACAAAAAAGACTTGAAATGCGCAAAAAAAATGCGAGACTTAAGATAAAGAAGTCCTGGTCTTTAGTTTTTTGAATTTCTTATGGTCATTTCTTTTTTCCCTTTAAAGCGTCCAAAGCCCTGAAGATTTTCTTGGCTTGTGACTTTTTAGCTCGTGACCTGGAGCGCCAGTTTTTTAACACAAAGAAAAAACCATTCATTTTTTGAGGGGTAGTCCATGGAAGATAGAAGGAGCCATCCAAGGACATGTCTGGCCATCCCTTTGAAATGTCTGTGCAGGTTCAAGGAAGACGAAAACTTAAGCATGTCGGTGGACGGCGTCTCCTCGGACATAAGCGACACCGGGATGCGTTTTTATACTGAAAAGAACTTAAGTGACTGCTCCAAGATAGAGATCCGCTGCGCACACTGGAGCGGCCCCAAAAAGGGCAAGATAATGTGGCAGGCAGTCATGGCGGATATGGGCATATACCAAGTGGGGGTTTCTCTGCAGCATGAGGACATGCAGTTTGCGGACCGCATGAAGCCGGCCAAGACCTTTTAGATCAGAAATCATCCCAAAAATTGCTTTTTTATCATCATTACCCCGGCTTTATTGCCTTCTGGCAAGGTCTCCTGCCCGTTTTTACCGCATTACATTTTCGATAAATCGTATTACATTTTTAAACAAATTGCCGGATTTAAGAGGCAGATGCCAAATATGCCGCCGGGCGCTGCATGTCAGACACTTTTTATCAGGTCTATCAGAAGGAAAATCCCCGCGACCAGAACAAACGCAGTAAGCGCCATGTTGAGGGCCGCCTTCGGCCGATACCTCTGCTGCTCTATCTCTTTTTCCACTTCCCTGTACCTTACAAAGGCAAAAACGGCCAAAACGATGCCGAAGACCACAAACACTATCCCAAGGACCGCGGAAAACCCTGAGGTGTGGAACGCGGTTTCACCCATCACCAGGCTCTTTTGCCCTCCGGCAACCCGGCCCGCGGCCTTCAATCCGATCTTTTCAAGCAAGACGAGCCTCCGGATGAAAAAGGCAAACCTCTCCAGCACGAACCCGAACGCCATGAGCCCTATGCTGGTCCTGGTCCAGGCCAGCAGCGTGCGCTCGTTGGCCAGGTGCTCCCTGCTGTGGTCCGTCCGGTTTTCAGTTCTGCCTTCGTCCATTGGTCCCGATTCAAAAAAAGCGCATTAGATCAAAAGGTTTTATGGCCGGTCCTTCCGTAGAGAAAATCCAGAAAACCCAAAATGAAATATTTAAGATTAAGGGGCTGCCGCCTGGCCATTCGCACAACCGTGTATTTTGCCAAGTAGGCCAGGGGGACAGAAAACAAAAAAAACGGATGGAATTTTTTTGTGAAATATAGTCCATTGCGCACCCAATAATAGTCCGCCTTTGCACTTATTCCACTGCCGGCTCCATTTTCGTTCTCTTTGCCGGTTGTCGCGCCCTCCTTGTGCAGCACCCTGCTGGCCGGGCAGTATACAAGCTTGAATCCCGACCGGCGGGCCCGCGCGCCCCAATCCGCATCCTCCCAATACAGGAAATATCTTTCATCAAGAAGCCCCGCCCGCAAAAGCACCTCTCTGCTTGCAAGAAGACTGGCCCCGCATACATAATCCAGGGTGAAAGGCTCGTCCCACCGCCCATCATCCTTCTGACCGGAAGCGGCAATAAAAGAGTTCCCCGCGGCGGGCCATATCATGCCTCCCCCGGCCATCTGAAGAGTATCGGGCTGGTGGGCATAGAGAAGTTTCGACCCCGCCATTGCCGCCTCTGTCCGCCTTGCGCAGGAAACCAGCGCCGAAAGGGCCCTCCTTTCCGGTAGGGTATCATTGTTCAGAAGCCAGACGTATTCAAGATCACTTTTAGAAAGAGCATATCTCAATCCTACATTGTTACCGCCCGAATAGCCAAGGTTTTCGCCATTTTGGATGAACACAAGGGACCTTTTGCCGGGGGCCTCTTTTTCTTTGGCATCCTCTTCACCCGGGCGCCCCCAGCCTGCGCCTCCTGCCTGGCATAACTTACAAAGCCGGTCCCGGCCTCAAGCGCCCAGCTCCGGAATTTTTCTTCGGGCCCATCCGAAGAGCCGTTATCCAGCAAAACCAGCCGGAAATCCGGATAGTCCTGTTCCAGGAGGGCATCCAGGCAAGTCCTGGAGTCTTCCCAGTTGTTCCAGTTAAGAATGAGGATATATACCACCAGGCGTTTTTCTAAGACAGGGGCAAAGAGCCGATAAAATCCTTAAGCGCGTCTTCCCATTCCCTTGGCCTTATGCCCCTTACGCTCTCAAGCGGAGACCAGAGGGGCCTTCTTGCCTTCGTTTTGTATTCCGTATGGAGGACGGGGGTGATATCGGCCTTGAGGCCTGCCAGTTCCGCTATCTTGACCGCGAACTCATACCAGCTGCACACCCCGCCGTTCGAGGCATGATAGAGCCCGAAGGGCCGCTCTTCGGTCAGGAGACGCCATATCTCCCTGGCCGCGTCGGCGGCGTTCGTGGGGGACATGTGTATGTCATCCACTATCCTCATTGGCTCGCCTTTTTTCGCTTTGTTAAGCACGGTGTAAACGAAGTTTCCTCCCTTGCCGCTGGCGCCGGCCCTGCCATACAGGCCGGCAAGCCGCACTATGTAATGGCTGCCGGTGAAGTTTGCCGCATAAAGCTCTCCGGCGCGCTTCGATATGCCGTAGGTGTTCAGGGGGTTTGGGGTATCGCCTTCGTTGTAAGAGGAAGGTTTTTTTGCGCCGTCGAACACATAGTCCGTGCTTATGTGGACCAGGACCGCCCCGGCCTTCCTGGCGGCCATGGCCAGGTTCTTTACCCCCAGGGCATTGACACTGAAGGCCTCCTGCGCCTCCTCCTCTGCGTCATCCACCCGGACATAGGCCGCAGTGTTTATGATGACGTCCGGGCGAGGCCCGGTCAAAACGGTCTCCGCCTCCCCGGGCCTGGTTATGTCCAGCGTGGCCCTTACAAGCGGGACGAGCTCAATGCCGTCGGGTTTGGCGGCGGTTATCTCGGAGCCCAGCTGTCCGTTTGGTCCTATGAGGGCAACCTTCAGCATCAGGAGGCGAAAGAAAAGCCCCTGCCGCTTTTCATCTCTTCGAAACGCTTTTTAAGCTGCCCGGTGAAGGCCCGTGCCTCCGCCTCTTTCTTGAAGAGCCAGCCACTGTTTTCGCTGTACCACCGGACCGTGCGCCCGATCCCTTCGTCGAAGCGGACGCGGGGCTTCCAGCCCGTCTCCGTCTCCACTTTCGTGGTGTCCACGGCATATCTGAAGTCGTGCCCCGGCCTGTCTGGCACAAATGTTATGAGCTCTTCTGTCTTGCCAAGGAGCCGGAGGATGGAGACTATCACGTCCCTGTTCATCTTCTCTTCGCTGCTGCCTATGTTGTACGTCTCTCCCTGCCTCCCCGCCTCAAGAATGCGCATGACCGCCTCCGCGCAGTCCTCCACGAAAAGCCATGTCCTTATGTTTTCCCCCTTGCCGTACATCGGTATGTTTTCCCCGCGTATGGCCTTGGCTATCACGAGGGGGATAAGCTTTTCCGGGTACTGCCAGGGGCCGTAGTTGTTTGAAGGCCTGATGGTGGTCACCGGCAGCCCGTATGTCTTCCTGAAGGCCCGGACGAACATGTCAGCGGAGGCCTTGCTCGCGGAATAAGGGGAGTTCGGAAGAAGGCAGTTGTCCTCCCTGAACTTTTCCTCCCCGGCGGAAAGCTCCCCGTATACCTCATCAGTGGATATATGTATGAACTTTTCGATGCCGTGCCGCAGCGCAAGTTCCAGCAGGTTTTCCGTGCCTATGACGTTAGATCTTATAAAAGAGGCGGGGTCCAGGATGCTTCTGTCCACATGGGTCTCGGCGGCAAAATGTACGATCGCCTGCGGCTTCTCCGCGCTGAT
>JAJYJB010000080.1 GCA_021789735.1 Nitrospirota bacterium
CAGCCGGATATTTTTATTTTTTTTCGTCCCCGTTGTCCTCATTTCCGCTTCATCTGACGATATCGGGACTTATTCCCGTGGGCAGAAGCGAAGGCACCCAGGCCCTGCCGTGCATGCTCCTCATGTGCCCCCATCTCTCCACCACCACATCATTTGCCTGCACGCGCAGGGACTTTTTGCCGTGCGCCGGGGGCATCTGCCGCCTGGCTTTATGGTACTGGCTGTAATAGGAGCCAAGCAGGTAGCTTAAATTCGGGCTCAACTGCCCGTCCCATGCTATCCCGAAAACGGTCCCGCCAGGTGAAACATACTCCCGCAGGGTCAGTGAAGAGGAAGTTATCTCGTGGACGCTGTAGCCGCACTGCGCTTTCACCTGGCTGCCCTGCGCCTTCATGGCGGCGGCATCCTTGTTCACGGAATCAACCGGCCCGCCAAGAACGGCTCGCGCGTTCCGAGAGGCCGCAAAAAAAGCCAGCATTAAAAATAAGCCAAAAACCAGCAGCAAGGCCAGCGGTCTTTTTCTTTTCATAAGCCGTACTTCCTTAATAGGGTTTTTATTTTTCAAGGGCAAGGTTAAGAAAAAATCAAACACCTCTCCATTTAAGTTTACTTAAACGGCCTCCCCGCGTAAAGAGGCCCCTCCAGACGGCTTTCAGTTTTTCCAGCCCCGGTCTTTTCCGCCATTTTTGCACTGATATGTTTGGGGGGCATCGCTTCCGGCTTTTTACCGGTGGCTTACGATGCGCCGCACCCAGGCCTCAGTGAGGGCGTATTTCCTGGCAAGCTCCCTGTAGTTTCCGCCATTGAACTCGCGCCTTATGTAATCATCGCGCTTCTTTGAGATAAGCGTCCCTATTTTTGGAAAATAAAAAGGCAGTCCTCCCAGTTCCTGGGAGAGTTTCAGGGCGTTTTCAACACCTACTACCATGGCCACGGCCCTGTAGGCCTCCGGAAGGTCGTCGGGCACCATCTCGCTAGCAACTTCTTCCAGCCAGCCTCTGCTCATTTCAAAAGACCACCTTTCAAAAAATCAAAATGCGCGGAGATAAGGCAAAGATAAAAAAAATTTGAAAAAAACCAATTCCGCGGATAAAATATCGGAATACCGATATGATGACGAAAAAGATATGCCCTTTGAGCAGCATACGCCGGAGGCCCGGGTCTCCATCTTTCCCGGCAGACATGCACAGCGCCGCGCCGGACGGCTGTGCAATGGTTTTGACAAGCGGCCTCTTCACCCCAGAAAAACGCCCCCTTCCCGCAACTCCCGATAAATATAATCGTCATGACGATAAATTGTCAAGAGGTGCCAGAAAATGACCATAGGCAAAAGGATAAAAGGGTACAGGACTAGCAATGGCTTAAAAGTAAAAGAATTTTCGGAAAAAATAGGCATTTCGCAAGGCACGCTCTCCGATATCGAAAACGGAAAGACGAAGCCATCCGCAGACACGCTGAGCCTTATAATTCGACATACGGATATAAATCCAAACTGGCTCCTCACCGGGCACGGGGCCTTCACAAGGGAACCGTTAGCCTCCTATCACGGCAGGCCAGTCCTGAAGCCCATTCCGAAGGCGGCACAGCAGAAGCCAGGCGGAAAAGAGCTTTCCCTTCGCGAGGCGACTTACGGGGAGGAGTTCGCCCGCGTCCCCGTGTTCACGCTCGCGGGCGCGAGGATGCCCAAGGAGTTCTCCGAATACGAGCCGGTAGAGACGATAACTCTTCCGGCGGACTTCAGCGGGCCGGGCATCGTGACGGTAAAGGTGCGCGGCCGGTCCATGGAGCCCGCCATATGGGACGGGGCGGTCGCCGGAGTGAACACCATGGTGCAAAACATCGTAAGCGGGGACATCTATGCCTTCTGGCTGCCGTATGAAGGGGCGGTCATCAAGAGGGTCTTCGTGGGATACGAGAAGCTGATCCTCAGGTCCGACAACCCTAATTTCCCTCCTATAGAGCTGCCCAGGAAGGAACTGGAAGCAGACGCAGGGACATACCGCCTTCTGGGCCGGGTGGACTGGATAATCCAAAAAAGGGAGAACTGATGGAGATACTTGGAAGGGAAACGCTGTGGAAGGGGAATTTTCTCAAGACCATCCGCATAACATACCGGGACAACCTGGGGGTGGTACGCACCTGGGAGGCGGTTGACAGGGCCGGCTCCGACGGGGTCGTGATAATTGTCCCGGTGACCGAGGCGCGCGAGCTTATCCTCATAAGGCAGTTCCGGGTGGTCCTGGGCAACTACGCGATAGAGTTTCCAGCGGGGCTCGTCAACCCGGGCGAGGCGCTTATGGAGGCGGCCAGGAGGGAGCTTATCGAAGAGACCGGGTTTGACGGGCAGGACTATTCCGTGCTCATCGAGAACGTCATTTCCACGGGCTCAAACGCGGAGAAGTGGACCGCGGTCATCGCAAGGAAGGCAACGATGGCGCCGGAAGAAACCAGGGCACTGTTCCCCGGGGACGAGACTGAGGAGATAGAGGCAATACGGGTGCCTGCGGACTCCCTTGCCGATTTCCTTTACAGCTCCCAGCGGGCGGGAGACAGCGTGGACCTGCGCGTCTACGGGCTTTTTGAGACGGCAAGGAGAAAAGGGCTCATTTAGGACCTGTCTCAAAATCGCTTCTGGCTGCAAGAGGCTGCAATCGTGGCATACGGTGTCACCAAGGGATAAACCGGCCTCAACGCAGCGCTGCTCTTGCCCCAAAAAGACATTGCTTTTTGGGGACCCCGTTGCGCCTCCGGGCGGTTTCCCCTTTCTTCCTTGTCTGCCACATTTCACCTCCCTTTCGCTTCAAAATCAATTTTGAGACAGGTCCATGAAAAAGGAAGCGGTCCTTTCCCTGCCGCCTTTTTTCATTTCACGGCCACAAGAAATATCCCAAGCTTCTTTTCGAGCTTCTGTATCTCGTCCAACTCTCCCGCCGAGAGCTCCACCGGCCTGGTCTCATAGCAGCTGTAGGCAAGCAGCGTCTTTCCCATCCTCTTTTCGACCGCCTTGACCTCGTCCAGGCTGGCCCCATCCAACTGCGAAAGACTGCACATCATGGCAGTGTCCTCCTTTCCGTGTCTGCTTATCTTAAGGCTCTCAGCATGGCGGGGAATTGTCAAGGCCCTGTACTGGCTGCCCGGGTGCCCGTTTTTTTTGGTTATCTTGCCGGTTTTCAGCTTTCCCTCAAGGCCCATCAGTCAATTTGAGGATATACCCAAACTGGATGCCGCCTTGCGGCAGAAATCCCTTGACAGGAAGAAGGCAGCTGCATAGTATAATGCGGCCCGCCGCTTCCGATTTCGACGAAAGGAAGTGGCAATCTCATGAAAAACACCGGGGCCGTGGATTCGTATAGTGTAAGTTCGAGAGGATCAAAATGAACAGGTGCATATGGAATTAGAAAAAAAAGGCATGGCAGTACAGGAGAAAAGCCATCTCAGAGTTGCCTGGAATACGGCAATCGCACTGGTACTTGTCACCCCGCTTGTCCTCTACTTGCATGCGCTGTTGAAATATGGCGCTAATGTGCCTAATAAGGATGATTACCAGGTTGTCCTGGATTTCCTGAACCGGTTTATTCAGGCAAATGGTTTTCACGAAAAATTCAGCCTTCTTTTCAGACAGCATTGGGAATACAGGCTGTTTTTTAATCATATTGTGGAACTGGCCCAGTATGCGGCCAATGGCCGGGTGAATTTTGTGCAACTTATGATCTTAGGCAGCATCGGCTGGATGCTGGCGGTTTATATCCTTTACACAGAACTGGGAAGTTCAAGACTGAATCCGGCATATTTTATTCCGGTGATGCTGATGATGTTTAATCTTACCCATTGGAGTCCAATGAATTGGGCCATGAGCTCGATCCAGAATTATTTTGGGGTTTTTTTCCCTCTGGCTTCCATTTATGTATTGACGAAGCGTCCCGGAACTGCGGGGCTTATCTGCTCGCTTTTTTTAATGGCTGCATCAATTTTTACCAGTGGGACTGGGTTTGTATTAATTCCCGTAGCCCTGATGGCCCTTGTCAGCCAAAAAAGGTATGCCGATTTTTTTATTTCGTCGCTGGCGGCATCCTTTCTGCTTTTAGTCTTTTTTTATTTTTTGAAATATGTAAATCCCTCTTCGGCTCCTATCTATATGAAAAACCCCTTGCACATTATGCTATTCAGTTTGGCGAACCTGGGCAACACTTTTTTTGGGCCTTATATCTTATACAGTTTCGCTCATTCCCCTGCAGTCTTATCTACACCTTTCTTTTTCTATGGCTTTTACGCAAGCGTGGCATGCGGCCTGGCCTTTATCGCCTTTTTTGTTTATCTGGCGGTAAAGGGTCTTTACAAAAGAAACGGCGGTTTCGTTTTTTGGGCCATACTCTTGATAATATTGATAAGCATCGAGATCGCCATCGGCAGAGGAAGCCGTGGTTTGCAAAATGCGGTGTTAATTCCCCGTTACTCATTGTACCCGTTACTGCTAATCTCCTTGTTATATCTCGCAGGGCTTGATTTTTTAAAGGATAAGGAAAACAAAAAAAAATTGAAAAGATTCGGGCTGGCTTTTTTTGTTTTTGCCCTTCTATTTTATGCGTCTACCTATTCGCCGGGAATCTGGTTTTTAAATAATGAGCATAACGTACTCAAAAATAGGATTCCCGATCCGGCATCCCAACAAATTCTCATGGAATCTGACATGCTGGGCATATACCAGCCAAACTGGATGGATGGCAACGGCAATACAGGCCCCGGGATGCTGCCGTCACGGGACTATCATGGTGATAAAAGGGTGGTAAAATAAACAATACTTCCATAAGCGATATTTGAACGAGTCAAAAGTTTTTTAAACTAAAACCTCCCGAGCACCCTGTTCAAAAACTCCCTTGTCCTGGGGACTTTCGGGTTTTTGAATATCTCCGCCGGGGGGCCCGTCTCTATGACCGCCCCCTTGTCGAACACCACCACCCTGTCGGCCACCTCGCTGGCAAAGCCCATCTCGTGGGTGGCTATTATTGTGGTCATCCCCTCGTCCACGAGCCTCCTTATGACGGAAAGCACCTCTCCGGCCATCTCAGGGTCCAGCGAGGAGGTGGGCTCATCGAAAAGCATCGCCTCCGGCCGCATGGCAAGCGCCCTGGCTATCGCCACGCGCTGCTGCTCGCCGCCCGAAAGCTGGGCCGGGTAGCTGTCAGCCTTCCGCTCCAGGTTTATCTGCCTCAGAAATTCCACGGCCTGCGCCTCGGCCTCCGCCCTGCGCATGCCCAGGACCCGCACGGGGGCCTCGGTCACGTTCTGAAGCACGGTCATATGCGGGAACAGGTTGAACTGCTGAAAGACCATTCCAAGCTTCAGCCGCACCTTTCTTATCCTTTCGGCGTCATCCTTCGAAGGCCTTTTCGTGTTTATTGAGTGCAGCTCTATGCCGCCCACGGTTATCTCCCCGCTGTCGAACGCCTCAAGCCCGTTTATGCAGCGAAGCACTGTACTCTTGCCGCTGCCGGAGGGGCCTATGAGCACCACCGCCTCGCCCTTCTCCACCTGCAGGGAGATGCCCGAGAAAAGCCGGTTTACCCCGTAAGACTTATGCAGGTCACGGACGGTTATCATCGCCTGTCCTTCTTGAGCTTTTTTTCAAGCCTTCTTGCAAGAAGGGAAAGGGGATAGCTCATGCCAAAGTAGAGCATCGCGGTGATGATGCCAAGCTGGAAGAAACGCAGAGTGCTTGCTGCAAGCATGCTGTAGGTCTTGGTCAGCTCCACCATCGCGATCACCGAGACCAGGGAGGAGTCCTTGAAAAGGGCGATAAAGTCGTTCGTTATGGCAGGCAGGGCGATGCGCACCGCCTGGGGCAAAACAACCCGTCTTATGGCGAGCCCTTTTGGCATGCCCAGAGAGAGCGCGGCCTCCATCTGCCCGTGGGGCACGGCGTTTATCCCGGCCCTATACAGCTCGGACTCATACGCGGCGTAGTTCATCCCAAGCCCCAGGAAGGCCGCCATCACCGGGTTAAGGGAGATGCCTATGTTGGGCAGCCCGTAGTAGAGGATATAGAGCTGGATAAGCAGCGGCGTGCCCCTGTAGACCTCTATATAGGCCGTGGCCAGCCAATCGAAGGGCGTCCCGGCATAAAGCCGCAAGAGCGTCAGAATGAGCCCGAAGGCGATGGCAAGGGCCATAGATGAGACCGAAATGAGCACCGTTACCCCTGCACCCTTAAGCAGCATTGGGAAAAAGTTCTTTATGGGCGCGCTCCGGCTTTCGTCGAGTGTCTCGGCCTTTGAGTTTTTGTTTTTGAAGAACGTCGCCAGCTTCTCCTGCTTGCTGTTCCAAAGCCCCCATTTTTCATATATCTTTTTGAGTTCGCCGTTGCGGTACAGCTTTAGAAGTATCTTATCCAGCTTCTTCTTTAGCTGCTTGTCGTTTTTGCGCATGGCTATGGCGTAAAGCCCCTCTCCGGCCGGCGGCCCTGCGTATTTCAGCATGGGGTTGGGTTTGGCGTAGTAAGCGGCAATGGGCAGGTCCAGCAGGACGGCGTCCAGCCTGCCAAGGGCAAGGTCCTGATAAGGCTCCACCTGGCCGGAGTATATCTTTACATTCACTCCGCCCATCCCCATGAGAATGTCCTGGGCCACCGTGCCGGAGAGCGTACCCACCTTTTTCCCCTTCAGGTCCGCCATGCTTTTGATCGAGGAGTCGCCCTTGCGCACCACGAGCTGCTCGGTGTAGACGTAATAGGGCGCGCTGAACAAAACGCGCTTCATCCTGGTTTTGGTTATCTCGATGCCATTCATGGCGAAGTCGAAGTCGCCCCGCTCAAGCGCAGGTATCAGGCTGTCCCATGCGTTCTGGGATTGGACGGCCCTTACGCCAAGCTGCCGCGCGATGGCGTTTGCCAGGTCCACCTCGAACCCTATAAGCCTTGAGGGGTTTTTGGGGTCCGGGAAAACGTAGGGCGCGCCGCCCTCGGCATCGGACCCCCAGAGCAGATAACCGCGTTTTTTTATCTTTGCGAGGGTGCTTTCCCTGGGCCTGGAATGCGCGGCGGACACATATATGATCGCCCCTACGCCTATGATAAGGAGAAAAAATTTCAGAAAACGGCGCATGATCGTCTTAAGGTAAACAAATCCGCTGCAAGGCGTCAAAGGAGGGGAGCGCGCCTTGTCAGGCCGCCTATCGTCTCCCCTACCTTTCTGAAATCTATCTTCCCCGTCCCGGTCCTCGGGAGCTCCGCAAGGACGACGAACTGCTTGGGGACCGCTATGTTGGGAAGGTGTTCCATCAGCCGCTTTATGGTTTTGGGCTCGTCTATCTCCTGGGTCACGGCAGCCACCAGCCTTTGCCCCTTTACCTCATCGGGCACCGCCGTCACGGAGCCAAAGACCCCTTCCGGAAGGACCTTCTCAAGCGCCTCCTCCACCTGCACCAGGGACACCATCTCCCCTCCTACCTTTACGAACCTCTTCAGCCTGCCCGCAAACCACAGATACCCATCCTCATCCAGAAAACCCATGTCCCCGGTATCGTACCACCCGTCCCGGATGCGCCTCGCGGTCTCTTCCGCGTCGTCCGCGTAGCCATTCATGACGAGCTCGCCCTTCACCATTATCCGGCCGGTCACACCCGCAGGGCAGGCATCCGCCGTCTCGCGGTCCTCGATGCGGACCGATACGCCCGGCAGTGCCATCCCGACGCTGCCCGGCCTGTTGTGCGAGGGCGTGTTTGCCGAAATGACCGGAGAGGTCTCCGTGGCCCCGTAGCCTTCATAAAGGACTATGTTGTGCTTTTTCATGAAGCCCGTCCTCAGCGCCTCCGGGCATTTGTCCGCGCCGCAGACGGCCATGCGCACGCTCCCGAAATCCCCAGGGGCCGACTTCCGCAGGTATCCCCAGAAGAAGCTTGGCGTCCCAAGGAGAATCGTGGGCCGCCAGACGCGGCTTATGTCGCATATCTTTTTGTAGTCCAGCGGGTTGGCATAGGCGACGATGGTCATCCCGTGATAAAGGGGGGTCCAGAGGTTCGGGTTGAACCCGAAGATATGGAAATAAGGCAGGATGGAGAGCATCCTGTCCTTTTCGGACAGTTCGAAGAAGCCGCTGAAATCCCTTATGTTTGAAAGGATGTTCCTGTGGGTCAGCTGGACCGCCCGCGCCTCCTTCTCACTGCCGCTTGTAAAAAGGATGGCCGCGTTGCCGTCTTCCCCTCCATCCCGGACCTCCCTCAGTATGAAAGGGACCGGCATTTTGGCCAGCGCCGCAGCCCTCATTTTTTCAAAAGCGGTAAGCCCTCCGATAATGTCCTCGATGAAGACCATTCCCTGCACAAACGGGCAGTCTATCCTGTCAATGAAAGCCCTCGATGTGACCACGGTTTTGAAATGGCACTTCTTCTGGGCGTATTCCACATTCAAGGCGGCCCCGCCCGAAACGGTGCCTGTCGAATAGTTGATCATCACCGGCGTCCTGCCGCTCATGAGGACCCCAAGGACGGAAAGCGCGCAGCCTGCCCCCGGCGGCAGCATGATACCCACGGAGCCGTCCCCGAATTTGCCCATCCTTCTCGAAAGGGCAAGCGCCAGGACCAGCGCCTTGTAGTAGGTGATAGACCTGCCGCTTGTGCAGTCCACGATTGCGGTTTTCGCAGGGTACTTTTTGGCTGTTTCTATGAAACGGTGATGCAGAAGCATTTTTTATATTTCTGGCTTTTTGGTTTGGTCTTTCCCGCTTTTCCCCGTTATGAGCAAAGACAGAAGATTATAGCACAGGCATTGACACCGGGTCGCTTATCTGGTGCAATCTGATTAGGGAGCCACCGCCGTGAAGAAAGGACCGGGCACCCACCTAAAAAAGGAGGCCCTTCCTCTATGCCAGAAGAAAAAAGCGGCGCGGCCGGCGGCAGCGAAACCGGAAGGCTCCGGCGGGCCGCCTTCGCCGGAGGGTGTTTCTGGTGCATGGAACACGCCTTTGACCAGGTCCGCGGGGTGGTCTCCGTTACGCCGGGCTATACGGGCGGGCACAAAAAAGACCCCACTTATGATGAGGTCTCATCGGGGCAGACCGGGCATGCCGAGGCGGTCCTCGTAGTTTACGACCCCGAAAAAGTGGACTATGAAAGGCTCCTTGACGTCTTCTGGCGGAACATAGACCCCACGGTCAGGGACCGGCAATTCTGCGATGTGGGGCCGCAATACCGGACAGCGGTCTTTTATTTCAGCGAGCGGCAGCGACGCCTTGCGGAGGAGTCCCTGGTGCGGCTGCAGGAGGCGGTAAGGCTGGAAGGGCCCGTTGCCACCGTGATCTTACCGGCCGGAGAGTTTTACCCCGCCGAAGAATATCACCGGAAGTATTACCTTAAAAACCCCAATCTCTACGAGGCATACCGCGCCCAGTGCGGACGCGACCTGCGCCTGGGGGAGCTCTGGGGCGATGCGGCCGGAGCAGGAAAGGAAAGTGACGCACATGGAAACAAAAAATAAGGGAAAGGCCGGGCTGTTCACGCTTGCATTCTGCGCCGTGATGGCCTTTCTGGCAGCGCCCTTCCCTTCAAACGGGCAATACACGCCGCAAGGAGGCACACGCAAAAAATGGAATATGCACTAATCGGGGACACAGGCATAAAGGCCACGCGCGTCTGCATCGGCACCTGGGCAATAGGAGGATGGATGTGGGGAGGCTCCGACGAGACCGAGGCGATAGCGGCAATTCAGGCCGGCCTGAAAAAGGGCCTGAACATCATAGATACCGCTCCAGCCTACGGGTTTGGCCTTTCGGAAGATATAGTGGGCAGGGCCATCGCCGCCGTACGCCAGGAGGTCTACATATCCACGAAGACGGGCATCGAGTGGAAAGATGGCCGCGTCTTCCGCAACGCCTCGGCCGAAAGGATAAGGCAGGAGATAGAAGATTCCCTGCGCAGGCTGAGGACCGACCACGTGGACATCTACCACGTTCACTGGCCGGACCCGCTTGTCCCGGTAGAGGAAACCGCGGGGGCGATGAACCTCCTTTTCGAACAGGGAAAGATCAGGGCCATCGGGGTGAGCAACTTCACCGTGGAGCAGATGGAGAGGTTCCGGCAGGTCGCCCCGCTTCACGTCTGCCAGCCCCCTTACAACCTGTTTGAGCGCGCCATCGAAAAAGACATCCTCCCTTATTGCAGGGAAAAGGGCATCGCGGTGATGGCCTACGGGGCGCTGTGCCGCGGCCTGCTTTCGGGCAAGATGAGGCCGGACGCCGTATTTTTTGGCGACGACCTAAGGAACAGGGACCCGAAATTCAGACAGCCGCTTTTTGGCAAATACCTTATGGCGGTGGACGAGCTTGCCAGATTCGCAAAAACGAGGTACCAGAAAACCGTGCTGGAGCTGGCGGTCCGGTGGGTGCTTGACCAGGGTGCGGATATTGCCCTATGGGGCGTGCGCAACCCCGGTCAGTTTGATCCGCTTGAAGGCACAATGGGTTGGATGATCGATGAGGACGCAAAAAAAGCGATAGACGAGATCATCCGGAGAAACATACCCTCGCCGGTCGGGCCGGAGTTCATGGCCCCGCCGTCAAGGCCCGGGGAGGAGGCGAAGGTCTGATGGTCAAAGAAATCAAAAAAATCAAAAAGGCTCCTGTGGAGAGAACCTGAGCACGGGCTTTATTGTCCTGCCGTTTTTTGTGTCGCGGATGGCCCGGTTCATATCGCTGAATTCATAGTGCCTTATGGGCCTGTCGAACGGGAAGATCTCCCTCCGGGCAAACGCACCCCCGCCGCCTGGACCCGGATCGTCCGCGGGGCCCCGGAGCTGTAAATTTACATTTTTCATCTTCCCCAAAAACAGGTGCATCCGCCCTCCGATCAGATTCTGGCAGGCAGATG
>JAJYJB010000007.1 GCA_021789735.1 Nitrospirota bacterium
CAGTTGTCAACCACTGCCACCGCATAGTTGGGATAGGAGATGCGCAACACGCTCTCCAGGCACTCTATGGTGTCGCCCCACCCGTTCCGGTTGAGTATGAGGATGCAGACCCTTGGACCGCCGGCGTTCATATCCTTGTTTTTTGTTTTTATAATAGGTTGCAGAAAAAGCCCGTAAACAGCGCCTTTTCCTCCGGGTCCATTAAAAAGCGCCAGAGGAGCCAGAAAAGTGGAGGCAGGAGGCAAAGAAGGTATGCAAGCCTCGGCCCGAAGGCCCTCATGCCCCTGGTCAGAAAAACGGACATGGCCATCACCGCAAGCAGCAGCGGAAAAGCAAATGCGTGGTAGCCGGACCTCTTTCTTTCTGCGGGCATCATCCTGCCCGCGCACCAGTGCAGGAGGACCGCGTCTACCGTGTTCCGAAGCGTCCATGCAAGCGCCGCGCCGGTAATGCCCATGGCAGGCACCGCGAGCCGCAGGACCGTTATATATATGGGCAGCTCAAGCAGATGGAATTTGGCCGTAAGGTCCGGCCTTCCCATCCCCTGTATAGCGGTGTAGGGGGCCTGCGCCGAGGCGTTTATGAAAACCCCAATCGCAAGTATCTGCAGGACCGCCGTCCCGTGGGAGGCAAACTCCCTTCCGATCCAGAAAGAAAGCAGGGGCCTTGCCATCACCACAAGCGCCATGGAGACCGGGGCAACCCCCATTATGGCGTATTTGGAGGCGCGCTCGTAAAGCGTTGCGAACCTGGCGGGATCCCGCCCGAAGGTCGCGCTGAAGACCGGAAACGCCACCCCCATGAGACTGCCCGGTATTATCCACAGCCTTGATACCATATCGAAAGGGGTGCAGTAGTAGGCCACGGCGCTCATCGTGAGCATGGCCCCTATAACGAACCTGTCCATATAATCCATGAGCGGGCTTACGACGTTGGAGATGGTCACCCAAGTCCCGAAACCAAGCATCTTTCTGGCGAGCGAGGTCCCCGGAAGGCTCCACTTCCTCATGCCGGGCGTCCACTTAAGACAGAAGTAAAAATATATCATGAACACAATGACCCTGCCCGCCACAAGGGCCGCGGTGATCGGATAAAGACTGTTAGTGAACCGGACCACCACTATCGGGATGATGAAGGAGGCCACGCTTGCCGGGGCCTTGATCGCGTTTATCGTCCCGAAGCGCTGCTGCGCCGCCAACACCCCCCGCGTCCCGGCGGTCCCAAGCACAAACGGAAGCGAGAGGGCAAGCATGCGGAAGGCCTTTACCGTCTCCGGCCTCAGCGCCTGCGGCACATTCAGCAGTCTCGTGGCCAGGACATGGGCCGACAGGGCAAGCGTTATCCCCGCAAAAAGCCCAAAGGCCCCAAGCATGCCCATTGAGGTCCAGATCAGTTTTGAAACCGTACGGGTTTGTCCCGCGGCAAGGTTTTCAGCAACAAACTTGGTCGTTGCCCGCCCCACCCCCATATCGAAAAGACCGAAGTACCCGACCACCATCCAGGCCAGGGAGAGGACACCGAAGCGGGGCGCGCCAAGCGCCCTTATAAGCACAGGGATGGCCAGAAAGGCCGCAATCATGGGAATGACCTGGCCCAGCAGGTTGTAGATGGTATTTTTTGCAAGCAGGCGCCCGCGTATGGCCCGGCCCCCGGCCGTCCGCGTTTCCCGCGGCGCAGCTTCCCGCACTTTAATTTCCAATCCGCCCTCTTGCCCCCGCAGGAAACGCGCTGGCCACATCCTTGAAAGGGTCGTAGCCTCCCGCCCAGGCGCTGTAGACCCATACATACCGGTAGGAAGCCATCAGTTCCTTTACCAGCGGCTCAAACTCCTCGATGCCTGCTATCTTCGAGGTCCCGCACTTGCGCAGCCTCATCCAGCCGGTCTTCTCCCGCCTGCTCATCCATGGGGCGGCCGTCCCCCCAAGCTGCAGGTTGGGGTATGCCTTTAGCAGAGGGGCATAATCCATTTGCCTGCGCCTTATGTGCTCCCGCAGGTCCTGAATGTTTTGCGGGCAGTAGCCAACCGTTATCTCCCCGCCGCTTACCAAAATGATCCCAGAGCGGGTGCTTTTTGCGCGCTCAAGAAGGCCTTGCACTATGTAGGTGAAAGACCTCATGTACTGCCTTCCGCCCGCGGGGGCGCGCCTTGTCCTTGTGAGCCCGGTCGCAAGAAACCATATCGTGCACCCCGGGTATTTCTGATTTGCGATGTCGCACATCCGTGCCCCGATGGCCTCAAGCCCCCGCTCCACTTCCGCTTCGGGTCTGCCAATACGCCCGGCCAGCACACGGATATCCTCAAATTCGTAATCATTGTAAAACTCCGGATCAATTACGATGCCCGGAGACCCAAGCGATCTTGCTATGGACAGGGCCATTCCCATCCTTTCAAAAAAGTCGCCGAGCGCACCGTCTTTGTTGTATATGTCCATGCCTCTTATCCGTCTGAAAGCGGGCGCGCCTGAAAGTGGCGAATGGTTTTTGTCGCCCGCCCTGCTTCCAAGAAACCTGTTAAAAAAAAGCCACGGCCATACCTGTTTGCGCGACCTCCGCCTGAAAAGCTTTACCGGGCCGTCAAAGTCCTCCATGCTGTGCCGCGCAGTGTCGTACTGGCCTGTCAGCCGGATCGCCACCCCGTCATATGGGGTCCTGTTTACGGCCTCCAATTTGGAGAGGCCAAAACCGTTCATAGGTCCGGCCGAGAAACTGACCAGGAGCAGATACGGCAGCAGGTGTGAAAATAATTTCATTTGCCTTTTGCCTTCATCTCCATTTGATGCCCCTGAAAATGGCATCCCTGTTTATCCTTTGCCTGTAGCTTGCGACCAGGCTGAACATGTCCTCCAGGACCTCCCCGGTAAGGTAGTGGGGTTTCAGGCCCAGCTCCATGAGGCCGGTGTACTTAGGGTTATAATAATGCTCCTCCTGCTCCACCCTGGGGTTTTCCAGATGCTCGGCCCTCACTTCGTACCCAAGTTTTTTCCCGGTCTTTTCCACCATCATGGCCAGTTCGTTTACCGAAAAGGTCTCGGTCACCTGGTTGAAAACCCTTAGCTCCCCAGGCCCGGGCGGACACATGGAAGACATATAAACGCACTGCAGGGTGTCCTTGATATTGATATACCCCCTTACCTGCCCTCCCTTCCCGTAAACCGTCAACGGATGCCCGGCTACCGCCTGGACGACAAACCGGTTCAGGACCGTGCCGAAGACCTCGTCGTAATTGAAATTGGGCATAAGGTCAGGATACATGCCGTCCTCCTCAGTGGATATGCCATAGACTGGGCCCTGCATCAGATCCGTGACTGACAGCCCCCAGGTCCTGGCGAAAAACCACAGCAGGTCGGTGTCCTGTATCTTCGAGGTGTGGTAGATGGATCCGGCCTGCCTGGGGAAAAGGAACTTGTCCTTTCTGCCCTTGTGCTCTATCTCGATCCACCCCTCCTCTATGTCTATGTCAGGCGTCCCGTACTCCCCCATCGTCCCGAGTTTTACTATGTGGCAGGCCGCGCCCGTCTCTTTGACCGCATATGCAAGGTTAAGCGTGCCCACAAGGTTGTTCTGCACCGTGAAGGCCGCAGCGTCCCTGTGCATCATGGAATAGGCCGCCGAAGGCTGCTCCGCGTAATGTATCGCCACCTCCGGACGGCAGCCGCCAAATACCGGAAGGAGAAAATCGTAATCAGTAATGTCCCCCGTGAGCACCCGAATGGCCTTGCCCCCCATGGCCTTCCATGTCTTTGCCCTCTTGGGAAGGGAGGGGGTCGGGATGAGCGGCGGGCAGCCCAGTTTTTTTGAGGCGTAGCGCCGGAAATAGTTGTCCACGGCAGTGACCTCGTGCCCCCTGGCGGAAAAATGCATGCAGGTGGCCCACCCGAGATAACCGTCCGCCCCCAGGACCAGGACCCTCATGCCGCCCCCTCCGCCGCCAGGCCGGCATGGTCCGCCCCCTTGTTCTCAAGCAGCCCGTTTTTAAGCAGATATTCCCTGAGCTCGCCCTTCTCAAGGGGAGTTTCCGTGGCGGACACATAGGACCTTTTGAGGCCGGTGGAAACCACGTCCGAGTACGAATAATCGATGGACTGGTATATGGATTTGAACGCCGGGGTTATGACGAACATGTCATCGAGCTCCATGGAACGGGATACCTCCTCGTCGCTCATCAGCTCCTCGTAAAGCTTCTCTCCGGGCTTTGCCCCGATCCCGACGGTCCTGATGTCCGATGGCTTTCGGCCGAAGACCGGGGCCATTGTCTCTATCAGCACTTCGGCCAGGTCGGATATCCTTGCCACGGGCATCTTGGTGACAAATACCTCACCGCCTTTCGCAATGGTGAGCGCCTTGAGCACAAGGCTTGCCGACTCTCTTATGCTCATGATGAAACGGGTCATCCTTTTGTCGGTAAGGGTGACGGGGCCGCCCTTCCTTATCTGGCTTATGAACAGAGGCACCACCGAGCCTCTGGAGCCGATCACGTTGCCGAAACGCGAGCTGCTGAATATTGTGCCGTCGCCGTTTTTAAGCGCGTTTGCGGCGGTGATCAGGCGCTCTCCCATCAGCTTGGAGGTGCCCATTACGTTCGTCGGGTTCACCGCCTTGTCGCTGCTTGTGAAAAGGACATGGCTGACGCCCGCCGCCTTCGCCGACCTGATGACGTTCTCAACGCCAAAGATGTTCGTCTGGGCCACATCGAACGGGTTGTACTCGGAAAGGATGACGTGTTTGAAAGCCGCGCAGTGGATGATTATGTCCACCCCCCCGGAGATTTTTTTCAGTTTTTCCTGGTCCCGGACGTCCCCCAGAAAGCAGAAGGTGTTTTTCCTTCCTTTGAAACGCTCCATGAGGAAAAAAAGCGCCGACTCGTTGTTGTCCATCAGTCTCAGCTCGGACGGCCCGAAGGCATAGAGCTGGCGCACTATCTCGCTGCCGACCGTGCCGGCCGCCCCCGTCACAAGGACCTTCTTTCCTTCGTAGAATCCTTTCAAATCGCTCTTACCCCCCATGGATGGCATCTTTGTTTTTGCTTTCAAACCGCCTTGAGCCTGCTTTTGCCGCCGGCCCCCTCGCTCAGGTAATATTCGAGGGTCCTTTCAAGCCCGGCGTCCGTGCCGCAAAGCGGCTCAAACCCAAGCATCCTTCTGGCCTTCGAGATGTCGGAAAAATTCCTTTTCACATCCCCTCGCCTTGGGCTGCCAAAAAATATGCCTACCTTCCTGCCGGTCTTTTCTTCAACCAGGGCCTTTATTCTCAGGGCCATCTCGTTTATCTCGGTCTCCCGGTGTGTCGCGATCTGGAAGACCTCACCCCCCAGGCCGGACCGCCCGGCAAGCGTGATGGCCCTCAGGACATCGTCTATGTAAATGAAGTCCCTCGTCTGGCTGCCATCTCCGTATATCTCCAGCGGCTTGCCCTCCAGCGCCCTCCTTATGAACCTGGCGACAACGCTGTCCTTGTGACGGCAGCCGGGGCCGTACACGTTTCCGAACCGGAGGGATATGGTGGGCAGACCGTAAGACCGCCAGTATGCCCGGCAATATGCTTCGCCCGCCAGCTTGCTTGCCCCGTATGGAGAGACCGGCATCGGGGCCTTGCCCTCGTGTATGGGCGGCTCCACCTCCCCGACCGGCGCGCCCGATGAGGCAAAGATAAATTTCTTCACGCCGGCATGCCTTGAGGCCTCGAGCATGTTGAGGGTGCCCGTTACGTTGGCCTCCATATCCGCCCTGGGGTCCTCGACCGATTGCGCAACGCCGGTGTTTGCTGCAAGGTGCACCACAGTGTCCACCCCTTCAACGCTTTCCATGCAGGCACGGTAGTCCCGTATGTCCCCTACGGAAATGGATATATTGTTCAGAGGGTCTCCGATTCCGCAGTTAAAACGGACCGTCGAGACCATGGCGCTGACGGAGCCGGGCTTCAGGTTGTCCAGCACCCTGATCCTTATGCCGCCATGATTTTTAAGCAGATATGCTCCGAGATTGGAACCTATGAAACCGCATCCGCCGGTTATAAGCCACACGCCTTTCACCGAAGTCCGCCCTCCTTTACTTTTTCAGGCATGCTACCGCCCCGGCCCTGTTTTTTGGACCGCCATGATATGGAATTTTCTCAAACAAAATTCAAAATAAGGCGCACGTCAGAAAGATTTTTCTATAACAACCTAAAGTTGTATTTCAGTATAAATGGGCCGTCTGATGATGTCAAGAGGAAATTTCAGTATTTTTTATAGCAGCGATTGAAATTTCAGATAACTGGAACCCAAAGCTCCAGGAAGCGGCTTAAAAACCGGCTGATATGGCCAAAGGCTGGCCGTTCAATATGCTGCGGGGGTTCAGGACAAAAAGCTCTTTAGCGAGGGAGAGGCCGAATCTCGACGCAACCAATGCGTGCGCATCAGAAAGCACAGGGGGGCGCCGCCTGGTGTCATGGGCGTCCGAGGCAACGGCATGGACCATTCCCTTTTTCATCATTTTGCAACTGGCCTTCTGGACCGCGGCGCCGAATTTGCCGGTTATGCTGCCGGCGGTGATCTGGCACACCGCCCCGGCGTCTATGAGCTTCCGGACGATGGAGATATCCTGGAGTATGGCGAGATTCCTTTCCGGATGGGTTATCACAGGCGTGACCCCGTTTACCCTTAGGCCCTCTATCATTTTTTCGACCTCGGCAAGCGGGGGCAGCACGTAATCCGGAAGCTCCAGCAGGAGGTAGTTCTTGTCGTTTATCAGCGGCATGTCTCCCCTGCGCACGTTATCTATCAGATCGCGGGAAATGTATATGTCCGCCCCCGGGTACAGCGAGACGCCGGTTTCTTCCGCTCCTCCGTTCAAGCCGGCAATGGCCCGGGCTATAGTCTGTCTTGAGTTTTCATATACCCCGCTTTTTATGTGCGGGGTTGCCACTATCGCCTCTATGCCGTCATCCCTGGCTATCCTGAGCATCTCGATCGTCTGCGCCGTGTCCCGCGCGCCGTCGTCAAGCCCCGGCAGGATGTGGCAATGTATGTCAACGAAGCCTTCTCCCAATTTTTTTCTCCCGCCCCGCATCCTTCCGCCGCTTTCGCGCCGTCGCCCTTTCCCCTACCCTTCACCCATCCTTCGCCACTGCGATGGATGCGCGATGCGGAAAACCCCGCGATGGCGGCAAAAGTGATGCTGTTTGAAGGAATGTGCAAATTGAAATCCACAAAGCTATGGACCAACATATAAGCCACCGACGACAGAAGCCCGGCCGTAAAAAGAGAAGGCCTCCGCCGCACGTAATAATTATATACGCCCCTGGCGAATGACGCAAAAAAAAGAGCGGCAAGCAAAAGCCCGGAGATACCTGTTTCCACGGCCAGGTTGATATAATCGTTATGCGCGAAATCGAAGGTCTTCTGCAGGTCCGGATTGTACAGCGGGAATATCTCCCTGAAGGTGCCAAGCCCGGTGCCGAGCCATTTGAAGTCCCAGACCGCCCGCAGCGCCGCCTGCCATACCTTAAGCCTTGTGCCCAGGGTGAGCCCGCCCTGCTCGAACCTGACCACAAGCGGTGAGATGCCCGCGTAAAGGACATAAAACAGCATGCAGACCAAAAAAACGAACAGGCCGGCGTAATAGACTGCCCTGCGGCCAGGCCTGCGCCTCCGCGGTCTGCCTGCCGCCAGGAAAGCGAAAACAAGCATCGAGGCAAAAAAACTTACTACGCCGCCCCTCGAAAGGGAATAAAAAAGACCGGCGGCCATCACCGCGCCCATCAGCGCATAAAGCAAGGTCTTTCCGGGCCTCCTGGCCTCAAGCGCAAGCGCAAGCGACGGGGGAACAAGCATTCCAATAAACCCCGCGAAATGGTTCCTGTTGACAAAAGGCCCGAAGGGATGCCCCACATCCCTTACCGGCCGGAGCCAGTAGATCCTGCCGTCCCATGTGGATTTCTGAATGACCGCGAAGACGACAAGGCCAAAACCGAAAAATGCAAGCGCTGAAAAGGCGCGCTTGAGCGCCCCCTTGTCCCTTCCGGCCCGCTCCGCGATAATGAACACCATCGTGCAGACCGCTAGCCACAGGAGCGCTTCCAGGCCCTCATGGCCGTCCATGCTCAGGCTGTGCCATGCCCGCGGGACAAGCGGCAGGCTTTCAATCAACCCGTATTCCTTTTTCGAAAAAAAAGCGATCACGGAAACGGGCAGCGGAGCCAGGCACAAGAGTTCCAAAACAAAAAAACCGGCGGCGCAGATGCACATCCCTTCACGCCAGGAAATGCGCCGGAACATCCTCACGAGCGGCCATGCCTCCCCGCGCCTCTGCAACTCGCCAGGCGCGCTGTCTCCGGTCGCCGTAGCGGGCCAGAAAAAACCCGGGTCGCGGGCCCTGATATTGAAATATATCGTCACCGCAGCTCCGGCCAGTCCCGCCGCCCAGGGCTCAGCGGAGCCAAAAAGCAGAACGGAGGCCATTATCGTGCAGGCCAGGAAAAGGGCGTCTGGCATCAAAAGTTTTTCTCTTTTTCCGTTTTGGGCATTTTTTCCCGGGCCGCGGGCAAACGCTAGCGTGTGGAAACCCTCACGTTGTCTACCCACATATCGCTCCGTCCGGTATGGTCCAGCTTCAGGGGCGCATCCCTCACAATTGCGGCCCTCAACAGTCTGCATCCCCTTGGGGCCCGGAAGTTTGCCGAAAGCTCCCGCCACTGCCCTGTGCCTCGCAGTTGGGGCGAACGTTCATAATATCCCCCGCAGGCCCGGCTCCAGACTTCAAGATAGACCCCGCTTGCCGTTATAACATTCCTGGTCTTTATGTCCGCCTTTAATTCATAGGAGCGGCCAGGGGAAACCATCATGTATTGCCATAGCATAAACCCGGGCCCCCTGCGCCCGCTGAACCGGACGTGCAGGCTCCTTTTCCCTTGGGTCCGTTCGCTCCCGTCGTACGAGAAGGCAAAACCGCGCCCGTCCGGCACTATCCAGCCAAAGCATGCATCTGCCGTTTCACTTATAGGGCGCTCGAACCCTCCGTTTATCACGACAGTCCCCGGCATGCCTTTGCCTCCGGCATCCGGGGAATTCCGCCAGAAATCCCAGGCCTCATCATAGCGCCTCTGGGCCAGGAGAAGCCTGCACAGGGCAGCCCGGCGTTCCCTGCCAACAAGTCCACGCGAGAGCCTGTAAAAGGAAAGGGCTGGGTCCGCCATGCCGCTTTCAAGCAGGTAATCCATGTACCCGTTATAGGCCCGGGAGGTGCGCGGCAGGACCTTTTTAACCATATAGCCTTGAGGAATGTTCAGGAGCAGGCTCAGGCCCGAAACGCCCGCCACGGCATCCGGCCTGAGCTCTATGCACCTTTTGAATGCCGCCGCCGCCCGGTCTTCTTCTCCGGCTTCCAGCCTGAATATGCCTATGTCCCACAAGTCCCGTTCGTATGTACCCCTGAGCGCCTCATATCTTGCAATGGCGCCACTGGCGTCCGGATACCTGCCCGAAAGGCGGCAGGCCAGGGCCAACTGGTACCATGCGCGGGCGTAAAGAGGGTCCCGGAGTACAGCGCGCCTGTAAAGGCCTATCGCTTCGCCTAGCTTGGGCCCCCTAAGGCTGTATTGGTCCTTGAGGGCCATTTTGTAGCTCACCGGGGCGTCTCCGGAGGCAAAGGCAGCTATCTTAAGGGCGAGACGGTTTCCGGACCTGTAGGCGATGTCCGCCATGGCGTCCGCACCCAACCTGTAAATAATGAAAAGGCTGGCAAGATGGACAAAGGCCAGAAGGATTCTGCGCTGCCTCATTCCTGACTGTCATCGCGGTAGTAAGGCGAATAGTAGGAATAATATCCGTTCCGCATGCCGTTTCCCCTGACGCCATTAATGACAAGGCCGAGCACCTTCGCGTTCACATATTCCAGCACCTTTTTTGTCTCCTTTAACGAGTCCCTGGTCGTCCGGCCGCTCAGGGCCACTGCGATCACGCCGTCAACGAAGCTGCCCAGGCACACGGAATCCGCCATTCCCAGGACGGGGGCCGAGTCTATTATCACAAAATTGTAGGTCTTTCCCAGGCGCTCCAGCAGTTCCTTCATCCTGGCTGAGCCCAGGAGCTCGGAGGGATTCGGCGGAACCGGGCCCGCGGTGATTATGTCCAGGGAGGGAACTGATGTGTTTCTTATTAGCCCCTCCTCGCCAAATTCCATGTTTCCGGAAAGGTAGGTTGAAAGGCCCCTGCCATTTCCAAGGCCGAATATCTGGTGGAGGTTCGGCCTCCTCAAGTCTGCATCCACGATTATCCCTTTCCCAAGGTACTTGGTCAGGGCGATGGAGGTGTTGCAGGCCACAGTGGTCTTGCCCTCTCCTTTTCTTGGGCTCGTTATCAATATTGTCTTTGGCGGACGCGATGCGGATGAAAAAAGGATAAAGGTGCCTACCGAGCGGAACGCCTCTGCCGTTGCCCCCTTGTTGTCCGCGTGCGAAATGAGGGAGAGTTCCTCCAGACCGATCTTCTTCCTGTGGGGGATCGCGCCAAGCGGCGCCATTTTCATCTTTCTTTCTATCTCCTGCGAGTCCTTGACCGTGTTGTCCAGATACTCAGCAAAGAACGCTGCCCCCACACCACCCGTTACGCCAAGGAAAAGGGCAAGCATCAGGTTTCTGGCCTTGTCGGGCGCCGACGGCCTTTTTGGCATTTGCGCCCTGTCCAGCACCTGGATATTGGTAGAGGTCATCGTGGCCGAGACGGTGATCTCCTTCAGCCTCTGCAGGAGGCTCAGATAAAGAGACTGGTTGGTGTCCACCTCCCGTTTCAGTATCTGGTACTCGACCATTTTCCTCTGGAAGTCGACCGCCGCCTCTTTCTGGCGGTCAAAGACCCGCCTCAGCGTGTTTTCCTTTTTTACCGCCGCCACATACTCCCCTCTCACACTCCTGAAGATGCTGCGCTCATCTTTCCTGATGGAAGCGGCCATGGACTTTATCTGGCTTTGGAGGTTCTTCATCTGCGGATACGTTGGCTTGAACGTCTTCAGCTCATTGTTGTATTCGGCAACCAACGCCGCGTACTGCGCCTCCAACCGCTGTATCAGAACGTTGTCTATAACGGCCCGGCTGTCACCGCCCGCGTCCTTAAGCTCCGCATAGCGCGCTTCCTCGTCTATCCTTTCGGCCACCGCCTGGTCCAGGGATTCGGCCATGTACCCGAGGGTATAGTTCACAAGGCTCTGCTTGATCCGGTTCTTGCCTTCAATGTAAAGCATCTGGTTGCCTGCGGCATACTGGTTGAGCGCCTCCTCCGAGTCCTCAAGCCTCGCCTTCATGATCTTTATCTGCTGCTCAAGCCAGTTGCGTGCCTGCCGTCCGGCATCATATGCGCTCTCAACGTTATAGTCTATATATGCGTCCGCGATGGCGTTGGCCGCGTTCCTTGCCAGAGCGGGATCGTGGGCGGTGAAACTTACGTTTACAAGCTGCGAATTGGGCACTGGGTTTACCCTGACCCTTTTTAAAAACGGTTTCACGATGTCCCTGGCGTGCCCCCCTGTTTGACTCCCCCCATTTCTCAGCAGGAACGGGAAGATGAGCATGGCCCCATCCTTGAAAGCCGACTGAACGCTTTTCGGTGCGAACTCCCTGCTTCTGCCCAGGTCCAGCTTTCTTATGACCCTTGCCGCGACGTTCCTGCTCTTAAGTATCTTGTACTGGGTCTGGTAGTAGTCGTCATCGTTTTGGGAGGACTCGTAAGCTCCCTTGAAGTCCAGTATGTTTGGGGTCCCTTTGTCTATTTTTATTGTCACAGTGGCGGTGTAAACGGGTTTCTCCATGAAATTGGAGATAATCGCTGCGGCCAGAACACCCGTGAAGATGGTGGCCAGTATCCATCTTCTTCCTGAAAGGACGTGAAGATAATCCCTCAGATGTATGCTCTCATTCTCCTCACTCGGCAGGCCGGCAGCGGGTGCGCCCTCGGCGGACTGCCTTGGGACAACGGGCCCCGGACCGCCAAGGCCGTATGGCTGCATCTGATCGTCCATTCGCTTAATATCCCCTTCCTACCGCTATCGAGTGGGTGTAAACAGAGCTCCTCAGCCCCTTGAAAAACTCCTTGATGGCGCTGGTTGAAACTATGATCACGTCCTTGTTCTTTATATAAATGTCCGGGCTTTTTCCGCTCAGGATGGAATCATAGTTGGTCACAAGGAGCTTCCTCCGGCCGTTTCCGTCATTCCTGTATATCTTTATGTCCTTTACCGCTTCGTAGTTGAGACCCTTTGCCAGGCTGATAGCCTGAGTAAGCGTGACGTTTCCTGTAAGCGGGAACGAACCGGGGGACCCCACCGCGCCGTCCACGTAAAACCGGCCGGCGCGGAGGATGTTTATGACGTCGCCTGACCGCAGCGGGACATTGAGCCGTGCGTCGCCTTTCATTAAAAGCCCGTTCAGGTCTATTTTCAGTGTCTTTCCTTTCCCGCCTTGGCGCCCCTGCCTGCTGATATAGCAGATGTTCGAGGCCTCATCGGTGAGCCCCCCGGCCATTGAAAGCATGTCCAGGAGGTATTTCGGCCCCGAGACCGAGAAGACCTGAGGGTTGTGGACCGCCCCCAAAACGGTTATCCTGCGGCTCCTGTATTCCTCTATGAACACGTTTACCACGGGGTCCTGTATGTAGGCCCGAAGCTTCCGTTCGATGGCGGACTCGAGTTCCTGCGGCGTCAGCCCCGCGGCCTTCACCTCGTTCACGAGCGGCAGCTCTATCATTCCCGTCTGGCTGATGCGCACCGTTTCCGAAAGGTCCCCGACCCTGAAAACGTTTACCTGAATGAGGTCCTCCGGCCCTAGCGTATAATCCCTGGTGGAATCAAGCGCCCCCCGCGTCATCGCCCTTTTTACGAGCTCGCTGTTAAGGAGGCTGGAGTGGCCCGTGCCTGAATACGCGTTGCTTATTACCCGCTGGTATTCCTGGCCGGGGGCGCAGGAGGCCAGGGCCAGGCAAAAAAGCAGGAAGAAGGCAGGAACCATCATCCGGACTGACACTTTTTTATCTGGACCTGTCATCCTCATTTTTTCTTAGGGCAGATAGGGACTGGCCTCATTCCAACCATGGCTTCTCCGGTTTTGCTCCAGGGTGACCCCGGTGATAGTGCCCGCAACCATTGCGCCTCCGATCGCAAACGCTGCCGTGGTGGAACCGAACGCCCCTGCTCCGCCGCCTGCTCCGCCTTCGGCTCCCGAATCTGAAGCGCCGCCCTGCATCTTTGCCGCAAGGGCGCCATCCAGGCTCGCATATCTCGCTTTTCCTTTTTGGGCGATCAGGCCGCCTGAGAGCGTCTTAACCATCGTCCTGCCGCCTTCAAAAGAAATGCCCCCTATAAATCCCGCCCTCCCCGGGACCAGCCTAAGGTTGTCCGGGGTCAGGAGCTTGAACCTTGAGGAGCCGCTACCGTTTATTCCGATCCGCCCTTTAATGAGCACTACGTCGTAGGAGGGGCCGTAGCCCGCCCCGAAGGCCACGGCCGAGTCCGCGCCGGCATCAACGCGGGTGCCGTCGTCAAAAACAAAGGATATCTTGCCGCGGGCGGTACTGAAGACCTCGCCGGAGGCAACTGGACAGGTGCCCCGCAGCCTTAGCCACTGCCCGGCGAGATACACCCGGGCCTCGCCTTCCGGATAAGCATTTCCGATCAGCCGGGAGACGGGCCTCGCAACGGCCGCGCCGTCCGCCTTGGCAGCCGGCGGCCGCGGCGTCCATGAATGAGCGGCAGACGCCGCGGGAAGATCGATGAAGTTTATCAAAAAGGCAATCAGCGCCATGACCGCGGTCTTTCGCATCCGGAACCCCCTTGCGTGCAAAAATGAGTTTCCTGCAACCATAAGTTTCATCTATACAACCTAGAGTAATCCCGGGGCTTCCATTTGTCAAGCACTTTCCTGAATGGATTTTCTATCTTTTTTATGCGCGCATTATCATGCAGTTGTCCGTCTCAAGGGACCAGCCCAGGGCCTCTAACAGCACAAGGCACCTTTCCTGGCCCTTCGTGTACCGTTTGAAGATCCCGTCGAACCCGGCGAAAGGGCCATCCTTTATCACCACCCGCCCGCCTTCCTGGATGTCTTCGGGCCCAATCACTATCGCCCCTTTTTGCACCTTTTCCCTGATGGGGCTTATGATCTCGTCAGGCACGGACGTCAGGCTCCCCCCGCCGACGATGTACCTCACCCCCCTCGTGTAGCTTATCAACCGGAACCGCTGTGCGGGGTCGAAGCGGGCGAATATGTAGCAGGGGAAAAGTGGCCCGATCGTCTCAACTATTTTTTGCCCCCTGTATCTTTTTTGCCTTAAAAGCGGGTTAAGGGTCTCGATGCCGGCGCCGTTCAGGCGCACAGAGACCGCATTTTCGTGGCCGGGCTTCAGGTATACCGCGTACCATTTTTCCATCTCAGGACAGATTCTAAAACGCCCGTGAACATTATGTCAACCTACGGTTGCATTAAAACTCCTGAGGGTTGCAAAAACCGGGGTGCGGCGGCTTGCTGTTATAATATGTCCGGTTTTCAGAGGGTAAAAAAGCAACTCAAAGCCTTTTTGGAGATAAAATATCCCTATGACTGTAAAAAAAGAAACGCCCCTGGAAATAAAGAGCGAAGTGGAGCGGCTGGTAAAGGAGATCAATTACCACAATTACCGTTATTATGTGCTCGACTCCCCGCTGGTCACGGACGAGGAGTACGACAGGATGTACCGCAAGCTTAAGCAGCTTGAGGAAAAATACGGCTATGTCCTTCCGGAGTCGCCAACTGCGCGAGTGGGCGCTGCCCCCTCGGAGAAGTTCGCGAAGGTCAGGCACACCGTCCCGATGCTCTCCCTGGACAATGCCTTCTCGCATGATGAGCTGCGGGAGTTCGACCGCAGGTTAAAAAGGCTCCTCGGCCGGGATGAGGACATAGAGTACACCGTTGAGCCCAAGTACGACGGCCTGGCGATGGAGCTCACATATGAGGGGGGGCTCCTGACAAGGGCCTCAACGAGGGGCGACGGCTTTGAAGGGGAAGACGTGACCAGGAACATAAGGACGATCATGGCGGTGCCGCTAAGGATCGAGGCTGACGGCGCGGCCCCCCAGGTTATAGATATAAGGGGCGAGGTCTACATGGACCTTGCGGAGTTCAAAAAACTGAACCGCAGCAGGGAAGACGCCGGAGAGCCGGTCTTTGCCAACCCGAGGAACGCCGCTGCGGGAAGCGTGAGACAGTTGGACCCGTCCATCACGGCCTCAAGGAAACTGTTTCTGGCATGCTATGGGATGGGCGCGGCAAGCGGGGTGGAATTCAGTAGCCACTCGGAATTCATGGACTGGCTCAGAAGGAAGAGATTTCCGGTCCCGGCGGTGTTTGAAAGGGCCAGGGGCATAGAGCGCGTGCTTGAGGCGGTCGGCAGGATAGAGCAGAAGAGGGACAGCTTCCGCTTCGAAACCGACGGGGCCGTGATAAAAGTTGACGATCTGGGGCTCCAGCAGCGTCTCGGCTTCAAGACGAGGGAGCCCCGTTGGGCCATCGCCTACAAGTTCACCGCCCACCAGGCCTCCACGAAAATAAAGGACATAAGGGGAAGCGTGGGCCGCACTGGCGTCATCACGCCCTACGCGGTCTTCGAGCCGGTAAGGATAGGCGGCGTCACGGTGGGCAAATCGACCCTGCACAACTGGGACGAGATAAAGAGAAAGGACATAAGGATCGGGGACACTGCGGTCGTGGAAAGGGCCGGTGACGTCATTCCCCACGTGCTCATGGTCATAAAGGAAAAAAGAACCGGCAAGGAAAAAGAGGTGCCCGTGCCAACCAAATGCCCTGTCTGCGGAAGTGAGGTGGTGCGGGAGGAGGGCGAAGTGGCCGTAAGATGCGTGTCCCTGTCATGCCCCGCCCAGGTGCAGGAAAGGATCATACATTTTGCGGGCAGGAACGGCATGGACATAGAGGGCCTCGGGGAAAAGAACGTGGAGCTGCTTTACACGAAAGGGCTCATAAAGGATTTCGAGGACATCTACAGGCTCGAAATTGACGATTTCCTGGCGCTGCCCAGGTTCGCCCGGAAGTCCGCCACGAACATGGTGAACGCCATAGAGCGCAGCAAAACGCCCACCCTGTCCAGGTTTCTCTATTCCCTGGGCATCCCCCATGTGGGAGAGTACGCCGCAAGGCTTCTCGCCAAAAACTTCTCCAGGCTTGAAGACCTCTACCATGTGACCCCCGAAAAACTGAGACCGATAAAGCACCTGGGGGACAAGATCGCCAACTCCATATCTGTTTTTTTCAGGGACGAAAAGAACATAAGGACAATGGATGCGCTGAAATCGTCCGGCCTCAGGATACAAAATCCGGACTTCGCCGCAGGGGAAAAAGAGGAAAAGAAGAAACAGGAACTTCCCCTGGACGGTTTGACCTTCGTTATCACGGGCACGCTGCCTGCGCCAAGGAAGGAAGTGGAGGACATGATAGAGGCGCATGGGGGACATGCCTCATCCGCGATATCGGGCAATACGGACTACCTTGTGGCCGGGGAGAAACCAGGCTCGAAGCTTGATAAAGCCAGGCAGATGGGCGTGAAGACGGTCTCCTATGAGGAGCTCCTCAAACTGGTAAAAGACCGCACAGGCAAAAAAAACCCCACCCTGTTTTAAATTAAAACAGCGCCTTTTTCCCTTTTCCGCTTTCTTTTTCTTTTTTCCCTTCCGCGTAGGAAGCCTGGCTGCGGGCCTGCTCAAGCAGAAATCTTAGCGCCTCAAGGGCTGCCTCCTTCTTGTTTGCGGCACGCCCGCCTGAAAGCATGAGCCTTTTGACCTTGGAGAATGCGCTGTTTTTCCTGCAGAAGACGCCTAAATAGACAAGGCCCACCTCCTTGCCCTCAAGCGCTTCGGGTCCGAGGTTGCCGGTGGTGGAGAGGGCGAAATCGGAGCCTGTCAGCCCGGCTGCCCCCTTGGCCATCTCCCGCGCAGTTTCCTCGCTGACCATGCCTGACGCCCCGATTACGGCCGAGGGGACACCCAGTATCCTTTCCTTTGCCTTGATGGTATAGGAGACGACGCCCGCATCGAAAAAAATGCTTGCCCCCGGAAGCTGAGTGATATAGTGGCTTATGAGACCGCCCGTGCAAGATTCCGCGGCCGAGAGAGTGAGCCCCCTGTCTTTAAAAAGACTGTGTATGCCGGCAACGACATCCAGAACATCGCCGGGCAGACCGGCCATGGCATCGTTTCTCATTTTGTCCTGTCTGTGTTTTTAAGGGGCGAGCCCATGTGCTTTATGAAACCCCTGGAACTGACCACATAGAAAAGGGCCGCTAGGGCCGGCACAGGGAGCCGCTTCATAAGATCGCCTCCAAATCATATCCTTTCCGGTCTTTTTTTATTATACTACTAAAGTAAAAACCTGAATTTTTTGAAATCAAACATACGAAAAACGAGAGAGCTCTTTTCCATGAAGAAGAATTTTTTATTTGCCATTTTCGCTTCCGTGCTGGTACTGACCGCCTGGGCAGGCATGCCTGCCCGGGCGGCAGGCGGTTTTGCAAACAGCCCCGCCGGGCCTTCCGGCGCGCCTATAAGCCCGCAGAGCAAAAAATGCATAGACTGCCACATTAAATATACGCCTGGCATCGTAGAGGAATGGCTCTCAAGCGCCCATTCCAGAACGACCCCGGCGCAGGCAATGAAAAAGCCCGCCCTGGAGCGCCTGGTCTCCGCAAAGGACGTGCCCGGAAGTGTCGCAAAATACGCGGTCGGCTGCTACGAGTGCCACGGGGCGAACCCCGGCGCCCATAAGGACAACTTCCGGCACTTTGGCGAAAACATAAACGTGGTCGTCTCCCCGGCGGACTGCGCCATCTGCCATCCCGTGGAACGCGAACAGTTCGACAGGAGCATGGAGTCCTATGCCTGGAGCAACCTGGAGAACAACCCGCTGTTCCATACGCTGATGGACACCATAATAGGCACAAAGGACGTATCTGATGGCAGGATAGTAATAGAGAAGCCCGATCCCGCGCTTGAGGACAACACCTGCTACAGCTGCCACGGGCTTCCGGTAAAAGTGGTTGGGATGAAGCAGTTGTCCACGCCTGTTGGTCTGGTCAATGTGCCGGACCTGAAAGGGTGGCCAAATACCGGCATTGGCCGCATCAACCCGGACGGCTCCAGGGGCGCGTGCGAGGCCTGCCATCCCGGGCATGCCTTCTCGATAGAGGCGGCAAGGAAACCTTATACCTGCGCCAGATGCCACAACGGGCCTCATGCCCCGGCCTGGGACGTATACAAGGAAAGCAGCCACGGCAGCATATTCCTTACAAACAGCGCCGGATGGGACTTTTCGCGCGTCCCGTGGAGGCCGGGCGTGGATTTCAAGGCGCCCACGTGCGCCGCCTGCCACAACAGCCTCCTGGTAGGGCCTGACGGCAGGATCATTGCCCAGAGGACGCACGATACGGGCTCAAGGCTGTGGGTAAGGCTGCTGGGCCTTATCTACTCTACCGCCCAGCCCAAAAGCGGGGATACGACCATCATCGAAAATAAAGACGGCCTGCCGCTTCCCACCACCTTCGATGGGGTGCCGGCATCGAGATACCTCATAGGGAAAAACGAGCAGCAGGACCGGGAAGAATCGATGAAGTCCATATGCAACGCCTGCCACGGCAACCAGTGGACGGACGGCTATTTTTCGAAGATGTGCGACACCTTGCAGGCAGCCGACAAAATGACGCTTGCCGCCACGAAGCTCATGGAGCAGGCCTGGAGGCTGGGTCTCTCCGACAAGACCAACCCTTTCTCCGATGAAACGGAGATGGACTGGGTCAGGCAATGGTTCTTCTACGCTACCTCCGTCAAGTACTCCGCGGCCATGGCTGGCGCAACAAACCGCATGGCCTTCGCTAACGGTTTTTGGGACCTGAGCTATAACCTGAGAAAGATGGAAAACCGCGTAAGCGGCACTCCCGCGCTCAAGGCCGTGCCCACCAGGCCCAGGATCATAATCCCGGAGGCGCCGCGGAGAGAGGAAAGGCACGTCCGGCCAAGAACGAGGTTTTATAAAAAAAGGGCCCCCGAAAGACGCTTCATAAGAAGACATGTGGAAAAAAGGCATATTGAAAAAAGGCGCACGGCAAGAAGGCGCATAACAAAAAAACATGTGCCAGAAAGACGCAGGCCGGTGAGGGCAAAGCGGAAAAGGGAAATTAAAGGGAAAAAAACGGAGAAAGAGAAAAGAACTGAAAAAAGGAAGTAGGCCCTACCTGTAGGCGGACTTGTCCCCTATGTCGCAATGAAGGGGCATAAATATCTTACGGAAGGTGAAAAGGACATAAAGGGCGGCGATAAACAGGAGACCCGATTCAGTTCCGGCCTTACCCATCCCGCCTGTTGAAAAAGCCGCCAGGTAGAGCGGCATCGCGATGGCAAGGAGATAGCCCTCCGCAAGCCTGAAACAAAACGCCTCCTTGGCGGCAATAAACCCAATGCAGCCCGCAAGAGGCAAGAAAAGCAGCGCGGCCGGAGGCGTTCCGGATATGAAGGAAAAAACGTCCCCCCCGCCTTTTAAGAAAAGCGCGGCAAGCGCGGCAAGCGAAATTACATACAGCCCGATCAATTTCCGCTTGAAACTGCCTATATACAGGTGGATAAAAAAGACGCTCAGCCCCGAGGCGAGATAGAGCAGCGCCAGAAAGAGGTCAAAATAAAGAGGAACAACCCCGCCTGTGACAGCCGCTGGAGAGGCGGCCACTAAAACCGCCGCCGCGGCAAGCAAAAAGCAGGTAAGCGCAATGCCGGACCTGTACAGGACCACCGTTATCCTGTCGGACCGAGTTAGCGGCTGGTAAAGAGTATAGTCGCCCATTTAACCGGTTTTTTTGCCGCCTTTTTTTATTTGGCCCGGTCCTTCCTTCTTCTTCCAGAAAGAAAGGTCCCCAAGCATGGTCTTTAAAAGCTCCACGGGGGCTTTTCCCTCTTCAGTTTTTTTGGCAATTTCCTTGCATCTGCAGGCCTTCCCGGGGCTTTGCGGTCCGGATGGACGGCTGCCTTCCGGAGCGGCAGGCCTTCTGCCTGTGTCCTTCTTCTGCCTCATTTTACTATTATAACAGGCCGGCATTGACTGAAGGGACGGAAGAAGAAGTTGAAAAAACATTGTCCGGGGAGAATGAGGGGCCGGGAATGGGCCCCATGGCTGTCAAGAAAACGCCCATGCCGGCGCTTCAGGAGATTTTATGAGCGTAGCCGTCCCTGAATATCAAAGTGTTCACCGTTTTGGCCATGAGCCTGTAGCCCTTTCCGACAAGATATTTGTACACCGCATCGTCCGGCAGTTCCTGGAAGTCTTTCCAGAGAACCTCGACAAGGATGTATTCGGGTCTGAAGCGCTGCCAGTCATTAGAGCCAAGGACATCCAGGTCCATGCCTTCCACATCCACAGACAGAAAATCTATTTTTTGGGCATTCGGCAGCTTTTCTTTGAGAATGCCGGCCAGGGTTGCTGTCCGGACTTTTCTTTCCTCGATAATATGATATGCTCTGTTGAAATCGCCTCCCCGGTTTTGCCTGTCAAGTACAAGCTCCCTGTCGAAGGTGTTAAGATTTGGCTCATTGTAGATAAAGAAGGTCATCTCCTTCGGCACGCTGCTGATGGCCGCCTCTATATTTATGTCCCTCGGCCTCTGCCTGTTGAAAACGGCCATGCTGCCGGGGGTTGCATCCAGATTTATTCCCCTCCATCCCTTTTTGTAAAAAAAATGGGTGTTCGACAGTCTTTTTGGGTGAAACGCCCCGACATCCACATAAAACCCCGCGTCCCGCCCGTCAAATATCCGCCACAGTATCATGTCTTCGCCTTCCTGTGAATACGATTTCCGGGCATAACCGTCAAACAGACCGTTTCTTAGTCCGGAAAGACCGGAAACGGCCTTCCTTGGGAAAACGCCTTTGACCAGTCTTTTTATCATAAAAAACACCTCGGGGCCGATGGCCTGTAAAAATGCCGGTTTCTGGGTCGCCCTCAATTTAGCAACTTATAGTTGCAATGTCAAGCCCTGGCATATCCGAATGCCCCTCCTGAAAAATGTAGTGGAGGCGGATAGTATGAGCGCAGCGGACTGCCGCGCGAGCCGCATGAAGCACCGGCAAGCGGGCAGACCCCGCGCGGTTCACACAGTATGCCCGACATACAAAGGGAGACGGGCCCCAGCGGAGCAAATGCCGTCCGCCACACACACGCAATCTAAAAGTGCCTTTGTTTTTGTCCGTGGGCTTAAGATGAGCCCCGCTCTACCGGCTGATGCTTATGTCCATGCCCTTGTCCATGCTGTAGACCGGGTACTGGACGTAATTTTTCACCCACGGCTGGCGGACGGTGACGGACTTCGTGTGCCAGAAGAAGACCCATGGGGCGTCATGCACGATCAGGTCTTCCGCCCGCTCGTAGTACCTGTTGCGCGCGGCTTCGGTGGGGGCGTGCTGCCCCTGTTCTATGAGGCGGTCCACTTTCTTGTTTGAGTACCTCGTCCGGTTGCCAGCCGCCCCCATGTTGGCCGAAGCAAAAAGCGGATAAAGGAAGTTTTCTGGATCGGGGTAGTCCGCCCACCAGCTGAGCCAGAACATGTCCGGCTCGCCCCGGTCTATGGCCTCCTTGTATGTGTTCCACTCAAGCTGTTTCAGTTCCGCCTTTATGCCCACCTTTCTCAGGTATGCCTGTATGATCTGCGCCATGTCGGCGATGTCCTGAGGGGGGGAAGTGATATAAAATTTCACCTTAACTCCGGAAAAGCCCTCCTGCCTGATGATGCGCCTTGCCTTCTGAGGGTTGTACTCGTATGAGGGGGGCGAGGCCCAGCGCCTGAGTTCCGGGGGCACCGGCCCGTTTGCGAGCGTGCCCCTGTCTTCCATGAAGGTCTCCAGTATCTTTTTCCTGTCTATGGCGTAGTTGACCGCCTGCCTCATCCGCCTGTCGTTAAACGGGGGCCTGGAGCAGTTGAGCCCCAGGTAGTAGGTGTCTATGCCGTCCGCCATTGAGATGTATCTGCTCCATTTGGGGTCATTTTTGAAGCGGCTGTAGTCGGGCGCCGGAATGTTTATCACATCAAGGTTGCCGAGCTCGAACTCTACCACCTGAGTAAGCTCCTCCGGGATGACCCGGTAGACAATGCCCTTCACTCTTGGCCTGCCAGCGAAATAATCTTTCCGCGCCTTCAGCACCAGTTCCTCGTTAGGCAGCCATTTCTGGACGGTAAACGGGCCGGTCCCTACAGGGTGGGAGGAAAAATCCGGCCCCAGGGCCTTTACCGCCTCGCGCGGCACAACGTAGGCCGCCGTCATCGCAAGAAGGTACGGGAAGGGGGAAAAAGGTTTGTTCAGCCTTATGTCAAGCGCGTATGGGCCCTTCACGACGATGCCGCTCACATCAGGGGCGTCGCCTTTCATGAATTCCCGCGCCCCCTTTATCCTCGAAAGCACCCAACTTTCGGGCGAAAGGGTTTTGGGGCTGAGCAGCCGCTCGAAGGAATACTTGAAATCCTCCGCCCGCACCTCGCGGCCGTTTGAGAACCTGACCCCCCGCTTCAGGCGGAAACTGTACAGGAGGCCGTCTTTTGAGACCTTCCAGCTGCGGGCTATGTCCGGCTCCACTTTAAGGCCGGGCCCTATCCTCAAAAGCCCGTCAAAAAGCTTGGCCGCTATGGACCCGCCCGTGACATCCGTTATACGGACCGGGTCCAGGCTGAACGGGTCCGCGGTGATCGCATAATATATGTACCCGGGCTTTCTGTCTTCCGCCGTGCAGCCGCCAAGCACAGCCGAAAGAGAAAAGACCGCCAAACAGAAAAGGACGAAGGGAAAAAGGGTTTTTTTTGCTTTTTTTCTTTTTTCCTTCATCCTTTTAAATTAAATTAAATTAAATTAAAAACGGTCCTTCCGCATCCGGCCCAAAAAATTCAAAACCTGAGAATGGCCCCGATCCTGCCCAGGCCGCGCAGCTTTTCGTTTTCCGGCACGGCCACAACGCGCCCTCCGTTCTCAACCGTCTTTTCCATGAGCAGGTCAATAAGATAGTTTACACCATACATGTCCCCGCCACACCAGCGGCAGTTCTCCGGGCTCAAAGACAGGGCATCGCAGCTGGAGCAGGCGTATCCCTCCTGTTTCAGCGCAGGGTCCGCAAGCAGGGTCATTATCCTTTTTTCTCCGGACATGAGGATGACGTCCTCGATGCCCAGGACGGCCCCTTTGTCCTTGTGGGCCCGGGTAACGAGCTCGTCGACCATTTTTTCCTTTTCGCCGCGCTCATATGCCTCTACGACCGGAAGCGCCCTGTCCAGTACCTGACGGGACGTCTCGTACATCCCCGCGTGGAACTCACCTATTATCCTGTCTGAAAGGTCCTCCGGAAGCTTTTCCCTGCCCATGGCAAGGGTCTCCTGCGGCCCGCCGATGACGATCCTGGAGATGCCCTGTTTCCGGACAAAGTCCGAGAGCTGCCGGACCACCTCATTTAAATGGAGGCCGACGTGGAATTCGGCATGCCTCTCGAACCGGTCCTGCTCCAGGGCAAACCAGCCGCCCTTTTTGTGTTTGCCGATCACGTCCGGGGTCCTTATCTCCCCGTACTCGAGTATCTCTCCCATATGGACCACGAACATCCTTGCGTCGTCCTTGCTCAGAAGGAGGATGAGATGCCGCGGGTAGGAGTCCATGAGGTCGAAAAGCGGTTTCAGGTAAGGCGAGGTGTCCACGAATATTCCGCTTTGCACCGGCATCGCCAGATGGTATTCCTTCCAGAACCCCCCGCTCTTGCGGCTGATCAGGCATACGGCCTTCTTGAACTGAGGCTTCTGGCCTGTAAAATATCTTTCAAGGAGCTCAAGGTCGTCCTTCACCTTCTTGAAGACCGGCTTGTCCAGCCCCTCAGCCGTCTCCTTCAGCATGTTTCTGACCTTGATCATGTATTCGCCATTCGGGTTGGTGACCGGGTCCACGTTCAGGTAAAGACTCACATAGTAATTGCCGCCGTGGTTTTTTATCGCGGCTATCCCCTTTAATTCCTCAAGATTCAGCATGGTCTCCTCCTTCCGGGTTTCCAATTAATTCAAGGACCGAAATGAAAATGGCCAGTGTCAGGGGCCCGAGGACGAGCCCTATGATGCCGAAGACCTCAACTCCGCCCAGGACGCTGAAAAATATGAGAAGCGTGTTCATTTTCGTCTTGCCGCGTATGATGAGCGGCCTTAGGAAATAGTCCACCAGCATGCTTATGAGAAAAACGCCTATCAAAAGCAAGGCCAGCCCCTTTTCCGGCTGGCCGGAAAGGAAAAAATAGATGGAGCCCGGCAGCCAGACCCCGGCGGTCCCGATGATGGGCACAAAGGAGGCAATAAACGTCATCGCCCCCCAGAACACCGGGGAGGAAACCCCAAGCGCCCAGAACGCCAGGCCGCCTATCAACCCCTGGATGATGGCCACCAGCACGCCCCCGAAGATGGTGGAGACCACCATCCCCTTTGCCTGCCCTATAAGCCTTGTCTTATTCCTTTCAGAGAAGGGCAGGTAGTCTTTTACCCTGCTTATGTAGTCCGGCCCGTCCTTGAGGAAAAAGAAAACGGAAAACATCATCAGCACGAAATCGAAGATCACCGCAAGCAGGTTCTTTGCCCCCACCGAAAGCGCCTCCAGCAGGTGCTTCCTCAGGCTGGCCAGCCACTTTCCCACGATCTCATCGACGCTCGTACTGTTTGCCTCCAGAATGGGCCTTAGATGGGCAACCAGCCACTGCACCGCCGGATGGGAGAGGACCCTGTGAAGATTGATCTGCCCCTTTTCAAACTGCTGGACAAGCTGCCCAAGCTCCAGTACAAGGACATAGCCCAGCGAGGAGACGGGACCGAAAATGAAAACGGCCACCACAAAAAGCGTAGCAAGCGAAGCAAGGGACTTTACCTTGAACCACTTGAGGCAAATGACATAAACGGGATAGAAGATTATGGAAACCACTATCGCCCACACTATGGGGCCCAGGAAAGGGGCGATTATTTCATATGAGAGATACCCGAGGACGCCCAGAAAAAACAGAAGGGCTATGGAAAAAAAGAACCTGTTATCCTTCCTGTCCATTATTGTCTTCCAATTTCCGGGTATTGTCTTCCCATTTCCGGGCCGCCGCTCTTATGAAAGAGTCGAATATCCCTTCGGCAAAAGGGTCTCCGGCCATTCGCTCCGGGTGCCATTGCACGCCGGCAAAAAAAACGTGCTCCTTTGAATAAAAAGCCTCTATCAGACCGTCCTCCGAGCGCGCCGCCGGGCAAAGCGCCACAGCGGGCCTGTTTATCCCCTGGTGATGGCTGCTGTTTACCATGAACCGTCCCCTGGGGAACGGCCCTGCCCCTGAAATTATTATCTCATGGAAGCCCTGCCTGTGCTCTATAAGCTTTTTTTCTTTCTTTTCTTGCCCGCATTCCGCCGCTGAACGGCCGCCCATATCGGTCTCGATGTCCTGGTAAAGCCCTCCCCCGAGCGCCACATTGATGAGCTGCATGCCATAGCATATGCCCAGGAGGGGCTTGTCATGATGAAAGGCGGCCCTTATGAGGGCCACCTCAAAATCGGTCCTGCCTGCAGGAACGAGCTTCATCTGGACCCTTTCTTTTTCACCGTAATAGGAAGGCGCGATATCGTCTCCGCCAGGTATCAATATCCCGTCCAGAGACAGGAACACCTCTTCCGGGCTGCCGGCGGCCGGCACCGCCACAGGCGCCCCTCCGGCCTCAAGGACCGCCATGGCATATTCCTCCCTGAGGGCGGCCCGCCCGCGCACGGGGACATGACAGGGACCGGTGGTTATCCCTATTAGAGGTCTTTTTTTAAAGCGCATGATGCTGCCTTGCGGGCGGCCGGAAAATAAAAAACGAAAGAGATGAGCAAAAGCAAAGAGAAAACAAAAACTATTTGCCCTTTCTAAGGACCCTGCCAGGCCGCTTCCCCGTGAGGGCCCCTCCTGTTATGACCGCCTCGCCGTTCACGATGAGATGCTCAACGCCCCTGGCCTTTTGAAAGGGCTCTTCAAAGGTGGCGGTGTCCGCAAGAGGCCCGGGGTCGAGGACCGCTATGTCGGCGACAAAGCCTTCCCTTATCATTCCCCTTCCGGCAAGCCCGAAGGTGTCCGCGGGAAGCGAGGTTATCTTTCTTACCGCCTCTTCCATCCCCAGGAGGCCCTCTTTAATTGTATACCTTTTAAGGAAACGGGGAAAAGTCCCAAAGGCCCTTGGGTGGGGCTTGCCCGTCACGCTGGGGCCGGAGAATGAGCGGGCCGAGCTGTCGGAGCCCACCATCACCCATGGCAGCCTGTAGAGCCTGCGGAGGTTGTCCTCGTTCATGCTGTGGAATATCGCCTGCACCCGCACCTCGCCCTTCACGAGAACATGAAAGAGCATCTCAAGGGGGGACTTTTTTTCCGCCCGCGCGATCTCGCCCAGGCTCTTGCCTTCCATCCATTTGTCGGCCCCGTTTGGAGTGGAGGATATGTATACGCTTTCCCAGTAGAGGGCGTCCTTTTGTATCTCGCCTGCTATCTTTCCGAGCGTGGCAGGGTCTTTGAGCCTGGCGAGCTCCTCCGTTGAGCCCCCCTCATACGCCCATGCGGGAAGGATTGTATCCAGGTCCGTTGATGCGGCCGTATAGGGATAGCGGTCCGCGCTGGCCCTGAGCCCGGAAGCCCTGGCTTCTTCCATCGCCTCTATTGCCTGTGACAGCTTGCCCCAGTTCTGCCTGCCGGCCGTTTTCATATGCGAGACCTGGAGCCGGCCCGCGGCCCTGCCTATGGTTACAGCCTCCCCGATCGCCTCGATGAGGCTGTCCCCCTCGCTCCTCATATGCGTGGCATAAATAAAATTTCCGGCCGCGGCGCTTTTGCCTGCCCGCGCAAGCGCCACAAGCTCTTCAGTCCGGCTGTAGGCCCCCGGCGGATAGATAAGGCCGCTCGAAAGCCCTATGGCCCCTGCCTTAAGTGATGCCTCAAGGTGCGCGGCCATTTCGTTCAGCTCCTGGCCTGAGGGCGCGCGGTCCGCATAGCCAATTACGGACGCCCTTAAGTTGCCATGGCCGGTGAGGGTGGCAAAATTCATGAGGAGTCCACGTCTTTCGAGGATGTCCAGGTATTGCCCCAGGCCCTCCCATCTTTCCTTTATCCCGTACTGGGCGAGATCGCTTTCCCTTTGCTGCCTGGCAGCGCCTATGAGAGGACCTCCGGAGAGGCCGCAGTTCCCGTTGACCTCGCAGGTCACCCCCTGGAACAGCTTTCCCTCCGCAGCAAGAGGGTCCGCGAGGAGGGTAAAATCGGAATGGCTGTGTGTGTCTATGAAACCCGGAGTGACATAAAATCCATCAGCCTCTATGACCGATGCGGCATCATCCTTTTGCGCCCTGCCAATGAAGGATATGCGCCCGCCCGAGATGCCCACGTCCGCCTGGACGGCAGGATTGCCGCTTCCGTCAAAAACCGCCCCCCCGCATATGAGAATATCGAATTTTTTCATCTTCCCTGCCTTGAATATCTTTTTTAATTTTTTATTTTATTGTTTTTTCCGAGCGCGGTGAGCATTGCCTCTTGCAGCCAAAAGGAATTTTGAAATAGGTTCTTTATTTTATCTCTGGGCCATGGCGCGGAGGGCCCGCACCGGCTCACCCCTGAAGTAATTTCCAATGCCCGCCGCTATGCCCTTTGCGACCTCGTCAATATAAGAGCCCTCGTTCAGCAGTATTTCATCTCTCGGATTGGACAGGAATGAGACCTCCACCAGAACGGCCGGCATTCTGTCGCCGACCAACACATAGAAAAGCGCGTTTTTTACGCCCAGGGCGGGCTCATTGGGATGGTACTCGCGCACTTTCGAGCCGACCGCGTCCTCGATGTAGTTGGCAAGCCTTAAAGAGCCGTCTCTCTTGTCCTCAAGCTGGAGAGAGGCAAGTATGTAGCCAAGCTGTGTCCTGGCCTGCTTCTGCCTTTTAAGGGATATCTCGTTTTCCCTGGCCGCCACCCTGTTTGCCTCGGCATCGTTAGTCCAGTTGAGAAAATAGGTGGTTATGCCACGCGTCTGCAGGTCGGAACTCCAGTTTATGTGTATGGAAACGAATATGTTCGCGTGTACCCTGTTGGCAAAGAGCGTCCTGTTGTCCAGGGTTACGAACTTGTCCGTGTCACGCGTGAGGAAGACCTCGTAGTGCGGGTCCCGGCTCAGTATGCCGGCGAGCTTTCTGGCTATCTCCAGGGTATACTGCTTTTCGTGATAGCCGTCCGCTCCGCTTGTTCCAGGGTCTTTCCCTCCGTGGCCCGGATCGATCACTATGCGCCATTTATTGAAAGGAAACACGCCGGCTTTCATTGCCTCAGCCGTTTTTTTCCAGGCGGTCTTTTCCACAAGATGGCCTCCATCGGCATCGCGGCCCGCGGCGGGCGGCGCACTTTTTTCCACATCCGGCGCCGGTCTCTCTTTTGCGGGGGCGCTTTGCGGTCCGGACGCCGCCTTCAGGACATCTTCCTTTATCGAGTTGACGCGGTCTGCAATGTTCCCCAATGATTGCGTGGCGGCTTCTTTCTGTTTCCGGACGCGGGGCCTGTCTTCAGGGTGCGAGAACCCTTCGGAGAAATCAAGCACAAGGCCTGAATCATCTTTGCCGGAAGGCCTGGTTATGCTGACGTTTGGGGTGTTTTTAAATTCAAACACGACCCTTACCGTACCGGGATCGAACTGCGCAACCCTCACCGCCTTAATGATGCCCCCGGCCTTGAGCCCCTTTAGAAAACAAAGGCCTCTTTTCAGGTTCGAATCCAGGAGGTCCACATAAACTCTCTGCGGATCGGAAAGGGCATGCTCCCTGAAATCCACCTTGCCGTTTGTCTCAAGGACACATCGCGCCTGCCCAGCCCCTGACGATATCCTGACGCCCTTAAGTTCGCAGCCCGCTGCGGGCCCCGGCCCGGAGAAAAGAAAAAGAAGCGCCACCGGGAAAAATGAAAAAAACAAAAAAGCCCTTCTGCTCATACCGCCTTCACTTGAGATATCTTCAACTCCGGCAATTCCTTTTTGATCGTGGACTCCACCCAGTTCTTCATTGTAAGCATGGACATGGGGCACCCTTCGCACGCCCCTTTGAGCCTTACATATATGACCCCGTCCCTGATATCGACAAGCTCTATGTCCCCGCCTTCGGATTTCAGCCCCTGGCGTATTTTCTCAAGCGTAGCTTCAACTTTATCCCTTAACACGCTGTTTTCCATATATATTTGTCAGATATTAAAAAATAATATTAAATTTTGCAAGGGAAAAATGGAGGCTGGCCGCACCATGAGGAAGGAAAACGGAATTGAAAAGGCGGTGCTATCCTTTCACGACGCCCATAGGCAGAAGCTTTGCCACTTTGGATGAAAGACCGGCCCCGTGCACTACATCCACCACGCTTGAGATGTCCTTGTAGGCTTCGGACATCTCCTCGGCAAGCGTCTGCTTCCCGGCGGACATGACGATTATCCCCCTGTCCTCAAGCTCCCTGCAGATGGACCTTCCCCTGGCGCGTCTCAGAGCCTCGTGTCTTGAAAGCACCCTGCCCGCGCCATGGCACGTAGAGCCCCATGTCTCTTCCATGGCCCTTTGGGTGCCAAGAAGGACAAAGGAGGCCCGCCCCATGTCGCCCGGCACAAGCACGGGCTGTCCCGTCTCCCTGTAGAGGGCGGGCAGCTCCGGATGTCCGGGCGGAAAGGCCCTGGTGGCGCCTTTCCTGTGGACCGCCAGTGTACTCATGCGCCCCTCGACCATGTGCTCTTCCATTTTTGCCATGTTGTGGGCCACATCGTATACCATCGTCATTCCAAGCTCCTTTGGCCCCATTCCAATGACCCTCATGAAGGCCTCCCTGGTCCAGTGCATGATGACATGCCTGTTGGCCCAGGCATAGTTTGCGGCCGCCCGCATCGCCCCCAGATAATCCCTGGCCTCTCTGGAATTTACAGGGGCGCAGGCAAGCTCCCTGTCAGGCAATGTGATGCCATATTTCTTTATGGCCCGCTCCATCACTTCCAGGAAATCCGTGCAGACCTGGTGCCCAAATCCCCTGGAGCCGGTATGTATCATGACGGTGACCTGGCCCCTGAAAAGCCCGAGCTTTTCCGCGGCCTTTTCATCGTATATCTCGTCCACCTTCTGGATCTCCAGAAAATGGTTTCCGCTGCCCAGGGACCCTATTTGAGAGTGTCCCCTTTCCCGGGCCCGGAGACTTACCATAGAAGGGTCGGCCCCTTCCATTGCCCCTCCGGACTCGGTGCGCTCCAGGTCCATGGCGCTGCCCATCCCCTTGCTGACGGCCCAGCGCGCGCCCATGGACATCACCTTTTCAAGCTCGCCCGGCTCAAGGCGGAGCTTTCCCTTGGAGCCTACCCCCGAAGGTATCTCCTCATATAAAACTCCAAGGAGCTCCCTGAGCCTGGGCGCAACCGCATCCGCCCTTAGATCGCTCCTTAAAAGCCTTACGCCGCAGTTTATGTCATAACCCACTCCCCCGGGGGAGATGACCCCGCCTTCCTGGCCGAAGGCGGCCACCCCGCCTATTGCAAACCCGTAACCCATATGGATATCCGGCATTGCGAGCGAGGCTTTTATTATCCCCGGGAGCGTCGCTACGTTTGCCACCTGCCTTATCGCCCGCTCCTCAAGCCCTTCGCCCAACGCGGCGTCCAGATATATAACACCGGGGACCTTCATCCCCTGCACATAGGTGTCCGGAACTTCGATCCTGAATTCGTCTATCCTTCTGAGCGTCTGGACAGCCATTTTCCCTATTCCCCGCCTCCGTGTCCCTCTTTGTCCTTCATATGTCGAATATCACGTCAAGGCTCCACAGGCCGTCCTTCTTTTCGACCGACAGCCCGTGATAGGTCGCGGCCTTTATCAGAAGCCCCCTGGAATGCCTGGCCAGGTCGAACTGCTCCCCGTGCACATCGGCCTTCAGTCTGCCCCTTCCGGTATTTTCCATCTCCATCTGTTTTATATCCACCCTTCTGCCCACAAAGCCATATGCGTCGAAGTGAAATACCAGCTCGTTCAGGAATCTTACCAGAAGCCCCTCAGGGCTTTCGCCTGCGGCCTCCACCTCGATGGTGACGTCCTCCTTCACGCCGCCAAGGTCCGTTATCAGGCTGTACATGCCCGTTGCGGCGGCCTCGAAGGCCTCCCGGAGGCTTCCGCCCATGGCCCTGATGCCGGCATCGCCAGATATGTCCAGCGTCTCATAACTCATATGCCCACGCTACCATGCATCCTGAAATGAGTCAAGAAAAGGGGGAAAAAGTTTTAAATAAAAAAACTTGCTTTTTTATAGTTTTTATAAATAATAAAAACTGTGCATTGAAGTTGCACATTATAACTAATAGTTTATATGTAAAACATGATACGCGGGAGGCCGACGGCAGCCAAGTAAGACGGGGCAGCGCAAAAAATACTACCGGAGGGGAAATTTTTTGACACCTGATGACAGCAGCTCTGCCAAGCGGGGACGCAAGAGGTCTGAAGACAGAAAGATGGTCACCGAACAGATCAGCCTGATACACCGGTCCGATGTCAGGCGTGGCGCCCGGGGTCCAAAGCAAAAAAAAGAAAAAGAAGGCCGCTCCATCCAATGCGTTACGGTGAACGCAAGCGGTTCCGGCATCAGCGTTTACGCTGAAAAATGCCTCCAGTCGGGTTCCCGTTTCATAATTTATTCCGGAAAGATATGGGACACTCCCAGGTACGGGACGGTAGTGTGGTGCAAAAAGATCGCTACCGGCCTCTACAGGGCTGGCATACTTCTGGAGCAAACAGAGGAAGGGGCTCTGCTGTGCGCCGAGGAGCCCATGGATTTTGAAGGGCCTGACGCTGAAAAAGATTAGGACCTATCTCAAAACCGCTTCAGGCTGCGAGAGGCATAAAATCGCGGCATACCACCAAGTCAAAACCGTCCTCAGGCGCAGCGCTGCTCTTGCCCCAAAAAGACATTGTTTTTTGGGGACCCTTTGCGCCTCCGGGCGGTTTCCCCTTTCTTTTCGTTGGAAGAAAAATTACCGCCGCGATTTCCTCATCTCTCTCCCTTCAAAATCAATTTTGAGACGGGTTCCGGGCCGGCGGCTCACAGCCTTCCTGACCGGATGATCGATATCACCAGCCAGATGCCGAATATCCCGGCAAAGAAAAAACTCAGGAACCCCAGCACCGAGATGCCGAACATGGTCGGAGGCACCCGCATGGCGTGCATTATGGAGCCGCTTATTATCATCGCGCTTACGATCATGGCGAAAGCCACACGGTTGGTTGACCTGTCCATGTCCTTTATCAGGTTTTCAAGCCCCAGGTGGTGCAGCTTCATGTGAAGGTCGTTTTTAAGGACCTTTCTAATGATCTGGTGGGCGTACCTGGGAAGATAAAAAGCAAGCTCTCCGGCCTCCTGCGCTTCGGCGCCCAGCTTGTCAAGCACATTGCGCGGACTGAATTTCTGCCTGAGAAGCCTTGAAGCGTAAGGCTCCGACGCCGCGAAGAAATCAAACGAGGGGTCAAGCTTCAGCCCTATGTGCTCAAGTATGAGCAGCGATTTGTTTATGAGCATCAGCTCCCCCGGTATGCGGAGGTTGTAGCGCATGGCCAGCAGCAGGAACGCCTCAAAGTATTCAGGGAGGTTTATTTCTTTAAGAGTGAGCCCGTACATAGGCTCAAGCAGGTCTACAAGCTTGGCCTTGAACTCCCTGCGGAAGGTGTCCGGGTCCACGTCCTCCTGCACGTACCCAAGCGTAAAGTAGTTCTCTATCAGGCGGTCGTAATCCCTGTTGATAAGGGCTATAAGGGTGCTGGCAAGGGCGTCCTTGACCTCGCTTGTGACCACCCCCACGATGCCGAAATCGAGAAACGCCAGCTGGCCGGACGGCATGACGAAGATATTGCCCGGATGAGGGTCGGCATGGAAGAAGCCGTCCGTAAAGACCATCTTGAAATATGCGTCCACACCGAGTTTCGCAAGCCTCTTGCGGTCAAACCCGGCCTCCTCAATGCTCTCTATGTCGTCTATCCGGACCCCCTCTATCCGCTCCATCACAAGCACCTTTTCCGTTAGGTACTCGCCGTATATCCGCGGGAAGCGGATATCGGGGCTGCCTTCGAAATTGCGCCTGAAACGGTTGCAGTTCTTGGCCTCCTGTACGAAATTCATCTCCTTCCTGACGGTCCTGGCAAACTCGTCCACCACTCCCATCGGGTTGAAAAAGCGCACGCCGGCCACGTGCCGCTCCATTAGCCGAGCGACCGCAGTGAGGATCGATATGTCTTCCTCTATGGTCCGCCTGATGCCAGGGCGCTGCACCTTTATGACCACCGGAGAGCCGTCCAGGAGGACGGCATTATGGACCTGCGCAATAGAGGCCGCGGCTATCGGGGTCTCGTCAAAATCAAGGAAGACCTTCTCCATCGGCAGATGGAGCTCTTCCTCTATCACCCTTCTGGCCTCCGCGCCCGGGAATGGGGGGACTTCGTCCTGGAGTTTTTTGAACTCGTCCGCGTACTCCGGGCCCACAACATCGGGCCTGGCCGACAGTATCTGCGCAAGTTTTATGAAGGTGGGGCCCAGCTCCTCGAAAGCCCGCCTAAGGTTCCGGGGCATGCCCGGCGCCTTCAGAGACGGCCATTGACCGAAGGAGCGCAGGCGGGTAAAGAAAGGCACATAGCGGCCAAGGCGGCCCTCATCCACTACGCGGCCAAAGCCGTATTTCAAGAAGACGTTTATTATCTGCTGGAGTCTTCTTGCTGTCTTGTAACGCTTCTGAAAAAAAAGGTTCAAGAAAGGGGTCCCGGGCCCGGCATAAGGTTTTTTATCTATCTCTCCGGCCTTCTATTCATCCGGAATAATGTTCGCTTCAGGCCCGGTGCGCGCCTCCAGCCTTTTGACCCGCAGCGAGAGGGCCTGGACCTTTCTGCTCAACGCATCCACATCTTCCTTCGTCGGCAGGTTCATCTTCTGGAGGGCCTTTTCAACCACCTCGCCCACGGATTTATTGAACTCCGAGGTGCTCTTTTCGGCTATGTCGGTCCATTCCCTTATGAGCTTGGCGCCCTGGGACTGGCTCAGCTCCCCCTTCTTCACGAAATCATCGATAAACTCACTGAACTTTTCCTGAAAGCCGACACCCGCCAGCAGCGTTTTCCTGATGATGTCCGTTATCATTAGAAGCCCCCGCTTTGATAGGTTTTTGTTTTTTTCTTTCTTTTTTCTTGTCCTTACTTCAGAGGGTAATTCAGCTCCTTATCCTCTTTTCGACCATATCGTATACCTTTTGAAGGGCGCTGTCCAGCTTTTCAAGCTCCTTTGTCCCCCCTTGCGCAAGCTCAGGTTTACCTCCGCCCCTTCCGCCGGCAAGCGCGGCAACCTCGCCCAATATGTCGCCCGCTTTCACTTTTCCGGTAAGGTCCTTGGTGACTGTGGCAAGAAGCGCGCCCTCTCCCGTGGCAAGGACGATCACGCCGGAGCCGATGCGGTCCCTCAGGCTGTCGGCAAGCTCCCTCAGCTCTTTCTGGCTGAAACCGGATATCTTCTGGGACAACACCTTTATGCCGTTCACAGGCTTTGCCATGTACATGAGCTCCCCGGCTATGCCCCTGGCCGATACGGTCCTGGTCTTCTGCAGCTCCTTCTCCATGGACCTGCTCCGTTCGATCATCTCGCTCACTTTCTCAAGGGGCTTGTCCGTCTTGAGCAGCAACGCCATCTCCTTAAGCTCGTTCCTTTTGGCCCTCACGAAACCAAGCGCAGCCTGCCCTGTAAGGGCCTCTATCCTCCTTATGCCGGAGGCGACCGATCCTTCCGCAACGATTATAAAGGGCCCTATCTCGCCGGTTGCCCTCACATGCGTGCCTCCGCAAAGCTCCTTGCTCACCGGGGGGACGCTTACGACCCTGACGTTTTCGCCGTATTTTTCGCCAAAAAGGGCGGTCGCACCATTGGAGATCGCCTCCTCCACCGTCATCTGGACGGTCCCCACCGGCAGGTTTGCCAGGATGTTCCCGTTTACGATGTCCTCAACCTCTTCTATCTCTCTGGCGGTCAGTCCGGAGAAATGGGTGAAGTCAAACCTCAGCCTCTCCGGCTCCACCAGTGAGCCGGCCTGCTTCACATGCTCGCCAAGGACGGCACGCAGGGCGGAATGGAGCAGGTGCGTGGCGGTATGGTTCCCCATTGTGGCCTTCCTCTGGGGCTCGTCAACGTGTGCGTCGACGCTGTCCCACACCCTGAGCGCCCCTTTTTCCACCTTTACATGGTGCGCGATGAAGTCATCGATCGGCTTTTTAGTATCGGAGACCGCAAGCGAACCCTTCACGGAGCTTATCCATCCCCTGTCGCCCACCTGCCCGCCGCTTTCTCCGTAGAAAGGTGTCCTGTCCAGGATGACAAGGGCCTCCTCGCCCTCTGCAAGCTCCTTGGCGACATGGCCGTCCTTTATTATCGCCTTCACCACCGCAGCGCTCCTCATGGTCTCATAGCCAAGAAAGTCAGTGGGGCCAAGCTCCGCGGCAAGCTCCCTGTAAATGGATTCCGCCGCGCCGTCCTCCTGCACCCAGGACGCCCGGGCGCGCTCCCTCTGGGCCTGCATCTCGCGGGTAAAGCCCTCCTCATCGACAGTAAAGTTCTCCTCGGCCGCAACGTCCCTCACTATGTCCAATGGGAACCCGAAGGTGTCGTAAAGCCTGAAGACCTCGCTTCCCGGTATCGTCTTTCTGTTTTCTTTTCTCAGGGCCGAAAGCAAATCGTCAAGGAGCCTCATGCCCTGCTCAAGGGTGTTCGAGAACCGGTCCTCCTCGAACCGGAGCACTTTTCTGGTGCGTTCCGCCTCCGCCGCAAGCTCCGGGTAAACGGAGGACATCGTGGCCGGGACGGAATCCACCATGCCCCACAGCGCCGGGCCTTCAAGGCCCAGTTTTCGCGCGTAGCGCGAGGCCCTCCTTATGATGCGCCTGAGGACATATCCCCTGCCCTCGTTCGAGGGGGTGACCCCGTCAGCGATCAGAAAGGAGACCGCCCTCAGATGGTCTGCTATCACACGCATAGGGATGTTCAGACTTTCATCAGGGCCGTATTTCCTTCCGGACCGCGCCTCGATCGCGGCTATTATGCCTGCGAAAAGGTCAGTATCAAAATTATTGAGCTTGCCCTGAAGCACGGCGGATATCCTCTCCAGCCCCATGCCCGTGTCTATGCTCGGCCTGGGCAGGGGCGTGAGGGCGCCGGAATCGTCCCTGTTATACTGCATGAACACGAGGTTCCATATCTCGAGGTACCTGTCGCAGTCGCAGCCAGGCCTGCAGTCCGGCCTGCCGCACCCTATCGACGGGCCCTGGTCTATGATTATCTCGGAGCAGGGCCCGCAGGGCCCGGTGTCCGCCATCTGCCAGAAATTGTCCTTGGCGCCAAGCCTTACGATGCGTTCCCGGGGGATGCCGGCCACTTCCTGCCAGAGCCCCGCGGCCTCGTCGTCCTCCTCGTAGACCGTGACCCAAAGTTTTTCAGGGGGCAGCCCGAAGACCCCGGTGAGCAGTTTCCACGCAAATCCGATGGCGTCCCGCTTGAAATAGTCCCCGAAGGAAAAGTTTCCAAGCATCTCGAAAAAAGTGTGGTGGCGCGCCGTATGCCCGACGTTGTCGATATCGTTGTGCTTTCCTCCGGCGCGCATGCACTTCTGACAGGAAGCGGCCCTGCTGTACGGGCGGGTCTCCTCTCCAAGGAACACGCGCTTGAACTGGACCATGCCCGCGTTGGTAAAAAGAAGAGACGGGTCGCCCGCCGGCACAACAGGGGAGCTCCGCACCGTCTCATGGCCGTTGCTCCTGAAAAAATCCAGGAACGCTTTCCTTATCTCGGAGCTTTTCATTTGCTCTGGACGTTCGGAGAAACGAATTTCCTGGACGATAGTCCTTTCGATGTCATCTCGGTCACGTGCCCGTCCGTAAAGAAAAGCCTGGTCTCGGAAATGGAAAGCTCGTCCTTGTAGACCCACTCCTGCCTGCTTTGGCCGGTTTTTGTGGGCGGCAGTATCTTTACCTCATTGGGAGCGCCCCAGGCGAACCTTACCTGGTTCGGCGTCATGCCCATGGACACTTTCCCTTCTTCTATGAGCTTCTGGGTCGCTTGGGGGTACTGGCTGATCTCCGATGGCGAATACCTTACTTCCTGCTGGCAGCCCAACATGGCGCCCATAAGTGAAAAAACAACGGCAAAAGAAAAAACCGATACAAAAATGCGCTTTAACTTCATCTGCTTTCCTCCTCTAATTTTAAAAAAACCTGCCTTATCGTCCCGGAAGAAAACCCCCGCCTGGCCAGGGCCCCGTATAATTTTCTCCTGAAAGCGGGATCTCTTTTCATGGAGTTCTTTTCTCCATCCGGCCCCGTGGCCCTCAACTTCTTAAGGGCAACCCTCATGGCGCCTTCAAATTCATCATAGCCCGCGAGCGCTTCCCGGGCAACTCCGGCGGATATGCCCCTTTTGAGCAGATAACCCATGGCCCCGAGCCGGCCCAGCCTCCGTGTGTCCCTGGCAAGTCTCGTTAGCGACCCGGCCAAAGCCGAATCATTTATATAACCAAGTCTCTCAAGCTTTTGCAAGGCTTCATCGGCCTGCTGCGCGGTAAACCCCTTAAGGCCCAGCTTTTCCCGGAGCTCCGCGCTGCTTCTGCTTCTGTAGCTCAACAGCCTGAGGGAGTAACGGAAGGCGTCGCTCACGTCCGGTCCTCTTATCTCTCCACGGAGGAGAGTCTTACTTTTCTGGAAGGCATATGTCGGTTGGAGAGGAGCGCCGGCCCGTTTCCGCCTATCTCATCGGGAGAACCGCTCAATGCTCATGTCCCCCCCTTTTTTCTGGTCGAACATCTCCTTGGTGTTGTTCACTCCCTTTACCTTGAGGTCCAGGTCGTCCGGGTTGCTCGCCTGCTTGAGCGCCTCCTCGTAGGTTATAAGCCCGGACTGGAAGAGCTCCAGTATGGACTGGTCGAATGTCTGCATGCCGTAATGGACCCTGCCCTGCTCAATGAAATCGTGTATCAGGGAGGTCTTGGCCGGATCAGTTATGCAGTCCCTGATGGTGGCTGTGGCGATGAGCACCTCCACGGCGGGCACCCTGCCCTTGCCGTCAACCCTTGGAAGGAGCCTCAAGGATATTATCCCTTTCAGGATGGCCGCCAGCTGTATGCGGACCTGGTGCTGGTGATAGGGAGGAAAAAAGGAGATTATCCTGTTTATGGTCTCGGAGGCGTCCAGGGTATGCAGGGTGCTCAGCACGAGATGGCCTGTCTCTGCGGCCATCAGGGCGGTCTGTATGGTGTCAAAGTCCCTCATCTCGCCAACGAGGATAACATCGGGGTCCTGCCTCAGGGCGGACCTGAGCGCCTTGGAGAAGCTCTTCGTGTCGGCCCCGACCTCCCTCTGGTTAAGCAGGCTTTTTTTGTCCTTGTGCGTGTACTCCACAGGGTCCTCGATGGTCGTTATGTTCATCCTTTTCGTGGAATTGATATGGTCTATCATGGCGGCAAGGGTCGTGGACTTGCCGCTTCCGGTCGTCCCGGTCACAAGGACAAGGCCCCTTTCCTCCAGGGACAGTTTTTTCAGTATGGCGGGAAGCGTGAGCTCGTCTATGCCCGGTATCCTTGTGGGTATCACCCGGAACACCAGGCCCAGCGTGCCCCGCTGCAAAAAGGCGTTGCACCTGAACCTGCCAAGCCCCGAGACGCTGTAGGCGAAATCGAGGTCGGCCTCTTTTTTAAAAAGCTCCCTCTGGGTGGCGGTCATGAAAGAAAAGGCAAGCCTCACCGCCTCCTCCTTGGAGATGGCCTGGCTGCCTTCCCTGAACTCCAGGGCTCCGTTTATCCTGAAGATCGGAGGGCTGCCGACCTTTATATGCAGGTCGGAGGCGCCAGCGGCGACGGCCTCCCTCAGCAGGTCGTTTATCTCCAAACGCCCCTCCGGATCATTTGTCCCCGCTTGTCCCGTTGCCCCGCTTGAGGTTCGCGGCCTCGAATATCTTCGCCTCTATCTCGGAGGCGGCGCCGGGGTTGCCCTTCAGGTATTCTTTTGCGTTGTCCCTGCCCTGGCCTATCCTGGCCCCGGCGTAGCTGTACCAGGAACCGGCCTTCTCTATGATGCCCTTTTCGACCCCGATGTCTATGAGCTCCCCGTTCCTGGAGATGCCCTCATTGAAATATATATCGAACTCAGCCTGCCTGAAGGGCGGGGCCACCTTGTTCTTCACGACCTTTACGCGGACCTTTCCTCCGGTCAGCTCCTGGTTTTCCTTTATGCTGTCTATCTTTCTTATATCCAGACGCATCGTGGCGTAGAACTTCAGGGCGTTGCCTCCCGTGGTCGTCTCCGGGTTGCCGAACATCACGCCTATCTTCATCCTTATCTGGTTTATGAATATGACGGTCGTGCGGGACTTGGCTATCGCTGCGGTCAGCTTTCTGAGCGCCTGGCTCATCAGCCTTGCCTGAAGGCCGGGCAGCGAATCACCCATCTCCCCTTCTATCTCCGCCTTGGGCACGAGGGCCGCAACCGAGTCCAGCACGATTATGTCCACCGCCCCGCTCCTGACGAGCGTTTCGGCCACCTCAAGGGCCTGCTCCCCGGTGTCCGGCTGGGAGATGAGCAGCTCCCCCGTGTTCACGCCAAGCTTGCCCGCATAGCTCACATCCAGGGCGTGCTCGGCGTCTATGAAAGCCGCCACGCCGCCTTCTTTCTGCGCCTGCGCGATGGCGGACAGCGCGAGGGTCGTCTTTCCCGAGGACTCCGGCCCGTATATCTCTATCACCCGCCCTCTTGGGAAACCGCCTATCCCGGTGGCGATGTCAAGCGTGATGGAACCCGTCGGGATGGCGGAGACCCCCTCGGCCGCGCCCTCGGCCCCGAGCTTCATTATCGCGCCCTTGCCGAAATTCTTCTCTATCTGCGCAATGGCCATCTCGAGGGCCTTTGTCTTTTCCTTGTTCATGCCTTCCATCTCCCTTTCCCAAAAGTTTTTTGTTCCTTACTTTTATCCTTCAGGCGTACCCATCTTTGTTCCCTTCCCTAAGGGCCGCCAAACTCCACCTTTGCCAGCCTGCTGTACCTGGCCCCTCCGGGCCCGATCTCGCTGCGCATAAGGCTGATATTTTCGAGTTTTATCTTACCAAATAAGGTGTCCTTAAGGGTAGCAAGCTCTCCGGCCAGTCTTCTGGCCTCCTCCCGGCCCCCGCCGCCGCCCGCAGGCCCGCCTTTTCCCCTCCAACGAGGGGACCTGTCCTCCCTCAGCCTGCCAAGCGTAAGGTGCGGGACAAACGCCCCCTTTTCCTGCTGCCCGTAGCCGGCCTTCAAAAGCTCCTCATCCACTCTTCTGGCAAGCCCGGCCAAAAGCATATGAGGGTCCCTGATGCCCACCCAGAAAACCCTGGGAGAGCCGGGTCCGGGGAATACGCCGGCGCCTTCAACCGCGACCTCGAACGGTTTTTCTGTGCCCCGCACCGCTTCTTTCAAAAGGCCGGCCAGCTCCGGGACACGTTCCTCGGGCACCTGCCCAAGGAACTTTAGCGTAAGGTGCAGGTTTTCAGGGGGCACCCATTTGACATCCGCCCTGCTTTTTTTCAAAAAAGCGGTCTCTTCCGCTATGCGCGCCTTTAACTCATCCGGAAGCTCAACCGCCACAAAGCATCTGATCGTGCCCGGCATTTTTAAGAAAACGGTCCTCCAAAGATATAATATGAAAAGTTCAGGCGAAAAAAACCCTCCAAAGGTGCAGGGCGATGTTCGCGGCAATTCCTGCCGCCACATCGTCCCCCATGACCCCCATGCCGCCTGGCAGCTTCTCCATCTGTCTTATGGGCGGCGGCTTCAAAATATCAAATGCCCTGAAAAGCGCAAAGGCGGCCAAAAGGTGTCCGTCCGACAGCGGAAGAAAAAGGACGCTCACCAGGTAGCCCGCGAACTCGTCGACTATGATGCGGCTTGAGTCCCTGCCAAGCGCAAGCTCCGCCTGCCCGGCGGCATAAGTCCCTATAAATATGGAAATCAGGGTGAAAAGCAGCAGCGGGAGCGGCGCGGGTTTTAAAAGCCAGACCAGAACTGCCGCAACGAGCGTGCCGAAAGTCCCCGGAGCGGCCGGGATGTAACCAACAAATGAAAGTGTAGCTATCTGCCTGAGGAAAAAACCCGGCTGTTTTTTATCCATTCACCGCGGCTATCCGATCCTGTAATGATATTTCACCGGGGTATTGCCCTCGAGGGTCGCCTTCACGGAGCAGTACTTGTCCATGGAAAGCTCAACGGCCCTTTTTACGGCGTCCTCGCTCAAGTTATTGCCTTTTATAACGAACTCCACCTCTATGCCGGTATATCTCTTGGGGTGCTCATCCGCCCTTTTACCTTTTACAATTATTTCAAAGCTGGTCACTTCCTGCTTTTTTTTCCTGAGTATCGAGATAACGTCCATGCCGGTGCACCCGCCCAGCCCGGCCAGGAGAAGCTCCATGGGTCTGGCAGCCGTGTTTTGCCCGCCGAACTCCAGGCTTGAATCCATCATGACCTCATGGCCGCTGCCCGTTGTCGCCTGGAACCTCATACCGCCCTGGAATTTTATTACCGTGTCTGGCATATCCCGAAATCTCCTTTTCTGGCTTAGGTTTTTCCTCTCCCCGAGTTACTTTTCAGGCTAACCCATGGGCCGGATTCCTGTCAATAGATTCCCGTTTATGTTAAAATCTGGCCTGTTACGGGAGGGACCCGTGCCGCAAAGAGTCTTTATTACAGCCTCAGGATTTTGCTTATGAGAAAAAGGGAAAAAACCGGGACCAAGATACTTTTGCGCGGCAACGAGGCGCTGGCCGAGGCTGCCATCAGCGCCGGCTGCACATTCTACGCCGCATATCCGATAACCCCTCAGAACGAGATACCGGAGCACATGTCCTGGCGCATGGCCGAGACCGGGGGGGTTTTCGTCCAGGCCGAAAGCGAGCTTGCCGCGATAAACATGGTCTATGGCGCGGCGGCCACCGGGGCCAGGGCGATGACCACCTCAAGCAGCCCCGGGGTGAGCCTGATGCAGGAGGCCCTGTCCTACCTGTCCGGGGCTGAGCTCCCTGCGGTGATAGCCAACGTGCAAAGGGGAGGCCCCGGGCTCGGGAACATATCCGGCAGCCAGGCGGACTATTTCCAGGCGGTAAAGGGCGGCGGCCATGGAGATTACAGGCTCATTGTCTATGCTCCTTACAGCGTCCAGGAGATAAGGGACCTCACCATGCTTGCCTTCGACAAATCGGACGAATACAGGAACCCCGCCATGGTCCTTGCCGACGGCATCCTGGGGCAGATGATGGAGCCGGTCCATATGACCCCCTACAAAAAACCAAGACTTCCCAAAAAAAGCTGGGCGCTCACGGGCTGCTCCGGAAGAAAGTCCAATGTCATAAAATCCCTCTACATGGGCGAAGGCGAACTTGAGAGGAGGAACCTGCGCCTGCAGGACAAATACCGCCGCATGAGGGAAAAAGAGACCCTTTCGCATTCCTACAGGACCGAGGACGCAAAGACCGTTGTCGTCGCCTTTGGCATCGCGGCGCGCATTGCCTGCTCCGCGGTGGACGCCCTGAGGGCAAAGGGGCGGAAAGTGGGGCTCTTCAGGCCGGTTTCGCTATTCCCTTTCCCCGAAAAGGAGCTTGAGGCGCTTGCCCGGAGGGTCAAAAAATTCCTCGTCTTTGAGCTCAATGCCGGGCAGATGGTGGAGGACGTGAGGCTCGCCATCAACGGCCGGGCAAAGGTGTTCTCGTACGGCCGCCCAGGCGGCGCCATAGTCAGCCCTGAGGAAGTGGCTGGCAAACTCGAAGAGATAATTTAGCCCTTTTCCTCTTTTTGCAATCAGGGTCACAGACAGCGCACAGAGGCCCCGCCTAAAATATTCATAATATCGAAACACAATAACCGCACGGATTTTTCCTATGCCGCAAGAAAAAAAAATCATCGATAAAAAAAGGACGCTCAGGTATTCGTTTGTGGACGGAATGTTCGCAAGCTTCATGGGAGGTTTCGTCCAGGACTATTTTACCCCATTTCTGCTGGCCATTGGCGGCACCGTGGGGCAGGTGGGACTGCTTGGCGCGATACCCAATCTTTTTGCCTCACTGGCGCAGCTGAAAAGCCCTGGCATGGTGGAGAAGTTCCGTTCCAGAAAACCGGTAATGGACCTTTTTGTCCCGCTTCAGGCCGCCTCGCTTCTGTTCATGGCCATGCTGGCCGTTTTTGCCCATTCGTGGCGGACCGCTTTCCTGCTTGCCGTGGTCCTCTTTACCGCATTTGGCGCGCTTGCCGCCCCGGCATGGAGCAGCATGATGTCCGAGATAGTGGACAGGAAGAAGTGGGGGGAGTTCTTCGGCTGGAGAAACCAGGCCATGGGGTTCATGACCATCATAGCCGCTCTGATCGCAAGCATTGTGCTGTATTTCACTAAAAAGACCTGCCTTTTTACCGGTTTTGCCGTCCTCTTCGGAGCGGCCTCTGTTTTCAGGATGCTGTCCTGGTCGTTCCTCAGGCGCATGGAAGAGCCCGCCTTGGAAAAGGGCGCCGCGGCCGCCAAAAGCCGGCATTCAGGCAGGGGGCTGGGCAATTTCACCCGTTTTGTCCTTTATGCCGGAGCGGTCAACTTTGCAGCCAACATGGCCGGCCCATTTTTCTCCGTGCTGATGCTCAAGGGCCTGCGCTTCAGCTATCCCACTTACGTTGCGGTCAATTCCGTGCAGAACCTTGCCATTTATCTCTCGATAAGGCGGTGGGGAAGGTGCGCGGACAGGCTCGGCAATATCAGGATCATCAAGTCCACATCGAAGCTGATAGTGTTAATACCCGCCCTTTGGCTTGTTAGCAGGGACCCTTTTTACCTGGCCGCCGCCCAGGTGTTCTCCGGGTTTGTCTGGGCGGGGTTCAACCTCTCAAGCTCCAATTTTGTATACGACGCCTCAATCCCCGCAGACAGGACGAGGTCCGTGGCGCACCTTAACGCGGCAACCGGCATAGGCCTGTGCGCGGGCGCGCTGACAGGCGGCCTGCTCATACCGCTTCTTCCCCCGCTTTTCGGCCACAGGATACTCTCTCTTTTTGTTGTTTCATCCGCTGTCAGGCTCGTGGTGGCATTTTTGGTCCCCTTCGGGCTCATGGAAGTAAGGCGGGTGGAGAAAATGGGCTCCATCCGCCTGCTTTCGAGGGTTGCAGGCCTGCCCGAGTGGAAAGGAAAGCGGCAGCCGGGCCTATTCTGACTCCGGTTAACTTGTCTGACTTGGGTTAACTTGCCTGACTCGGGTTGATCTGTTGAAAAAAACTGCCTCCGCCTAAAAACCGGGCGGATATCTTTTGCCGGCAAAGCCTGCTACAATTTTTCTATATCCACCAGATATTTTCCCCATTTACCAAAGGCAAAAGAGGGCCGCGGTCAAAAAATAAAACAGAGGTCTCCGTCTGGCATTCAACCGGAAGTTTTGTTTTGTTCGTTTCTGCCGCCCGGCCCGCAAGAAACGAGGGAGAACATGAAAAAAATAAAAATGTCCGGCGCGCAATCCGGCCTTTTTTTGTCCCGGGGACATACGGGTCCTACTACTGCAACAGGCAGTTTCACGAGCTTCCGGGAATGAAAGGGCAGGCGCAGGTAATCGAGCGGCCATGAGGGTGCTGATCATCTCGGCCAACCGCAACATCTATCCGGAGCCGGTCATGCCCGCCGGGGCATGCATCGTCGCGGAAGCTGCACAAAGGCACGGCCATGATGTAAAACTGCTCGACCTGATGTTCGAGCGCGACCCCGTCCGTGCGGTGCGCCGCGCCATAAAAAGATACAGGCCCGATGCCACGGGAGTATCGATCAGGAACATAGACAACAACGATATCTCAGGGCCTGCCGCGTTTTATGCGGAGCTGGGGGCGATGAGCAGGGCCATAAGGGAGGTCTCAAGGGGCCCTCTGATAATCGGCGGGGCGGCGCTTTCGGTGATGCCGCGTGAGCTTTTGACCGAAACCGGGGCGGACCTGGCGGTCCTGGCCGATGGAGAAAGGGTTTTTCCAGCGGCGCTGCAGGCGATAGCCTCAGGCAAAAAGCCTGACGGGCTGAAAGGCACGGCGAGGATGGAAAACGGGCTTTCTGATTTTGGTTTTGTTTCGGTCCCGGCGCTAAGAAGGCCGTCCGTGCCTCCGCCTGCCGCATATGAAAGATGGCTGGACACAAGGCGCTATCTGGCGATGCTTTCCACCGCGCCGGTGCTCACCAAGATCGGCTGCCATTTCGAGTGCGTCTATTGCACGTACAGGAAACTGCCAGGTGAAAGGCCTTACGAGCTCATGGGGCCCGCGGAGGCCGCGGGCCATATCGAGCGCCTCTCCAGGACAGGCTTCAGGGACATAGAGTTCGTGGACAATGTGTTCAACTCTCCTCCAGGCCATGCCATCTCCATTTGCGCGGAAGTAATAAAAAGAAAGACAAAGGCGCGGCTCCATACGATAGAGCTTAACCCTCTGTTTATATCCAGGGAGCTGGTCCGCGCCATGGAAAAAGCGGGGTTCGCCGGGGTGGGCATAACCGCCGAGAGCGCCTCTGACAATGTGCTTGCCGGGCTTAAAAAGGGTTTTGGCGCGGAACATGTAATGAAGGCGGCGCAGGTCCTGGGTAAAAGCAGCCTGCCATGCCTTTGGATATTCATGCTTGGCGGCCCCGGCGAGACGCACAAGACCGCCGCTGAAACCATCCGTTTTGCACAAAAGAACCTGAAACCGCAGGACGTGGCGTTCTTTAATATAGGTGTGCGCATATACCCCGGCACCGGGATAGAGAAAATCGCCAGGGCGGTAGGACTGCTGTCCATCGCCCCGCGGGAAATGCTTGCTCCGGTCTTTTACCTCTCTCCGCATATCCATTTTGAACGGCTTTTCAGGCAACTTGAGGAGGCGATTGAGGTGAACATGAGTTTCATAGACATACGCTCCATGCAGTCAAAACGGCTGCCCTGGATAAGGAAGGCCTACGGGCTGCTTGGCGCAAGGCCTCCCCTCTGGAGGCACACGGCCTTCATCCGCCGGGGGCTGTCGGCCCTTGGCATGGGAGGAGCCAGATGAATTCCAGGCCCAGGATAGCGGCCCTGGCCACCGCTGCGCCGGAATTCAAGGTCACGCAGAAGGAGGCTGCGGACTATATCCTTGAAAAATTCCCGGACGAGCTTGGCCGGAAAGGGAGGTTCATGCTCAAACGCGTCTTCGGACATCCTTCCATCGGAAGCAGGCATTTCGCCATCAGCGACCCGGCGGCTTTCTTCCTTGAGGGCCCTGACGCGCGGATTTCAAGGTTTACGGAAAAAGCCCTGGAGCTTTCCTGCCGTGCCCTGCGGGAAGCCATGGACAGGTGCGGCCTGGCCGCAAATGAGCTTAAAGGGCTGGTCCTGAATACCTGCACCGGATATATCTGCCCGGGGCTTTCAACTTATATGATAGAGAGGCTTGACCTTCCCAGGGACATAAAGGCATTTGACCTGGTTGGGGCCGGGTGCGCGGGGGCCATCCCTAACATCGGGCTGGCCGGAATGATGGTGCGCGAAAACCCTGGCGGGGCGGTGGCCTGCGTATCGGTGGAGATATGCAGCGCCACGTTCGAGGTGGGGGACAGCCCGGGCCTCATAGTGTCAAACGCGCTTTTCTCGGACGGCGCCGCGGCCGCCATATTGTGGGACAGGCCGGACGGCCTGGAGGCGGTCTCGGTTTCCATGCGGTTTGCCCCGGAATTCAGGGAAGCCATCCGGTACGCGCACAGGGGGGGCAGGCTGGAAAACCAGCTCTCGATGGACCTCCCGGAGATCATTGGCGGGCCTGTGAGGGCCTCGGTGCTGGATGCGCTTGCCCTCGCCTCTCTTGAGACGAAGGACGTAGCCCACTGGGCGATACACGCAGGCGGGGAAAAAATAATAGATGCCATCAGGGACGCCCTCGGCCTTCCTGAAGAAAAGACAGGGCCGGCCAGGAAGGTGCTTAAAGAGCACGGCAACATGTCCTCTCCGACGGTCTGGTTCGTGCTGGAAGAGATATTGAAAGGAGGGCTTTTCGCGGCCGGGCAATACTGCGCAATGGTGTCTTTCGGGGCAGGCCTCTCGGCCCACTGCGCCATTTTTTCAAACCGGGGAGGGATTTTTGGGGCAAGATGAACGGTCAGGACCTGTCCAGGCTCAAGATAGACAAATCCGCCATCCAGGTCCGCCGGAAAAAAGGGCGCAATCTCGCCGCTGCCCTTGCGGCCCTCCTCCTGCTCGCCGCCGGTCTTTACGCGGCAGGGTTGTTTTCAAAGACCTGGACGGTGCGCGTCTCAAGCGTCACCCTCATGTACCCCTACCAGGCGCTCTCGGTCCTGAGCGCAAGCGGGTATGTGGTGGCGGAAAAGAGATCGGCCGTCTCCTCGAAGATAACGGGCAAACTGGAGTCTCTTATGGTAGAGGAAGGCAGCAGGGTGAGGAAGGGACAGGTGCTGGCGCGCCTGGACGACTCGGACCTGATCGCCGCGAAAGAGCAGGCTGAAGCGAACCTGGAGATGGCCCGCTTCAATCTGGACCAGGCCAAAGCCGGGCTTTATGACGCAAGGCTGGCCTTCAAAAGAAACGGCGAACTTATAAAAAAGGACCTTATAGCGCGGGCCGATTACGACACCTCTTTTGCCAATTACCGGAAGGCCGTGGCGGGCATGGAAGCGGCAAGGGCGGCCATAGCCGCGGGCGAGGCCGCGCTCCGGTTCGCCCAGGTCCAGCTCAGCTATACTTATATACGCGCCCCTTTTGACGCCGTGGTCCTCACCAAAAACGCCGACGTCGGCGACATCATCACCCCTATCGGCGCCGCTTCAAACGTCCAGGCCTCGGTCGTCACCATAGCGGACATGAACTCCTTGCAGGTGGAGGCCGATGTATCCGAATCAGGCATTGAAAAGATATGGAAAGGGCAGCCCTGCGATATCGAGCTTGACGCCCTGCCCGGCGTCCATTTCCCGGGGCAGGTGCACATGATCGTGCCCACAGCCGACAAGACGAAGGCCACGGTGACGGTGAAGGTGAAATTCCTTAAAAAAGACAGGCGGGTCCTGCCGGAAATGAGCGCGAGGGTTTCTTTCCTTTCAAGGGCGGTAAGCCGGCAGGAAGAACGGCCAGGGACGGTGATAGACCCCGCCGCTCTGGTCCTGAAAAATGGAAGCGCCTCCGTTTTCCTTGTCCGTAACGGCCGCGCCATTGAAAGACAGGTTGCCACGGACGGGAAGATGGGCGGGATGCTGATAATCAAAAGCGGGGTCAAACCGGGGGACACGGTCGTGGTGGACCCTCCCGCGGGCCTTAAGGACGGCGCGAGGGTAAAGCCGTCCACTTGAAAATAAAATAAAAAGGGGGTTGTGCGGGGCGGCGGTATTCGCTACATTGGCCACCTATCAAAAAAACCTATTGAGAGAACGGGGTGG
>JAJYJB010000081.1 GCA_021789735.1 Nitrospirota bacterium
GATACGACAAGGCCGCGGAGGTGATCAAAAAGGCGCGGGAAGAAAAAAAGACGGTGCGGGAGTTGGTTGTGCAACTGGGCTACATGGATGAAATGGAGGCCCGCAGGCTCCTGGACCCGGAGTCCATGATCCGTCCCAAAAACCCCCGCCCCTAAAATTGCAGGCTGAAATAGCTTTTTATAAGCATCCACCTAGTCGAATAATCGCTGTCGCCTTCCGGAAGCGTCCAGATACAGTGGAGATGCTCAGGCAATATAACATAGGCATCAAGCCTGAATGCGTGACGGGCCATTACATACTTTGCTGCTTTCTTGACGAGATTTATATTTTTCTCGTCACAGAAAATATGCCGCAGGTTCCCGGTAACGAGCGTGAAAAAGAAAGATGCGCCTTTTAGCTTGCGACCTTCGATAATCCATACCTATGGAATTGCTGGGCTTCGCTGCACTCAGCCCAGCCTACACTAATCCCCCATATTCCTTGAATTCGCCTTTCCTCTGTGATTTAATCTTGTTATGGATATATCCGGGAAAAAACAAAAACCCCGTCCAAAAGAATTCCTTCTGGGCGGCAAATGGACGGAGACAGAAAAAAGTTTCCCTGTCATCAACCCTTACACCGGCCAGACCATGGCCCAGGTCTGCCAGGCCGGCCCCGCCGAAATAGAAGAGGCGCTCAAGCTGGCCGAGGGCGCCGCACCTTTAATGGCATCCCTCCCCTCTCACAGGAAGGCGCATATCCTGCAGAAGGCCTCCGATGCGCTTCTGGAAAGAAAGGAGGAGATCGCCCGAACCATCACCCTTGAAAACGGCAAACCCATTCGTGAGGCAAGGATGGAGGCGGAAAGGGCATCCCTTACGTTCCGGATAGCCTCCGAAGAGGCTTCAAGGAGCTTTAATGGAGAGTTCATGGCCTTGGACAGAAACACCGTCTCCGAGGGCCGTTGGGGGATCACCAGAAGGTTCCCGTCGGGGCCTGTCCTTGGGATCACCCCGTTTAATTTCCCCCTTAACCTGGTGGCCCATAAGGTTGCCCCCGCTATCGCCGCAGGCAACCCCGTCATCATCAAGCCGGCCTCAAAGACCCCTTTGTCCGCCCTTATGCTGGGAGAGACCCTGATGGATGCCGGAATGCCGGAGGGCTGTTTAAGCGTCCTGCCCGCCGGAGGCAAAGATATCGAACCCGCCATCACCGACCCCAGGATAAAGGTGCTTTCCTTTACCGGGAGCGCTATCGTGGGGTGGAGTTTGAAGCGGCTTGCATATGACAAAAAGGTGATACTGGAGCTGGGCGGAAACGCCGGGGTGCTCCTGGATGAGGACTGTGACCTGGGACATGCGGTAAACCGTACGCTGGCCGGGTCTTTTTCCTATGCCGGCCAGATCTGCATCTCCGTGCAGAGGATATATGTCCACCGGAAGATACACGATGCTTTCCTGGAGCGGTTTGTGGCCGGGGTGAGATCATTAAAGATGGGAGACCCCCTGGACGAATCCGTGCAGGTGGGGCCGATGATAGATGAGGACAACCTTTCCAGGGTCTCCGCCTGGGTCGAAGAGGCTGTGTCCTGCGGAGCCAAAGTGGTCACCGGGGGGAAAAGAAGCGGGGATTTTTTCTACGAGCCCACCGTGGTTACCGATGCCACCCCGTGGATGAAACTGAGCTGCATGGAGGTGTTCGCCCCTGTTGTGACCGTGACTCCTGTTGAAAGTTTTGAAGCAGGGCTTGATGCCATCAACGCCTCGGTTTACGGGCTTCAGGCGGGGGTCTTTACGGGAAACCTCAAGCGCGCCTTCACGGCATTCGAGACCCTGCATGTGGGCGGCGTGGTAATAAACGGGGTCCCTACCTTCAGGGTGGACCACATGCCATATGGGGGCATCAAGCAGTCCGGGGCGGGCAGGGAGGGCGTAAAGTACGCGATCGAGGAAATGACGGAGCCAAGGCTCATGGCCCTGCGGCTTATCTGAATCTCATCCGCATCCCATCCGGGAAAGATTTCACCTAAGGGCGATGGCCTTTTCCGGGCACATCTCCTGGCAGCAAAAGCACGCTATGCAGGCCCCTGGATCCACCTGCGGAATGGCAGCTTTGATGGAGAGCGCAGACATCGGGCAATGATCAATGCAGGTGCCGCAGCCGGTGCACCTGTCCGGATCGGCCTGCGGACGAAGCACCGTCCGGTCATGGATCATCTGCTGGATGGCCTCATTGCGAAGCAGTGTCTCCCCGCCCAGGGCAGGCAGCTTGAAATCAGGCAGGCGTTTCAGCTCGCCGATCACCTCTATCGTCTTAAGGTCATAGTCCCCAAGGCCCGTCTCCTTGGCCTTTTGAAGGAACCTGAGGCGCGCGGGCTCGCACCCCATCATGGTTGCGATCACGGCATCCACGGCTACCGCGTTGTCCGAGGCGAGAATAAGCCCTATGTCCCTAAGATCGGGAGAAGCAGGCCCGTTGCCTTCCATTCCCACTATCGCGTCCACTATGAACAGGTCAGGCACACGCAGGCGGAAGACATCCACCACCACCTCGTGAAAGCGCTCGGGGCTGCCCGCCGCCTTGTGCAACATGGCTTTCTGCGCGCCGGGCAAAATGCCGTAACTGTTTTTTATCGCTCCGGTTACAACGGTCAGCCCATGGGTCTTGAATTTAGGCAGACTGATGACTATATCCGCTTCCATTACAGCCCGCGAAACGCTGACGGACGGCATGAACCGGGCATTGAATTCCAGTTTCACCGAATCGTCACCTATGTTTAGATAATGCCCTCCGGATGCCTCCATAAGGCCGGTTTTTATGAAACTCTCCTCGTTCGCCCCATAGTCGAACAGCCCCGGATTGTCCCCAACGATGATGGAAGCGGCCCCCATTTTCTCGATCTTTTCGACAACGGCGCGCAGGACTGCCGGATTTGTGACAATGCTTTCCCTTGCCTCCGAAGCCCTCAGGACATTGGGCTTTATAAGAACTTTTTTGCCCCGGACCTCCAAAGGGAAGAGCTCAAAAACCCTGTCTATCGCGGGGCTGACGTTTTCATATGAAGACGGCTGGATCAGAACTTTTGGCATTGCAACTTTTGGCATTACCGGGCACCTTTCAAAGCGATATATATTTTATATTTTTTTTAAGGCTTCATTTTTGCGGCGGCGGGCCGGGTTCCCGTTTCTTTTTCGGCGGGCCTATGATCTTTTCTATCTGCTCTCTGTCCAGGGACTCTTCTTTTACAAGCTCCCCGGCCAGCCTGTCAAGGGCCTCTCTTTTGTCCCGCAATATCTCTTCGGCCCTGGCCTGGGCCTCCTCGATAAGTTTTCTTATCTCCTGGTCCATCAGCCATGCCATGCCCTCGCTGTAGCGTTTTGGCTGGGCAAGCTCTCGCCCCAGAAAAGGGTGCTCCTCTCCCCTTCCAAGATTTATAGGGCCCACCCTGTCGCTCATACCCCACTGGGCAACCATCTTTTCCGCCAGGGCGGTTGCCTCCTTAAGATCGTTTTGCGCCCCTGTGCTTACGTCATTAAAGACGATCTTTTCCGCCACCCTGCCACCAAGCGCCACGGCCAGCTTGTCCAGAAGATAGTTGCGGGGATAATAATGCCTGTCTTCCTCCGGCAGAAGCTGGGTTATGCCCATCGCCATGCCTCTGGGCACGATGCTTACCTTGTGTATGGGATCTGCACCAGGCAGCTCCGAGGCCACGATAGTGTGGCCGGATTCATGATACGCGGTGATGCGTTTTTCAAGATCGCTTATGGTCTCCTCCCGCACCGAGCCCATAAGCAGTATGTCCCTGGCCTCATCGAAATCCTTCATGTCTATCCGCTTCTTGTCCTGCCTGATGGCAATAAGCGCGGCCTCGTTTGCCAGGTTTTCAAGGTCGGCGCCCGTCATTCCTGGGGTGCCCCTGGCAACTTTCTCCAGGTCAACGCCGGGGGCAAGGCTCTTGCCCCTGACGTGTATCTCCAGTATGGCCTTCCTCTCTTTCAGTCCGGGCCTGTCTATCACTATATGCCTGTCAAACCTCCCCGGCCTAAGGAGCGCGGGGTCCAGGACGTCGGGCCTGTTGGTAGCGGCCATGATTATCACCGCCTCGTGGGGCTCGAACCCGTCCATCTCCCCCAGAAGCTGGTTCAGAGTCTGCTCCCTTTCATCATGTCCTCCGCCAAATCCCGCCCCCCTTGTGCGCCCCACGGCGTCGATCTCGTCGATGAAGATTATGCTGGGCTGGGTGGCCTTGGCTTTCTTGAACAGGTCCCTAACCCTTGCCGCCCCCACTCCCACAAACATCTCTATGAACTCAGAGGCGCTGATGCTGTAAAAAGGCGTTCCGGCTTCGCCTGCAACGGCGCGCGCCAGGAGCGTTTTGCCTGTCCCTGGAGGGCCCACGAGCAGCATGCCCTTGGGCACCTTTGCCCCCATCTGCATGTACTTCGATGGGTCCCTGAGGAATTCTATTATCTCCCGAAGCTCCCTCTTGGCATTGTCCATACCGGCAACGTCCTTGAAGGTTATCTTCGGGGTCTTGCCATCCCCCTCAAAAAGCCTTGCCTTGCTCTCCCCGAAGGAAAAAAGCCCCCCCGGCCCGCCGCTTATCTGCCTTGCCGTGCGCCTCATAAGCAGCATCCATACCCCTATTATGAGGACCCAAGGAAGTATGCCCATTATGATATCCAGAAGCGGGGAGGATTTTTGCTTGGGCTTTACGTCTATCGAGACGCCCTTTGCCCTTAGCTTATCCATGAGCCCCTGCCCCTGAAATTCGGGCAGGAACGTCTTGAACGCCTTTGCTTTTGCCGGTTTGCCGCCCTCCGGGGTAACCTGCACCTCCTGCTTGAACTGCCCCGTGACCGTAAGCCCCTGTATGGTCACGGACTGGATGTTACCGGAGTCCAACTGGTTCTGGAAGGTGCTGTAGGTAATGGTATATGTCTGCTGCTCCTCCTGCGTCTTGTAATTGAAAGTCTGCCAGAGGTACAGAAGCAGAAAGAAAAAGACGATGGCTGCAACCCATCGCCACTGGCTCAGCTTGTCCTGCTGGTCAGGATTCTTTTCGTTTTCAGGGGGTGTTTGTTTTTTGACCATGGCCCTGTTTCAAATTCTAGTATTGCAGGCCCAAAGTAGCAAGACCTCGCCCCTCCGGAATGTTTTTCCCCTCGTTCAAAAAAAACGCCATTCCCTCACACCCCGCTTTCGCTCCCCCTCTCCCACTCATTTTAAAACTTCACTTTTGGCGCCTCCGACTGCCCGGCAGGGATATGGTAGTATTGGGCCTCACTGACGCCCGCGAAGCCCGCATAGAACCTGCCCATGAACGTCCTTATATAGGAGTTAAGCGCCAGGACGTCGTCGTTGTATCTTTTGCGCGCCACGGCTATCCTGTTTTCAGTCCCCTCCAGGCTGTCCTGGAGCTTCAAAAAGTTTTCATTAGCCTTCAATTCCGGGTAGCGCTCCTGCAAAAGAAGAAGCCTTGAAAGGGGGCCTTCCATCTGGTTGGCGGCATCTATCTTGTCTTTGGTTGTATGGGCCTGGAAATATTTGGTCCTTGCGGCGGCTATGTCCTCGAACAAGCCCTTTTCATGGGCCGCATAGCCCTTTACCGTCTCCACCAGGTTTGGTATCAGGTCGTATCTCCTTTTCAGCTGGTTTTCAACCTGCGCCCAACCGTTTTTAACGTTCTCATCCATTATTACAACCCTGTTGTACCCCGATATTATGGTAGAGGCAATGATGACCCCCGCGAGCACTAGCGCCGCCACCGAAATCAGGGCCGCTTTCACACCATTGGACATTTTTTAAAGATACCTCCTTGAACCTTGATTGCGTTCTCTAATTTAATTTACCGGGCTCCGATTTTTTTATTTTGAACCGGCACGCTTTTTTGTTTTTATCTTTGGGGCCTACCACCCGCCGCTTGCTCCTCCGCCGCCGAATCCTCCTCCGCCGCCACCGCCAAAACTTCCGCCTCCAAAACCTCCACCCCCGCCGCCAAAGCCGCCAAACCCGCCCCCTCCTCCGCCAAGGAGGAAAAACAGGAACAGCCCCGGGTGCCTTATGAAAAGCAGCAAGGCGATCAGAAAGAATATGCCCATGCCAATGAGGCTGAAAAGGCTCTGCCCCTGCGGCTGCCCGGCCACATCCATCGGGGACGGGGCGTTGGCCAGCCCTGTTATCCGCACACCGGCATCCTGGGCTATCTGAAAAGCCACGGCTTGTACAGCCAGGGAGATGCCGTCCGAATAATCACCCTTCTTAAAATAAGGGACCAGGTACTCACGCCCAACGGTGCCCACGAAACTGTCCGGCAGCGCACCTTCAAGCCCGTAGCCAACCTCGAACCGGTAATGGCGCTCTTTTAGCGCCACAAGCAACAGCACCCCGTTGTCTTTCCCCTTTTGTCCGGGCTTCCATTTTTCCGCGACTGCCATCGAATAATCCTCTATGGCCTGCCCATCAAGGCTTGGCACCGTAAGCACAAGCACCTGCGCGGATGTCTTTTTCTCCAGCTCCTGCAAATAGCCGTTCAGCTCCTGCCTGGTCCCCGGACCTATTATCCCGGCAAGGTCCGTAACATAATCCGTGGGCATGGAGGGCAGGTTTTTCAAAAAACCATCGGGCGCGGAACTGCCAAAGGCAAGACCGGAGTAAAGGAACGTGCCCGAAAGAAAAACAAAAAATGCCAGTAAAAGGAGCGCCCGGAAATGCGGATAAAAATGCGGGGCCTTAAATCTTGGCTGCATCCGTTATTTCCGCCAGTTTGCTGGCTGCCTCATAATATTGCTCGAATGCGGTGCCCAGTTCTTCCGAGGATAGCCTTGTCCCGAATTTTTTCCTTTCGTGGACCTTGGCGAAGGCATAAGTGTTCACCCCGGTAATGGCCGACAGCTTGTCTATGACCTCACGGGCAGCAACTGGGACCTCGCAGGCGGCAACCGGCGGGGTTTTTGTTTTTTCCGTTTCCCCGCCCAGCAGATAAATAAGGCCCCTGAAAAGCGGGACATATGATTTTATGGACCTGAAAAAGGCCTCGGTGAGTTTTTTGTCGTCCTCGACCATCTTCAGGTAACCCTGCCTGAGCCCCACCAGCATTATTTCCAGCTCCCGCTCGCACTGGAGCCTCAGGTCCTTCCTGTCTATCTCCAGTCCGGAAAAGATATCCTCACCCCAGACGGTCTCATGGATCAGTTTGAAATTCAGATATTCGATGGGAAAGACGTTCAGGGAATCCCTTATGTGCGCGGGGGTCATTACAAGCGGCGGGGAGAGGTTTTTTGCTTTTTTAGCGTAGGGCTTCCCTATGGCGGCCACTCTTTTTATCGCCTCCAGGTCCACATGCTCCAGGATAACGACCGAGTTTATGTCCGAGGTCTTCGGATGGTAATCGGGGGTGAGGACGCTGCCCACTATGTGGATCGAATGCAGCTGCCCGCCGGGGAAAAAACCCTTGACTATTCCGTTCAGAAACGGCGCGACCTGCTCCCTTATCCCGGGAGCAAGGCCGGAAAGCCTTAGAGCCTCCGTTGTTTCAGGCAACTTTCAAACCCTCCTTTTCTCTTTAAGAGGAACAAACAAATGCATCGGATTATTAAAAATGCCTGGCCAGACCGGTTTTCCCGGCGGTGTCCGTAACGGCGCGCGCCACGGCGGCGGTCACCTTCCTGTCAAAGATGCTGGGAAGTATATAGTCCTCGTGAAGCTCGTCTTCTTTCACCGTGTGGGCTATGGCGCGGGCGGCGGCGAACTTTATCTGCTCGTTCACGCCCGTTGCCTTTGCATCCAGCAGGCCCCTGAAGATGCCGGGGAAGGCCAGCATATTATTTACCTGGTTTGGGTAATCCGACCGCCCAGTAGCCAGGACCCTGGCCAGAGGTAGCGCCTCCTCCGGGGATATCTCTGGCTCCGGGTTGGCCAGCGCGAATATCACCCGGGCTTTTGACATCCTTGATATGTCTTCAGCGGTTATGACGTTTGGTGCGGAAAGTCCGATGAAAACGTCCGCCCCCCGCATGGCATCCCCTATCCCGCCTTTTATCTTCCCCGGGTTCGTAAGCCTTGCAAGCTGCCTTTTATACGGGTTCATGTCCTTTCGCCTGCCTGTATAGATGGCGCCCGCCCTGTCACAAACGGTAATGTCTTTCATGCCGGAGGAGATGAGCATCCTGGCGGTGGCCATGCCGGCCGCGCCCGCCCCGGAAATGACCGTCCTCATCTTCCTCATGTCCTTTTTCAGGAGCCTGCCCACGTTCATGAGGGCAGCCGTTATGATGACCGCCGTGCCGTGCTGGTCGTCATGGAAGACCGGGATGTCGAGAGCCCGCCGGAGCCTGGTCTCTATCTCGAAACACCTTGGGGCCGAAATGTCCTCCAGGTTTATGCCGCCAAAGGCGACGGCCACGTTCTTGACGGTATTTACTATCTCTTCCGTGTCCGTGGTGGCCAGGGCGAACGGAAAGGCATCAACACCCCCGAACTCCTTGAAGAGCATCGCCTTGCCTTCCATCACCGGCATGGCGGCCTCCGGACCGATGTTGCCAAGGCCAAGCACAGCGGTGCCATCGGTTATTATCGCCACCGAGTTGCCTTTTATGGTGTAGCGCCAGGCGTGCTCCCTGTTTCCCGCGATGTCGGTGCATACCCTTGCCACGCCGGGCGTGTAGACCTTGGAGAGATCGTCCCTGTTTTTTACGGGAAACCTGTTGTGTATCTCTATCTTGCCCCCGGCGTGGGAGGAAAAGGTCTTGTCCAGGACACGCAGGACCTTCAGCCCCTCTACCGCCCTCACAGCCTTTACTATCTCTTTTTCATGGGCTTCATCCCGCGCGTTTACGGTGATGTCCCTGATGATCTTTCCTTTTTCAACACGGACGATATCGACGGAGCCAAGGTCCCCGCTGGTGACGCTGATGGCCTGCGCGATCCTGGCGAACATGCCAATCCTGTTTTCTATCTCGCATCTTATTGCAATGCTGTAGCCTGGACTGGGCGCATGCGCCATTGGACTTTTGCCGGTTTCCATTTTTTTAAATAAAAACAAAAAACCTTAATCTGGAATCTGGAGTTTGAGCTTCATTTTAACAAAAAAAAGGCAAAATTGCTTAAATACCCGCCGTTTTGCCCCGTTGACAATACCTTTTGTTATAATCCCCTTATAATGAGCTACCTGGTGAAAGACGGCTTTGCCGCAGCCGATATAGAGCACATTTACAGGGACAGGTTCGCGGCAGGCAACCATGTGGAACTGCTTTGGCGGGGAGAGGAAGCCTTTAAGCGCATCCTTGAAAGCGTAAGGGCCGCCCGTTCTTTCATATGCCTCGAATTCTACATCTACAGGAATGACGACACCGGTCTGGAGCTTTCGGCGATACTGAAAGAGAAGGCCCGCGAGGGAGTGCAGGTCTACGTGCTTTATGACCATTTCGGTTCCTTTGGCACCCCGCGCAGTTTCTGGCGCGAGATGATGGAGGCCGGCGTGCGGGTGGGGTCCTCATACGTCTTCAAATTTTATGCCCCTCTTAGATATGCCCACCGGGACCACCGGAAACTCATCATCATAGACGGGGAGACCGCATTCACCGGGGGTTTGAATATCGCAAATGAATACATGGGGCTCCATCTTAGGCATAAAAAGGGCTGGCGGGACACCGGAGTGCTGATAAAAGGCCCGGCAGCTCATGTCCTTCTGGAAAAATTCAGGAAGTCGTGGAACGTATGGGGGAAACAGCCCTTGGAGGCGGCCGCGGCACGCTGTCCCAGACAAGGAAGCCTTCCCGTTATCCCCATATTCGCGGGCTCCGGAAAAGGGCGGAGGCGGCTGAGGAGGCTTCTTTATTACAGCATCAACCACGCTAAAAAAAGCATCCTGCTGACCACCGCCTACTTCGTGCCGTCCAGAAGGATGATAGAGACGCTGGAGGCCGCTGCCCGCAGAGGCGTGGCTGTAAAACTTCTGCTTCAGGGCCACACCGATGTGCCGATGGCGAAATTCGCGGGGATGGCATGTTACGAAAGGCTTTTGAAGGCGGGCATAGAGATATACCATTACATGGGGCAGGTCCTGCATGCAAAGACCTACGTTTTCGACCTGACCTGGAGCGTTGTGGGTTCGGCCAACCTGGATTTTCAGTCCCTCAGATGGAACGACGAGGGCAACGTGGGCATACTGGATGACGGGTTTGCGGGAATGCTTGGGGACATCTTTAAAGAAGACCTTGCAAATGCGCGGGAGATCACCCTGGAGCAGTGGAGGCAAAGACCGGTTGCCGACAAGATCAAGGAGCAGCTCTTCTTTCTGCTTAAAAGGAGGCTATAGCCGCGCCATCCTCCTTTTTCTTTCTCCGTTCTTTTTCCTTCTTAATGTTTCCCCGTTGCCTCACGTAAAAATCTAAACGAAATGCTTATTTGTTGCCTCATGGGGATTATAGCTGAAATCACTGTTTTTCTTGGCAGCGGCTTTTGATGTTGCCAGCCGAAAAAGATTGTTCTGGAG
>JAJYJB010000008.1 GCA_021789735.1 Nitrospirota bacterium
TTCCGATCTGTATTCGCGTGCGATCCGGACAAGGTAGCCAGGGTGTCCGCGATAGTGGTCCGGGACCTTGACCAGATGCGCAAGACCCCGGTCCCGGCTGGCCAGCTAAGGCAGACCAAGGCCCTTGTGCTTAGAAAGATACCGCTTGCGGAGTCGAGCGTGGGGCTTATAGCAAGCGGCTTTTTGGACCGGGTGGATGAAGGCCTGCCGCTTGACGAGCCTGTGCGCGCCGCAAGGAAATATATAAAGCTCACCCCGGCGGACATACAACGCGCGTTTTTAAAGTGGGTACGTCCGTCCGATATGGTGGAGGTGGTAAGGGGCCCGGCCCCCAAATAGACTGCCACAGGGAAGCGGGGGGCTTTGTTTTTTAAATGTTTTTCAATCTGAAGGACTGGCGCCAATAAGCCGGCCGCAGACGAAGTTTATGTGCCCCCCGAGCCCGTAGAACTGGTCCGCAAAGGAGGCGGGCACCTTCATTCCGGTGACCGCCTTCCCCAGGTTGTCCCCGCCTTGGTATTTTTATCTGGCATTGTATAGCCTGCGCTCTCAGGGCTTGATATAATGGCCATATCGGCCAGTCTTGTTGCAAAAAACCGGAAACAGCGGCTTTTTGTTCTTTTTATTCATAGTCTGCTTTTTGGAGAAGGAGTTAATGAAAAGCCTCTTTCGCGCGGGGAATGGGATTGCGGCAGCCTTGGCGCTGGCCGTGTTGTTTATGTCCGCCATCCTGCCTGCCGGGTGCGTCGTGGGTCCGTCTTTCAGGAGGCCTCCGGCCCCCAAAACCAGCAGGTATACGGCAAAGGCCCTGCCTGAAAAAACGCAAAGCTCACCCGTGGCGGGCGGCGGCGCGCAATATTTCAAACAGGGGAAGGAGATGCCGCCCCGGTGGTGGAGGCTTTTTCATTGCCCGCCGCTGGACCGGCTGGAGCGTCTGGCTCTGGCCCGGAACCAGACGCTGGTTGCTGCGCAGGCCGCGCTGCGTGAGGCTTATGAGAACAAACGGGCCCAGTCCGGGGCACTCCTTTATCCACAGATTGACGCCAAGGTCTCTGGGGTGCGCCAGAAATTTTCAGGCGCGGCTTTCGGCCAGCCCGGCCAGCCGGGAATAATATTCAACCTGTTTAACGTCTCGGCAACTGTATCTTATCTGTTTGACCTGTTTGGCGGCTCCAGGCGGCAGCTTGAAGCGCTGGGGGCGCAGGTGGACTATCAGCGCTTCCAGTTGGAAGGGGCATACATCGCGCTTACAGCCAACGTCGCAACAACCGCTATGCAGGAAGCATCTCTGCGTGCCCAGATAGCCGTGACAAAGGAAATGCTGGCAGACCAGGAGGCCCAGCTCCGGATAGTCGAGCGCCAGTTGGCCCTTGGCGGGGCGTCGCTGTCCGACGTGCTTGCGCAAAAGACGCAGGTCGCCCAGACCAGAGCGGGGCTGCCCCCGCTTGAAAAGGCGCTTTCCGTGGCCCGCCACCAGATCGCGGTACTCGCAGGTGTGCTGCCGGGCAGTTCAGGCGGGCTGCCGGTGATGGACATTGAAAGGCTGAAGCTGCCCCGGCGGCTGCCCTTGAGCCTCCCTTCGGTGCTTGTCCGCAGGCGTCCGGATATCAGGGCCTCGGAGGCGCTCCTGCACGCCGCAAGCGCGCAGATCGGCGTTGCCACGGCAAACTTGCTCCCGCAGCTGACTTTTAGCGGCAGCATTGGGACGGAAACCACCAAGGTCGAAGACCTCTTCGGCAATAACACGAGCGTCTGGAGCTTGGGGATGTCGCTGCTTCAGCCACTGTTCCACGGCGGAGAGCTTCTGGCAAAACGCAGGGCCGCCGTGGACGCCTATGAGCAGGCCCTGGCCCAATACCAGGAGACCGTCCTCCAGGCGTTCCAGAACGTGGCCGATGTCTTGAGGGCTCTGGACAGGGACGCAAGCGCGCTGAAAGCCCAGGCCCAGGCGTGGGCCGCCTCGAAGGCCTCGATGGAAGTCACCAGCAAGCAGTATAGACTTGGCGCGGTCAGTTACCTGCAGCTCCTTAACGCGGAGCGCCAATATCAGCAGACGAGAATAAGCCTTGTGCAGGCCAGGGCGGCGCGCCTCGCGGACACGGCGGCCCTGTTCCAGGCTCTTGGCGGAGGGTGGTGGAAACGCGCCGCAGGGACAGGCGCGGACGCCTTGGCAAGGGGAAAATGAGCGATATGGACAGCCCGGGCAAAGGGGACAAGGAAGAAAAGCGAGGGCAGGGAACCCCGGTATCCCGTAAGGGACCATTGATAAAGCGCATGATCGTCATGCTGGCCGTCGTTGGCCTGCTGTTTGGTGGCATATTTGCCTATCATGCGTACAAGTCCCATATGGAAAAGGGATCCATGGCCTCGTTCCGGCCGCCACCGGTGTCGGTGAGCGCCATGAAGGTAAGGTACATGCCATGGCAGCCGCAGATAAAAGCAGTCGGAAGCCTGCGCGCCGTGCACGGGGTGGACGTGACCAGCGAGATATCAGGCATGGTGCGCCATGTATATTTTAGGTCCGGAGGGGTATGTAAAAACGGCCAGGTGCTGGTGCAGCTTGACGCAGCCCCGGACATCGCGCTTCTCCATTCACTCGAAGCGGCCGCCCAGTTGGCCCGCACGGTCTACAATCGGGACAGGCTGCAATTTTTAGAGGCGCAGGCCGTAAGCAAGGCCACACTGGACGCTGATGCCGCCGACCTGAAGAGCAAGCTGGCCCAGGCCGCCCAGCAGAGCGCGATAGTGAACGAAAAGACCATACGGGCCCCATTTGCCGGCCAGCTCGGCATAAGCACCGTTAACCCGGGGCAGTACATCAACCCCGGCAACAAGATCGTGTCACTGCAGGCGTTGGACGTGCTATATGCGGATTTCTACCTGCCGCAACAGGATTTTTCCCGCTTCCGGATAGGGCAGCAGGTCATTGCCCGAGCAGATGCCTATCCGGACCTGGAGTTTCAGGGGGTCATAACGTCCATAAACTCCGAAGTTGACTCTTCCACGAGGAACGTTGAGGTCGAGGCCACTTTCCGCAACCCGGGGCACAAGCTCCTGCCCGGCATGTATGTGACAGTGGAAATATATACCGGAGCGCCCAGGCCCTATCTTACGCTTCCCCAGACGGCGGTGACTTACAACCCCTATGGCGAGACCGTCTTCGTGGTCCGGAAAGGGCCGAAAGGACAGTTGACCGTCAGGCAGACTTTTGTGACGACTGATGGCACGAGGGGCGACCAGGTGGCAATAGTTTCCGGCTTAAGGGAAGGCGAGATGGTGGTGACAAGTGGCCAGCTCAAGCTCAGAAACGGGACCAGAGTGATCATAAACAATAGCATACAGCCAAGCAACAACCCCGCACCAAGGCCCGGAAACACATAGACCGGGCGGAGGAAAAGAAAAAAGTTCCGGATGCGGTTCACTGACATTTTCATAAGGCGGCCGGTGCTGGCCACGGTTGTAAGCCTTCTCATCCTTGTGATGGGACTGCGCTCGCTTGGGCTGCTGAAGGTACGCGAATATCCGGAGATACAGAGCTCCGTCGTGACGGTTTCCACCACGTACTACGGGGCAGACCCTGCGCTGGTGGCGGGTTTCATCACCACTCCACTGGAAAGCTCCATAGCGCAGGCAAGCGGCATCGATTACATGACCTCCACAAGCACCCTGGGGCAAAGCACCATCGAGGCCAACCTGCGCCTTAACTACGATGCGGGCAAGGCCCTGACCGAAATCAGCTCCAAGGTGAACGCCGTGCTCGACCAGCTTCCGAAGGAGGCCCAGACGCCGGTCATCACCGTGTCCACGGCCGAGACAGTGGATTCCATGTACATAGGCTTTTACAGCAAGGTCCTGCCCGCCAACCAGATCACGGATTACCTTATACGGGTGGTGCAGCCAAGACTGCAGACCATAGACGGCGTGCAGACCGCCGAAATACTGGGTGAGCAGCGGTTCGCCCTGCGCGCATGGCTTGACCCAAGGAAAATGGCCGCCTATGGAATCACCGGGTCGGACATAAACCAGGCCCTGGCGGACAACGACTTCATTTCAGCAGTCGGCCGGACCAAGGGACAGATGGTGACGGTGGACCTTACGGCGGCCACAGGCCTGCACACCGTGGACGAGTTCAAGAACCTGGTCATCAAATCGCAAAATGGCGCCATCATCCGCCTGCGCGACGTCGCCAACGTCACGCTGGGCGCGGAAAACTATGACACGTCGGTGTTCTTTGACGGCAAGAGCGCGGTCTATATCGGCATCAAGATCGCTCCGACAGCGAACCTTTTGTCCGTCATCGGAGAGATCAAGAAGGAGTTCCCGTCCATCCAGCGCCAGTTGCCGCACGGCCTGAGCGGGCGTATCGTCTACGACGCTACAGAGTACGTCCACAGCTCCATCAAGGAGGTGATAACCACTATCGCCGAGGCCCTCCTGATAGTCACTTTTGTGATATTTTTGTCTCTCGGCTCTCCAAGGTCGGTGATTATCCCCGTTGTGGCCATGCCGCTTTCCCTTATAGGGGCCTTTTTCATCATGCTGGTGCTGGGCTATACCATAAACCTGCTGACGTTGCTTGCCCTGGTGTTGGCGATAGGGCTTGTTGTGGACGATGCGATAATCGTAGTGGAAAACGTGCACCGCCACATCGAAAACGGCATGACCTCGCTTAACGCCGCCTATCTTGGGGCCAGGGAGCTGGCAAACCCGATAATAGCCATTTCGATTGTGCTTGTTGCGGTCTATGTCCCCATCGGCTTCATGGGCGGCCTTACCGGGGCGCTCTTTACGGAATTTGCCTACACCCTGGCCGGGACGGTGGCCGTTTCGGCGGTCATAGCGTTGACGCTTTCGCCCATGATGTGTTCGCGCTTTTTAAAACCCTATGCCCGTGGGGGACGCCGGTTCATGGATTTTGTGGACAAACAGTTCGGATGTCTCCGTTCGGGCTACCAGCGCCTTTTGCACGGGTCCCTGAGCTATCTGCCGGTCACCGCGGTATTTGCCGCGGTGGTCCTCTTAAGCAACTACTTCCTCTATAAGAACTCAAAGAGTGAGCTTGCTCCACAGGAAGACCAGGGAGTGGTCATCGCAATGGCGACCGGAGCGCCGGATGCCACGCTGGAGCAGACCATGCTTTACACCAGGCAGATATACAAGATCATGGCCGGCTATCCGGAAACGGACCACGTCTTCCAGCTCGACGGCATAAACGGATTGAACACGGGCATCGCGGGAATGGTTCTGAAACCCTGGGACAAGCGCAAGGTCACAGCGGCTCAGTTGCAGCCCGATCTGCAGGCTAAGCTCGGCAATATAACGGGGCTTGAATGTGTCGCATTTCAGCCACCGCCCCTGCCGGGGGGTGGACGGGGGTTGCCCGTGCAGTTCGTGGTGGGCACGACCGAGCCTTTCTCCAGGCTCAACCGCGTTTCCCTGGAGCTTGTTCAGAAGGCGAGGGCAAGCGGCATGTTCGCGTATGTGGACAGCGATCTCAAGATAGACAAGCCCCAGAGCACCATCGAGTTCGAGCGGGACAAGGCCGCCCAGCTGGGCCTTACCATGAACGACATCGGCGGAGCGCTTGGGTCCATGCTTGGCGGAGGATACGTGAACTATTTCAGTCTTGCCGGACGGTCCTATAAGGTCATCCCCCAGGTGATGCGGCGTGACAGGCTCAATGCCAATGACTTGAAGGGTTATTATATAAATACGGCAAGCGGAGTGCCGGTGCCTGTCTCAACTGTCGCCACCCTTAAGACTTCCGTCGTCCCCGAATCACTGAACCATTTCCAGCAGCTCAATTCCGCCACCATTTCAGCGGTGCCTGTGGCGGGCGTCACTCTGGGGCAGGCCCTCTCAGAGCTCAGGCGGCTGGCCAGGGGCATTTTTACCCCTGGATACAGCATCGACTACGCCGGGCAGTCGAGGCAGTACATGCAGGAGTCAAAGGCACTTCTTGTCACCTTCTTCTTCGCTCTGGTGATCATATTCCTTGCCCTTGCCGCGTTGTTTGAAAGCTTCAGAGACCCGCTTATCGTGCTTATAAGCGTGCCTATGTCCATCTGCGGCGCGATGATATTCATAAGCCTGGGGGTCGGCGGGGCGAGCCTGAACATCTTTACGGAGGTCGGCCTGGTCACGCTTATCGGCCTCATTAGCAAGCACGGCATACTGATAGTCCAGTTCGCAAACGACCTGCAGGGCGAAGGTATGAGCAAACGGGAGGCGGTGGAGACGGCCGCCGCCATACGTCTGAGGCCGATTCTGATGACTACGGCGGCGATGGTGCTGGGCGTTCTTCCCCTGGTGACGGCCACGGGAGCGGGAGCGGCCGGCCGCTTCAACATGGGCCTGGTAATAATGACCGGCATTTCAATAGGCACCATGTTTACGCTCTTTGTGGTGCCGGCCATGTATATGCTGCTGGCGGTGGACCGATCGAGAAAACCGGCGCGCGCGGGGTATGAGGAAAAGGGAAAAAACTCCAGTGCTCTTTAAGAAGGGACTGTATAAAAAAGTTTTTTGACCGGACGGGTGACGGTCACGGGATGTAATATTTGCCGTTTGCCTCTTCCCCGATTATGGCGAACTTTGACTTTGCCGCCTCCAGGGGGCCGGACTTCCACGAAAAGCCTATTTCAGGCACTTCCACGCCAGCCTCAAGATGCGCCACCGCCTTGTATCCGTCCAGGCGGAACTGCTTTTGTGGGTCGTTGTAGTGGACCTTTTCGCCGGTGGCCTTCCATACTATTTTTATGTCCATCCTGGCGGGCGTCGCCCTTGCCTTGAATTTTGGCCACGCAGGCTGGTCTATTATCCTGGCCCCCCTCAGTTCAAGCACAGCCGTTTTGCCGTCATCGCCGAATCTAAGCCCGCCAGCCGGAACGGGGATCACCCAGTAGAGGCCGCAGACACCCACAGGGGGGTGGAAATCATGCACCTGGTTGGCCGGGGCCAACTGCCCCTTAAAAAGAGTCACTCACAGGTGGGCGAAGGCCCCTCTGTGGACCTCGCGACCCGTAAAGTACTCGCCTTGCATGACAGCGTTGTCAGTTGTCGGGCTGCCGAAGGCCAGACGGTTTCCATTGTTGTCCGTGCCCATGCCGTTAAAATCGCTGCAGCGCGCTACCCTCCCCTTGAAATGGTAGATGAGGGAAGGCTCATTGCCGGGGCCTGCCGGCTGGTTGTGGCTGCCGTTCTTGTCCAGCCAGGGGACAGGAAAGGGGTTTGAGCTTCCGTCGTAGGTGAAGTCCCTGCAGGCATCCGGGGATGCCTGGGATGCTTTTGTTTTTGTTATTTCCGCTACGGCCGCACCAGGCATCAGGACGGATGAGGCGGCAAGGACAAGCCCGGAGGAAAGAATGTCACGCCTGCTTGGCCCCTCGGTTAAGGTTGATTTTTTCTTCATGAAGGGTCTCCTTGGTTTTTATGCGGTCTTTTTTAATTTTTCGTTTTCTCGAAGGGATTACTCCGGCCAGCTCTTTTTTGCCTATTGCCTTATGAAGGGTCTTGACGGCGATGGCGCCTCGAATTAGCGCTCCTCGTTCTCCTCATGCTCTTCGAAGCCGAACCCTAAGCCGAAGCTAAAGGAAGGATAATAGTAGGGATAAGGGGAATAATAATACGGGTAATAAGGATAGTAGGGCCCGTAGTAATAGGGCGAGTAATAATATGCCGGATATGTCGGCTCCTCGCTCCACAGGAATATCTGCACCACATCGAAGACCGGAAAGTAATAGGTCGCCTTGTCCAGTTTCCCTTTCCTGAAGCCCTCGAACGTTCCGGCCACAGTTATCTGCCTGTTGCGCCTGTACATCATTGGGTCCAGGATGCCGCTTTCTTTTGGCCAGATGGCAAGATATCTTCCGCGCCCCGGCTCCTCTTTAAGATAGCCTTTATCGTCCACCGGCACGTAAAGGGCCTCAATGACCGACCCTTCGCTGGTTATTGTGGTGTTGGCTATTATGCCGCCCAGAATGAAGAGCTTGCCCCTGTACAGGTCCTTGTTCGCAGAAAGCGCGGACAGAGACACATGCCTTATGCCTTCCTTAAGCAGGCTCTCTTTTATCACCGGCCTTGCGCATGCGGCAACCAGAAGCACTGAAAGAGCGGCCAGCGCAATCGATACCCTTTTCATGATTTAAATTATACAGCCGCCCGGTTGTCATGCAAACCGTTTTTTTATCTTTTTTTGCAGGAGATTTTTTCCATAAAACAGGCGGCTTTTCGGTCCGCATGGCAGGACAGGCACCGGCTGTTTTTTCGACGGTTACTTTTGGTTGGCCTTGTTTTTCCCTGGATGCCAGGACAGGAAGGCGTCGTCCATCGCGATCGTGCCTGCGATGGGTATGTGGCCAAAGCGGATGGAAAGCTGCTTGTCGGCCTCGGTCCTGGTTTGCCCGTCCACGGCCATCTTCCACATGGCGGCCACCAGCCCAGACCTGTCCGCGCCGGACTTGCAGTGTATCAGCACGGGCCGCGGGGCGGTCTTTATTATCATCAGCAGTTCCTTCATCTGAGGGGCTGTGGGCTCGGATGTTGCGGATATGCCCACATCATAATGCTTGATTCCATGTTGCGCGCAAAACCGTATCTCGTCCTGGTACCACTTGTCGCCCGCGTTTCTGCCGCGAAGGTTTATGACACTCCTTATGCCGTATGTCTTCAGGTAGTATTCAAGCTGGCTATAACTGGGCTGGGCGCATCTGTACGCCTCTCCGGGCGTTACCGCATGAAAATTGCCATCGCCGAAGACGAACAAGAGATATCCAGCCGGGACCAAAAGTACGATAATAACGGCAATGACAATCCTCCGGGCTGTCTTTTTCCCGGGTGTGGCTGCCTGCCGCTTCTCTTTGTGTTCCAAAATTGCTCCGCCTTACGTTCTCTTAATGCCCTATTTTAAAACATGCGGACAGAAAAAGGATATTTTGTTTTGTGTTTTTTACATGCCTTCCATGTTCTGCATTGCTCCCTGCATCGCCGCTGGCTGACGTAAGATGCTGGCAGGCATCATGGAATTCAAAACGCCTGGAGAAATGGATAACGGTCTTTTAAAAAAATCCCAAGCCTTCTGCCTCCCATTTTCTTAGGGCTATTTTTTTTCAGGCCATCAGCAAATTTGCACGCGTAAAGAAAGCCCTGCAGCGTCCCGCCGTCTGCGGCTGCCGATCTATTTTTATATTTTTTTTTGCTTCATCCCCATCTCCCAAAAAACCGCCGGGACGGACGCCTAATTCATAGGCATAGCCATGGGCGCCTGAGGAGCCTTCTGAAGCGTAAGTCTCAGCTTTTTTACACCCGATTTCTCAAACTGCAGTGTCATCGTGAAGGTGGAGCCAGCAGCCATGCTCCTTGGCATGCCTTTTATCATTATATGGCTGCTGCCCATCTTGAATACGGTGGGCTTGCCGCCAGGTATCTTGACGGAGCTGGCTTCTTGCATGACTTTGCCCTTCATGACATGGAGCATCGCGGAGGCCCCCGGGATATCGACGGTTACCCCGTCAAGCACGTCCGCCCCTCCCTGGTTGTTTATGGTCATGGTCACCATGGCTTCTCCGTATATGGCGGGTGACAACTGGGCACTTGCTCCCTGTATGCTGATCTTTGGCGGGCCGCTCTGGCACGCCGCGAGCGCGGCCACCGCCAGAAACATGAAAACACCCGCGACAAACTTTTTTGGTCCCCCCGAGCTCTTTTTCATTTTGCCCTTCTCCTCCTCAGCCGTTGTGGCTTCTTAAGTTTTTTTAAAATGAAAAAATTAAAATTCCATTTTTATTTTTGATGTCTGAATTGGCGTGGGAAAGCAAAGGCGGGGGGAAAACAAAAAAACGGAAACAGACGCAAAAAAAGCCCGCAATCAATATTCGGGATGTCCCTTTAAGCATGGGAAAGACTAATAAATCGTCTGTTTTTATGTCAACATCTAACGTTTCTTATGATGTCAACTATTAATCGCAGATAGACGTACTTGCCAGAAAAGGGTTTTTTTCTTTTTCTGTTTTTTCTTAATAAACTCCGGCCCGGCAATGGCGGTGTGATATCTTTTTTCCCGGCAGCCCTCTATTGATTTAGGCCCGCGACTATTGCCGCATCGAGCCGCTGTATGACGGCCGAAACCAGCTCTACCGCATGCCCGTAGTCTTCCTGGTGGACGACTCCCGCATGGCTGTGTATATGCCTGGTGGGCACGCCTATGACAAGGCTCGGTACGCCTCGCCTGTGCAGATGAATCGCTCCGGAATCCGTGCCGCCTTTCTCCATGACGTCCATTTGATATGGTATGCCGAGCTCCTCGGCTGTATCGATGAAAAGGTCCCTGAGCTTCAAGTTCGGGATCATGGAACCGTCCTGTAGGAGGATGACAGGGCCTTTCCCAAGTTTGGCCTGGGCTTCTTCTTTCCTTATCCCGGGGACGTCGCCTGCCACTGCGATCTCCATTGTGAGCGCAACATCGGGCTCCACCACCCACGAACTGGTGCGGGCTCCGCGGAGGCCCACTTCCTCCTGCACGGTGCCCGCGGCGTAGAGCGTGTTGGGGTGTCTTTTGCCCGCAAGTCCTTTCATTACGTCTATCATCATGGCGCAGCCGATGCGGTCGTCAAAGGCCTTTCCCATAAAGGTCTTTCCGGTGCCGAGCACGCTGAAAGGGCAGACGGGGATGACAGGATCTCCGGGACGAATGCCGAGGGCGCGGACCTCTTCCGCAGAGGTGGCCCCGACATCGATATACATGTCTTTGGACTCCTGGAGCTTTTTTCTCTCCTCCTCGTTCAAAATGTGGGGCGGCTTCGATCCTATGAGCCCCATGAAATCACCCGAGCGGCTTTTTATGAGCACGCGCTGGGCAAGCATCACATGTCCCCACCAGCCTCCAACGGTGCTGAACCTCAAAAATCCTTCTTCCGTTATGAGCTTTACGATAAAGCCTACCTCGTCCATGTGCCCGGCCATCATGACCCGCGGGGTATCGGAATCCCCCTTCCTGCTGCACACTATGCTGCCAAGACCGTCCTGCTCTATGCTGGCGATGCCGCTTAAATGCCTTCGGATGATGTCCCGCACTTCCCGCTCATAGCCGGAGATGCCGGATGCCTCCGTAAGCTCCCGGATAAGCTCTAAGGATGTGTCCACCATTTTTTATGTGTCCTCCGTGGAAAAAGATTCTTGCGCCGGGGCGGCCAGGGGAAATTATAGCTTTTTTTGAGGGTGCCCGCTACGTTTTTTAAGTTTTAAGCGCTTTTTTTGCCCGTTAGGGCAGGGGGACTACCAGCGGGAAAACCAGGACCGCCTTGCGTGGGCCTTCAATTGGACTCTGGTGGAACTGGACTCATGTTGCCGGAAGTTCTTCAGGTAATAAGCGGCAAGCTTTCCCGACTTAAGCACTATCAGGTTTTCAGCGTTGAAATGCTCCCCGGATTTTGTCCAGTTCATGCTGCCGGTGATGACAGTGCCGCCGTCGATGATCATCACCTTGTCGTGGAATATTCCGGCCTCCGTGTCCGAGTAGACGGGGATGCCCTGCTCAAGGAGCATGCGTAACCCGTATGAGCCCCTTTCGGCCTCGTCGTGGTCTATTACCACCTGCACGTTCACGCCGCGGTTTTTGGCCCTTATCAGGGCCGTGCTGATGGGGGCGGACGTAAACGCGTAGGCCATCACTTTTATGCTTCTCGATGCATTGTCTATACGGTTTACAACCAGCCTCGTGCAGCCTCCGTTTGGAGAGAAACAAAGGCCAGTGACATCAGCCTCCAGGGCTGGGGAGGTTTTAATAGAAAGAAGAAGCGCGGCCGTGGCCAGCGCAAACAAAAAAAGCGGAAAAAGAGCGCGCCTCATCGCCGGGCTGCCTCCAGTTTTTTCAGCAGCTCCTTCATGTCAGGCGGCAGCGGCGCCTCGAATTCCATGGACTCGCCCGTCACCGGATGAACAAAGCCAAGGGTCTTTGCATGGAGCATCTGCCTGGGCACATGGACCTTGCTGCCCTCCAACTCTATGGAGGTCTTCCGTCCGTACGTCCTGTCTCCCAGCACCGGGTGGCCCAGCGAGGCCAGATGTACCCTTATCTGGTGGGTCCTGCCTGTCCCGAGCGTGGCTTGGACCAGGCTCGCGCTCCTGAACCTCCGGAGTACCTTCCACCTGGTCACGGCCTCTTTGCCCCGCCTGCTGCGCGTGGACATTTTTTTCCTGTCCGACGCGGAGCGGCCTATCGAGAGATTTACTATTCCTTCGTCTTCCCTGGGCGAGCCCCATATGAGCGCTTCATACTTTCTTTTTATTGACCGGTCTCTGAACTGTCCAACCAGCCCGTAATACGACCTGTCGTCAAGCGCAATCACGATGAGGCCGCTTGTGTCCTTGTCCAGCCTGTGCACTACGCCTGGCCGCAGCGGCCCGCCTATTGAGGCTAGCTTACCCGTGTGGTGGACCAGGGCGTTTAAAAGCGTGCCCCCCGGATGGCCCGCCCCCGGATATACAACCATCCCCGCAGGCTTGTCCACGACCGCAAGGTGATCGTCCGCATAGGCAATTGTCAGGGGATGTGGCTCCGGCTTCAGGCCTGCCGGCTCCGCAGCCTGGACATCCACCTCCACTACTGCGTTTTTGACGGACGGCTTTTCTCCGGCCTTTGTGGCAGGTGTTTCGTTTACAAGGACCTTACCAAGGTTGATAAGCCTTTTGGCCTGGGACCGGGTGATGCCGGCCCTTTTGGCGATTAGGGTGTCCAGCCGCTGGGTCTCGTCGCCCGGCTGCAGAGTGAAGCGCATCCTTACAGGTCTCTGTGGGCCACGTTCACAGGCAGGCCGGGTTTTGAAAGTCTGCCGGCCAGGACCTCGGCCAGCACAGGGGAGCGGTGCCTTCCTCCGGTGCAACCTATCGCGATGGTCAGCGAGGACTTGCCTTCCCCCTCATAATGAGGGATTAGGAACTGCAGCAGGTTTTCAAGCCTTTTTATGAAGTCCATCGCAAGCGGTTCGCCGGTGACAAACCGCTTGACCGGCTCGTCAAGCCCCGAGAGATCCTTAAGCTCTTCCTTGAAATAAGGGTTTGGCAGGAACCTGGCGTCGAAGACGAGGTCCGCGTTCTGGGGCACCCCGAACTTGAACCCGAACGAGGTGACCACCACCTGGAAACCCGCCCCATTCAAGCCAAGCAAAGATGTTATCAGCTCCCTCAGGTAGTGGGGCGTAAGAGCGGTAGTGTCTATTATCCTGTCGGCCTGCTCCCTCAGGGACTTGAGGATGAGCCGTTCGGTGTCTATGCTGTCCTCAATGCTCTCCCCTTGAAGGGGGTGGGGCCTCCTGGACTCCTTGAACCTGCGGATGATCACGTCCTTCGAGGCCTCAAGGAAGATGACCGTTATCCTGTGGCTTTCGCGCAGGGAATTGATGGCCGCGTCCATCCCATGGAGGAAGCCGCGTTCCCTTATGTCTATCCCTATCCCCACGTTGGCCACGTCCTTCCTGTCCGCGGCCACCTTCACGAACTCCTCGATAAACTGCGGGGGCAGATTGTCAACGCAAAAAAAACCGCTGTCCTCGATGGCCCTCAAGGCCAGGGTCTTTCCCGAACCTGAAAGGCCCGTTATTACTACGATAAAGGGTTTTTCAGGGTGTTGCTGGATATTTGCCGCCTTCCTTCCCGTTTTTTTTAAAGGTTTTTTTATTTTTCCCGCATCATTTCGTGGGTTCTATGAGGCCGTAATTCCCGTCGTTTCTCTTGTATATGACGTTTATCTGCCCGGTGGAGGCGTCGGTGAAGATGAAGAAGTTCTTGTCCAGAAGCTCCATCTGCAAGGAGGCCTCTTCCGGGGTCATGGGCTTTACCCCGAACCGTTTGGTCTTGATTATCCTGCCGCCCTCATCCGCGGGGGACGTGGCGCCGGCCGCGGTCTTGCCGCTTTCACCTTTCCTGTGGGAGTTGAGTTTCCCCTTGTATTTTTTGACCTGCATGTCAAGCTTGTCGATTACCTCGTCAATGGCCGAGTAGATGTCCCCGGTGGAACTTTCCGCCCATATGAGTATCCCGTTTACGTTTAGCAGTATCTCCGCCTTGTGGATGTTCTTCTCCAGGATAAGAGTGACTTTGGCCTCCGATATATTGGACAGGTAACGGTCAAATTTTGCGACCTTCTCCTCCGCATAATTTTTCAGCGCCTGGGTAAGTTCAAGGTGTCTGGCAGATGTTACTATGTTCATGATCTCTTTTCCCTCCTGGATTATTGGTCGAACCGCTTTCTTTGGCCCTGGGGCGCTATCTTGAGCTCGTTCCGGTATTTTGCGACGGTCCTTCTGGCTATCTCTATCCCGTTGCCTTTGCACAAGGTCACGATCTCCTGGTCGCTGAGAGGTTTTTGAGAGTCCTCCTCCGACACCAGCTTTTTTATCAGGTCTTTGACAGATGTGGAGGAAACCTTCCCGTTGCTGCCCTGCACCCCGCCGGAGAAGAAAAATTTCAGGCTGAAAAGCCCGTGGTCGCAGGCCATGTACTTGCTTGATGTGGCCCTGCTTATGGTGCTTTCATGCAGCCCCAGCTCCGTCGCCATGTCCCTCAAGTTGAGCGGCTTTAAATGGCTCCTGCCCTTTTCAAAGAAATCACGCTGGAAATTCAGTATGCTCTCCGCGACTCTGTATATGGTCTTGTTCCTCTGGTCCAGGCTTTTTAAGAGCCATACCGCCTGTCTCAGTTTTTCGTCAATAAACTGTTTTTCCTCTTTCTGGAGGCTGTTTTTCTGGGAGATGAGTTTTTTGTACAGTTGCGTAAGCCTGAGCTTGGGAAGCCCCTCGTCATTGAGGACTATGTGGAACTCCCCTTCGTTTTTTACCACAAAGACGTCAGGAGTAACATAAACAGGGCTGGAATTGGAATAGTTTCTTCCCGGCTTTGGCTCCAGTTTTTCTATGATCTTCACGGCCGCGAGCACCTCCTCGGTGCTGCAGTTGTATTGTTTGGCGAGCTGGGCGTATCTTTTTTTCTCCAGGTCGTGGAGGTTTCCGGTAATGAGGGACTCTACCAAGCTGCCCCGCAGGCCCAGGCTTTCCAGCTGCAAAAGGAGGCATTCCCGCAGGTCCCTGGCGCCGACCCCAGTGGGGTCGAAACCCTGCACCAGTCTCAGCGCCTGACCGGCCTCTTCCGCCGTGCAGCCCGACATGCCTGCAATGTCCTCGATAGTGGCCTGCAGGTATCCGTTCTCATCGAGGTTGCCGATCACCACCTCCGCGGCTTCTCTTATTTTGCCTTCCACCGGCGAGAGCCTTAACTGCCACAGCAGATGGTCCTGCAGGTCGCCTTCCCTGCTTACGAAGCTCTCGAAGGAGGGCTGGGCTACCGTCCCCGGATTGAAATAGCCAAGGTCCCTTCCGTCATACCCGCGTTCCTCAAAATAATCGTCGGAATCGGCCATGCTCATGAGCTTTTCCAGAGGGGCTTCCGCATCGTCATAGTCAGACGCCGGCTCGATGCCCGATTCCGCCTCTTCGGACTCACTTGCGCCGGGCTCTCCATCCGCAGATGCCGCCTCCTCGGCCACCTCTTCCAGAAAAGGGTTTTCCATGAGCTCGTTTGTGAGGGACTGGGAAAGCTCCAGTTGTGGCATCTGAAGGAGTTTTATCGCCTGCTGAAGCTGGGGGGTAAGGATAAGTTTCTGGAGGAGCCTTATTTCAAGACGATTGTCGAGCGCCATTTTAAAGCCTGAAATCCTGCCCGAGGTACGTTTCCCTGACCTTGGGCTCCGCAATGAGCTTTTCGGGAGTCCCCTCAAAAAGGATCTTGCCGTCGCTTATTATGTAAGCCCTGTCTGTGATGGACAGCGTCTCCCTTACATTGTGGTCGGTTATCAGTATCCCCAGACCTCTGTCTTTTAAATATACTAGCATCTTTTTCAACTCTATTATAGCAATTGGATCAATTCCGGCGAAAGGCTCGTCAAAGAGCATGAAGCCAGGCCCGGATGCTATGGAGCGCGCAATTTCCGTCCTGCGGCGCTCGCCGCCGGACAGCCTGAACCCCTCCCGGTCGGCAAAATTGCCCAGGTTGAACTCGGCGAGAAGCGTATCGACCCGCTCCTCGATCTCGGCCTTTCCACGGCCGTTCGTTATCTCCAGGACGGAGCGCAGGTTTTCCCTCACCGTGAGTTTTCTGAATATGGAGGGCTCCTGGGGCAGGTAGCTTATGCCTTTGCGCGCACGCTGGTACATGGGCAGGGAGCTGATGTCCTCGCCGTCAAGCTCTACCTTCCCGCCCTCGGGTTTAAGGAGGCCCGCGATAACGTAGAAAGTAGTAGTCTTGCCCGCCCCGTTAGGGCCGAGAAGGCCAACCGTCTCCCCGGAGCGCACCTCCACGCTTATGTCTTTCACCACCGTGCGGCGGCCATATCTTTTGGTTATGTCCGCCGCTTTGAGTACGCGCCCGCCCGTCATTTGCCCTCTATGAATACCTTGCTGTTTTTGACGTTCATCTTGTCTGTGGAAACATAATAGGTGATGGCCGTTCCGGTGACCACGGTCTTTGCCTGGGCTATCTTCGGGTTTTCGGTGAAGAGGATGCTGTCGGTTGCCTTGTCATAATGCGCCCGCCCGGAGGTCACTACGCGCCCCCCTTTTATGAGTTTTACGCTGCCAGTTGCGTCTATGGTCTTGACCCCGCCGGACTCATTGTAGTGCACAACCATCTTGTCGGCGAACAGCTCCATGCCGTTTTGCCGGGCTGCCACCCTTCCTTCGAAAATGGCGGTATGCGTGGTCTGGTCCGCGGAAAGCGTATCAGAAGTGATTATGATGGGTCCTTTTTTTGCCGGCTTCCTTGCTTTTTTTCCCGCCGTGGAGGGACTTTGACTTTTTGTGTTTGTGGCCTCAGGCGCGTTTTTCAGCCCTTTTTGCTGCGCCCACGCTTTTTGCTGCGCAAAACGGGTTAAGGAGGAAAAAGCCAGAAGCATGACCAGCGCAGATATGCTAATAAAAGACCGCTTTGACATTCCTGTCCAACCTCACATTCTTTTTCTGATCGGCCTCAAGCCCAAGGCCCTCTATTTTGATCCCCTTTTTGCTCAAGAGGACCTTGTCATTGCCTCCGGTGTTGAGCTTCCCGCCAGGCACGATCTGCAGGGAACTGGTCTTGACGTCGAACCCCTTTACCTGGCTTTTTACTTTCCCGCTTAGGGAAAGAGTATTTTTGTCAATGTCATATTGCCCCCGGCTGGCCGCAAGGCGCGCATTTTCAGAAGGTATGTCTATAGACACGTCGCTAAGGCTGGCGGTGTCTCCGCTAGTAGAGAAGACCGCTTTTTTTGATGTGGCGGACCACAATGTCCTGCTGCCCATTATATTAAGCACGTTTATATTGGACAGAGTGGAACGGTAGTCCGTCTGCATCTGCGGCGTGGTATCCCCGTTCGTCTTGTGCTGAACGGAAAACGCGGACAGCGCAGCACCCAATAGGAACAGGGCCGGAATGAATTTTTTACTTAACCGGACCATATTCATGCCTGCCGTTTAATGACCCCGCATACCTTTAAGCAAGGCCTCGCGCATGACTTCATGGGGCGGGCGCACGCCCGTCCACAGCTCCTGGGCAAACACTCCCTGCCACAGGAGCATCCCCAGCCCGTGAAAGGTCCTGAGCCCGGCCTTTTGGGCCTCACGTAAAAAGGGCGTCTGCTTGTAGATAAGGTCCCCTGCCACCGACCCGGGCCCCAGCCCGGATGGGTCAGCCGGCAAAGGGTCTGTTTCCTTGAGACCAAGAGGAGTGGCGTTTATCAGGACGTCGACGCCCTCCAGGTCCCAGACTCCATTTGCGGTCTGCACGTTTCCCCTTATCCTGTTCAAATCACCTACGAGTTTTTCGAGTTTTACCTTGTCCAGGTCAAATATCCTCAAAGTGCGGGCCTTCTCCGAAAGATAATAGCTGACAGCCCGCGAGGCCCCTCCGGCCCCGCAGATCAGTATATTCTTGCCTTCCCATGCTATGCCTTCCTTGGCAAGCGACTGGATAAAACCCCTTCCATCAGTGTTGTAGCCCCGGAGCCTGCCCCCGTCATTAACTATCGTATTTACCGCACCGATAAAGGCGGCCTCGCCATCGACCTCATCCAGTAGAGAAACAACCTTTTCCTTGTGGGGAACGGTGATGTTCACTCCCCTTATGCCAAGCGCGCGCACGGACCGGACGGCATCCGGCAGGTCTTCTGGCTTTATATCCAGTGCAAGGTAACAGTAGTCCAGTCCCATGTGCCCGAATGCCGCATTGTGCATCTGTGGCGAGAGGCTGTGCCCCACCGGATGGCCAAAGAGGGCCAGGAGTTTCGTGCCAGCGGTTATCTTTATCCTATTTTCGTCTGTCATCATAGCTGTCTCCCAATGGCTTCCAGAATTCCCTGCGGGGTCGCACCTACGAGCATGGCCTTGATGCCCAGGGCCGCCTCTATGTCTGCCACGGCCACATCGTCCAGGAATATGCCCTCCCCATCCCTGACTACCGCTTCTGGCACGAGTAGTATATCATGCGAGGGAGCGTATTCCTCGAGACTTTTGAGCACATCCCGTCCGGTAAGGAGCCCGGTAACGGTGACGGAAGGACCGAAAAAACGGTTTTCCACCGGGACAAGCGTTGCATGGTGCCCCTGTTTTTTGAGCTTCTCAAAAAACCTTGCCAGGTACGGATAGAATGACATGCCGGTAAAGGCCAGATATTTCAGGCCTGAGGGGTTTTTCGCCTGGCCCGTTCTCCTTGCCTCGTGCAGGAACTGCGGGACCATGCCAACGCCGTTTTCTATCTGCGGGAGGTCGCCATATTCCGCGATGGGCGGCAGGCCTGCGCCGGCTTTTATGTAAAGTTCATCAGCTCCGTAAACGATGTTTTCCCCATGTTTTTTCCTGAAGCGCTTCTGGAACCGGTCTATCACCTCCAGCGCCGCGGCCGCCTCCTCCTTGCCAACGGGTTTTATCTTTGCCCTGCTGAAGGAGGTAAGTCCGACCGGCACGACCGCTATGGACATTATGTAAGGGTAAAAAGAGTAGAGGTCGCTGACCGTTTTGGCCAGGGCCTTGCCGTCATTGATGCCGGGGCAAAGCACTATCTGCGTGTGAGCGCGGAGCTTGTTTTCCTTGAAAAAGCGCAGGTCTTTCATGATGTCCGGTGCGCCGGGGTTTCCTAGCATCTGCCTTCTTACCGCGTTGTCCGTGCTGTGGACCGATATGTAAAGAGGGCTCAGCCTCTGCCTGGCTATGCGCTTTTTGTCGCAGTCCGTAAGGTTGGCCATCGTTATGTAATTGCCGTATATGAAGGACATCCTGTAGTCTTCGTCTTTTAAATAAAGGGACCTCCGCATGCCCTTAGGCAGCTGGGAGACGAAGCAGAAGACGCAGCGGTTGCCGCATCTCTTGACGGAGAAATGCTTCAGGGACATCCCCGTGTCCTCGCATTCGGGGACATCGAGCCTCACCCGGCCGGCCTTCCTGAACTCCATCTCCATGGGGCTGCCGTCCTTGTGGAATATGAAATCTATCAGGTCCGAGATCCGGTTGCCGTTCACGGACATGAGCGTGTCTCCGGCGCCTATCCCGGCCATGGCCGCTAGGCTGCCGGGGGTCACGCTTTCCACCTCAACCCCGAGCTTTTCTCTCTGACGCAATCTTGAGCCCTCTTTGCACATATTGCAGGCCTGAGGCCGCCGTCAGTCCGGCGGCAGCCCATACCATCGCCTGGATGGCGGTCACCGTGATATGGCCATAGTTGATTTTCAGGAGCACGGCCGTTAAAAGCGTAAACTGCGCGGCTATGGCAAGCTTTCCCGTCCTCGTCGGCTCCAGCCGCACCGCTCCCCCGGAAAGACTCAGCAACCCCCATCCCAATATAACTATTATATCCCTGCTTAAGACTACAATTGCAAGCCAGACAGGGATTATGCGAAGCGTGAGAAATACGATAAAGGCAGTGATGAGCATGAGCTTGTCAGCCAGCGGGTCCAGGAAAGAGCCTATATCCGGGCTCTTACCGCTCAGCCTCGCTATCATGCCGTCCAGCTTGTCCGTCACCGCAGCAAAGAGGAAGATGAAAAAAGCATAATCGAACCTCTGGTACGCGGCCGCCGTCGCGAAACAGGGGATGAGTATTATCCTTATCAGTGTGAGTATGTTGGGGATGTTCAGCGGGATGGCGTTCAGCATATCACGTGCAAGCGGGCGCCTTTTGTCTTTTGCTTGTTTTTGTTCTTTCAGGGGATGTTAACAGGCAAGTCCCTGAAATCCGGCTTTTTTAATCCGAGCCTTTTGTAGCAGTCACCTTTTTTAAGCGGTTTCGCAGAGGCGCCCCGGGGCCCTGCAAGCAGGCGCTCCAGAAGCCCGGAAGCGTGGCAGGCTTCCACCTCAAAGCCGTGCTTTTTTGCGGAATCGAGGGCTTTTTGTGCAAGGCTGCCGGCGGCTTTCATCCTGCCATCAGACCATCTGAGCTCCGCCTCGGAAAGAAGGCAGTATATCTTTCCCCTGGGGTCCCTTGTTTTGTCAAAAAGTTTTTCGGCCTCATTAAGGGAGTGGAGGGATTTTTTCTTCCTGCCCAGTATCGCCAACGATTTGCTTGCGCTCCAAAGCGTATAAGAGGAACTGACAATATCGCCTATGCGCTTGTATATCCTCAGCGCCCTCTTAAAATAGGCCAGGGCCTCCTCATGGCTGCCGGACATCCTGAGCGCGTTTCCGATGCCGCAGAAGGAGTACGCAAGCCCGAAGGGGTCTTTTATCTTTCCGAAAAGCTCGTTTGCTTTTGTGTAATGGCCAAGGGAGGACTTGTATGCCCCTTTGATCCTTGATGCCCCGCCAAGCCCGTTCAGGCAGTAGCCCGCCGCATGCAGGTCGCCAAGCCGGGTAAATATCTTTTTGGCCTCGGAAAAAGAGTTTATCGCGCCCTCTATATCGCCTTTTATCCTGAGCGTGCCCCCCTTTGACCAGAGCACAAAGGCCAGCGCTTCCTCGTCGTTCAGTTTCTTATAAATCTTTTCGGACTGGCCAAGCAGGGCGAGGGCCTTTTTCCAGTCACCCTGGGCCCTGTGTGAAAGGGCGAGGCTTGTCGCGGCATCCGCCTGACGGCTGCGGCCTCCAAGTTTTTTTGCGAACGTCTCCGCCTTCTCGTAATGCGCGATCGCCTTGGCGAAATCCCCCAGCATCCTCCAGTTATGGCCTGCGAGCAGATGGCAGTTAAAGAGGTTTTCGTAATCATCCGCCTCGATAGTCCTTTGCGCCGCCCTAAGCTCGGACAGGGACCGCCTGTAGAGGGCCTTCTGCCTCAGGGAGTCCGCCTTTTGTATTTTTTTATTCTGTCTTTGATCTTCCATTTTATCTTCTCAACGAGCGCACCATGCCGGCGTAATCTCCGGAACCGTAAAAGGCGGACCCCATGACAAGGACGTCTGCCCCGGCCTTTACCGCCTCCACGAATATCTCACCGGGTTTTATCCCTCCGTCCACTTCTATCAGCGCGCCAGGGTTTTTTTCTCCGGCAAGTCTTTTGGCCTGGGTTAATTTTTCAAGCGCATGTGGTATAAAGGCCTGTCCGCCGAAACCCGGGTTGACGGACATGATTAGCACCATGTCCACATCGTATATTATGCTCTGAAGGCTGGAAACAGGAGTTGCCGGATTAATGGCCACGCCCGCCCTGGCGCCAAGTTTCTTGATCTGGTTTACTGTCCTGTTCAGGTGCACGCAAGCCTCCACGTGGACCGTGATGAAATCCGCTCCTGCCCCGGCAAAATCTTCCAGATACAGGTCGGCGTCCTCTATCATAAGATGGACATCTAGAGGCAGGCTGGTTGCGCTCTTTATCGCGCTCACTACGGCCGGACCGATAGTTATGTTGGGTACGAAATGGCCGTCCATGATATCCACATGGAACATGTCAGCGCCCGCTTCCTCAGTGGCTCTGAGCTCTTCGCCAAGGCGGAGGAAGTCCGCCGATAAAAGTGAAGGGGCAATGAAAAACTTTCCCTCTGTCTTTTCTATTTTTTTATCTCTGTTTTTATCTTTCATGCCTTTCCCCATTCAAAAACCAGATGAAAGCAGTAAAAAAATCAAAAAAAGAAAAAAGACCAGAATATATTAACTAATCCGTCACCCCGCCCGGGCCATTCATGCCGGGGGCGGCGGTGCCACCGGGGGCGCTCATAAAAAGAAACACCTCCTGGCCCGGGAAGACCCTATCGCCAGGTCCAGGTTTTTGAGAAGCTACGGTCTGTCCGCTGCCAGGGCCGGTATTGGCCGGACCGCCTTCCACAACAGGCTGAAGGCCAAGCGCCGTGGACAGGTTTTGCGCCTGCGCTAAGGCCATGCCGGTGAAATCAGGGCAGTAATAGCTTACCTCAGAGGGGCCGCTGCTTACAATAAGGGACACCGGCCCGCTTTTTTCACCGGGGTTCGGGTCCTGGGCCATGACCGTCCCCTTTGGTATGTTGCCGGAATGAACGAAGATGGTCTTTAAAACCCTGAGCCCGGATTTTTCAAGAAAAGAGACCGCGTCCGCCAGGTCCCTGCCGATCACGGAAGGCATGCGTGGAGTTGCCGGACCAAGGCTGAGCGCGACTTTCACAATGCTGTCCAGCTTTACGCTTGTGTCTGCCGCGGGTTCCTGCGCGGTGACGGAGCCGGGCGGGACCACAGGGTCAAAATCCTTGCCCGTCACCTTCATTTTAAGCCCAAGGTCACTGAGCTCGCTATCGGCCGCCTCCGGCGGCTTTCCTTTCAGGTCCGGCACAGTCACTCTTTTGTTCAGGAGAATGACCTTGTAAGTCAGAAAACCGGATGCCGCCCCCAGGAACACGAACAAAAAGACCAGGAGGATGTTTTTCTTCATTGTCTCTTTAATTTTGCCATAAAAAACCCGTCCATGTCCTGCCGGTGCGGATATGTCCTTAAATACCCATTTTCAGAGAAAGGCAGCAGGAATGGAGGGACGTCCGCATCCACCCGAAAATCCCTCCCCGGGCCGGTGGCAAGGAATTCATTTATTACCATCTCGCCTTCTTCCGGTTCGGTGGAACAGGTGGAAAAAACCAGTACGCCCCCTTTTTTTAGGGCCCGCGCCGCTGCTGTCAGCATTTGGAGCTCTTTCCGGCCGGACTGGGCAAGCCATTTTTCGCCGTGCCTGTATTTCACATCCGGGTTGCGCCTGATGACCCCAAGCGACGAGCACGGGGCATCCAGCAATATCCTGTCAAAATACCCCGGCTTTTTGTAAACGGTGCTTTCTTTGGAGGTCATGTCCTCTTGCGCGATGGAAACCGAGGTGATGCCGAGTCGCGATACGTTTTCCTCGATCCTGCCGGTCCTCTTCCTATCCATATCCAAGGCGATGATCTCCCCCTTGTCTTTCATAAGCTCCGCCATGTGAGTGGTCTTTCCTCCAGGGGCGGCGCAGGCGTCCAGCACCTTATCTCCAGGCATGGGGGCAAGAAGAAAACTCACAAGCTGCGCTGCCTCGTCCTGGGCGGTGCAATACGGATGGGCAAACTCCAATTCCCGGAAAGAGACATTGTCTTTTGAGGCGCTTCCTCTTATTTTTATGCCCGCAGGGCTCACGCCGGCAGGTTCGGCGTTTATTCCGTTTGAGGCCAGCATATGAAGGAGTTCTTCACGCGTCTTTCTGAGCGTGTTGACCCTGAGCACAAGCGGAGGTATGCGGTTGCCAGCCTGGGCCAGCGATAGCGCCTCATCCGTCCCGGACCTCCGCGCCCATCTTTTTATCAGCCATAAAGGGGTAGAGGTAAAGGTGCTGATGGCCATAAGCCTTTCAGGCTCGTCGATAAAGGGGTTTTCGGAGCCGGCCTTCAGCTCATTCAGTTTTTCCATAAGCGCTCCTTTGCCGCGGACCGCACTGCGTAAAACAGCGTTTACCAGCGCGGGCTTTCCGGACCCGGAGAACTTTTTGTCTTTTTCAAGCCTCACAGCCTCATTTACCGCGGCCCTCTCCGGGATGCGGGTAAAAAGGGCCTGGTAAAGCCCCATTCTCAGGTTATCGAGCGTCGGGGCTTTTTTGGGTGGGACCTTGCTTAAGAACCCGGAAAGCAGGTAGTCAAGGAGAAACTGTCTCCTCAGGACCCCGTAAAGTAGCTCCATGAAAAGCGACCTGTCCCTCTTGCTGATGCGGCCTGGCAGGGCATCGAGCGCCTCTTTTGGACGCATGCCTTTCCTTATCTCCGTAAGCGCCTGCAGGACAAGCATTCGAATGTCATATGGCATTTTTTTGGCTCAGACGAACTTTTTTATTTTTCCCTTTTGTAATAATATATTATCCGGGTTTTATGAAAAAAACCAAAGAAAAGAACAAGAAAGGACCCGTATGTCCGGGCCCGGAGGTCCCGAATAAAATGATAAAAAAGATCGCGATCCTTGGCTCGACGGGCTCCATTGGCAAAAGCGCGCTTGAGGTGGTTGAAAAATACCCTGAGCGCTTCAGGGTGGCCGCCCTTGCCGCATGCAGAAACCATGGCCTTCTGCTTGAGCAGATAAAAAAGTTCAGGCCGGAAATAGCCGCCCTTTCGGACCCTGAGGCTGCGGCCGCCATCAGCGGCAAAGCGGGCATCCCCGTGTTAAGCGGAAAGGAAGGCATAATCAAAACTGCCTGTTACGAAGGGGCGGATTTTGTCATTTCAGCAATCGTGGGCTTTGCCGGCCTGGCCCCGACGCTTGCAGCCATCCGGGCAGGAAAGGACATAGGCCTTGCCAACAAGGAGGCCTTGGTCACTGCGGGAAGCGTCGTCATGAAAGAGGCGCGGAGGCATGGCGTGAAGATCCTGCCGGTGGACAGCGAGCACAGCGCCGTTTTCCAGTGCATGGAAGGCAGGGCGGGAGCCGCAGAGGAGGAGCCTTTCGACGGCGAAATAATCCTTACCGCCTCTGGCGGCCCTTTCCTTGGCAGGAGCCGCCGGGAGCTTGAGAACGTTACGGCGAAAGAGGCGGTCAGCCATCCCAACTGGAAAATGGGCATGAAGATATCCGTCGATTCCGCCACACTTATGAACAAAGGGCTTGAGGTGATAGAGGCGCACCACCTTTTTCAGGTCCCGCCGGAGCGTATCAGGGTGCTTGTCCACCCGCAAAGTCTGGTCCACTCGATGGTGGAGTTTCCGGACGGCTCTCTTATCGCGCAGCTTTCCGTGCCGGACATGAAGGCCCCCATCGCATATGCCCTCTCCTACCCGGAGAGGCTTGGCGGGGTCATTCCCCGGCTCGACCTGGCCCGCTCAGGAGGACTTACCTTCATGGACCCGGATACGGAAACATTCCCGTGTCTGCTTTACGCCTATGAAGCCATCAGGACGGGAGGGACGGCGCCCGCCGTCTTGAACGCGGCAAACGAAGTGGCTGTGGACGCCTTCCTTTCTGGTTCCATAGGGTTTAACGATATTCCTGTTATAATTAAAAAGACAATGCAAAACCACCTTAGCCAGAGGCTCGACGCTGAAGAGGATGCCGTCCTTGCGGACTCGGCCGCAAGAAAATCCGCCTCAAGCCTCGTGGAAGAAATAAAGAAGGAAAGAAGGAGATAGTTTTTTGATCCTGCTCTGGGCCGTCGTACTCCTGGGCATTCTCATATTCGTTCACGAATTCGGCCATTTCCTGTTTGCAAAGCTCCTTGGTGTAAAGGTCCTAAAATTTTCCCTTGGTTTCGGTCCGAAGCTGGCCGGGTTTAAAAAAGGGGACACGGAGTATCTGCTGTCCGCCCTGCCGCTTGGCGGGTACGTGAAGATGCTGGGAGAGGAGCAGGAGGAGCTTTCCGAAAGCGAAAAGCGCTTTGCCTTCAACTTCCAGCCCGTCTGGAAACGGATAGCGATCGTATTTGCGGGGCCTTTTTTCAATGTCCTTCTCGCCTTTCTCATCTTCTGCGTCTTGCTGGCCGCAAAGCTTCCAATCAACATTCCCAAGTTTTCGGACATTACCCCAAAGGTCGGCGCGGTAATGAATGACTCGCCCGCAGCAAAGGCCGGAATAATGCCCGGAGACCTTATCACCTCCATAAACGGAAAGCCGGTGAGCACATGGATGGACCTCGTTGCGGCCGTCAGCACGCAACCCGGGCATGAGATATCCCTTACGGTCAAAAGAGGAGGAGGTACTCTTTCTTTCAAGCTGGTGCCGGAAGCGGTCAGGGAAAAGACCATGGAAGGGAAGGTGGTTACGGTCGGAAGGATAGGCATCGAAAGGGCCGGGGACGCCATCCCCTTCTACATCATAAAGGCAGGCAGCATACTGGCCGTCCCGTTCAAGGCCTCGGCTGCCACTTACAGGCTTATCGTCTTTATCGGCCAGTCCGTAAAGAGCCTGATTACCGGGGTCTTTTCGCTGAGTTCAATAGGGGGGCCCATAACCATTGTGCAGGAGTCCGGCAAGGCCGCGTCCCTTGGCATATTTTCCTATCTGATGTTCATGGCGTTCATAAGCATAAACCTTGCGGTGCTGAACCTGCTGCCGGTCCCGATACTGGATGGCGGGCATATCTTCTTTTTTGCGGTCGAGGCCGTAAGGGGCAAGCCGCTTAGCGAGGCCACTCAGGCCAACCTCCAGAGGCTTGGGCTCCTTCTGCTTGTAACTCTTATGGCCTTCGCTATCAGAAATGACATAATGAGGCTCATCGGGGGAGGCTGATTGGCCCGGGAGGGGCAATGCCACAGAAAACAAAAGGTCCGGTAAGCATACAGACCTCGGCAGGCGGGGTCATATACAGGCCGTCGTCCGGCGGGCCTTTCCCTTTTGTCGAAGTGGCCCTGGTCTCAGTGAAGGGAGGAAAGGTCTGGACACTCCCCAAGGGCAAGGTCGATGGAAAGGAGAGGCTGGAGGAGACCGCCCTCCGGGAGGTCTCCGAAGAAACCGGGCTCAAGGGAGAGCTTGCCGGAAAGCTTGGAGAGATAACCTACTGGTATTACCTTCCGGACAAGACCCGCTGCAAGAAAACGGTGCATTTCTTTCTTATGAAATATTTAAGCGGAAGCACGAAGGACCATGATTGGGAGGTGGACGACGCGGCATGGTTCCATGTGGAGGATGCCATCCGGGCCGTTTCATACAAGGGCGACAGGGAGATGCTTGAGAAGGCAAAAGAAATGATCGCCCCGTAAAGAGCCTTTTGATCCCGGTTTTTTTGTTTTGGGTTTTTTTTGGTCTTGGTAGCAATCCAAAGGATAAGGTGGACCATCGATTGGGAAAGGTGATCAGCAGGGAAGATCTTAAAAAAGAACTGGAGACGGTCCTCGAAAAAAAGCCAGGCGCCAGGGTCGTATTCACCAACGGCTGCTTCGACATTATCCATGTGGGCCATGTCCGCTATCTGAGAGAGGCAAAGAAGCTGGGTGACGTGCTGGTAGTTGGTGTAAATACGGATGCCTCCGTTTCGAGGATAAAGCCCGGCAGGCCAATAAACGGCGAAAAAGAGAGGGCAGAGGTGCTCTCAAGCCTGGATATGGTGGACTACGTGGTCCTTTTCCCGGAGGAGACCCCTTATGAGCTCATCAGGTATCTGAGGCCGCATGTGCTCGTGAAAGGCGGCGACTGGAAAAAGGAGCAGATAGTAGGCTCCGACCTGGTGCCTGTTACGCTTTCCCTGCCATATGAGGATGGTTTCTCCACAACCGCCGTCATCAGCAGGATACGATCCCTGCCCGGGTGAACATCCAAGGGGCCCTGCCAGATGAACATTCTAAAGGCCTTTGATGAATTCAAAAAAAGTATTTTCGTCCCTGGTTTTTTGGAGAAACCCGGCGAGGGCGGGATATATTCCCTGAGGGGCTCAAGTCCCGCTTTGACGCTTGCCCTTTTGCAGTTGGAGCAACCGGACAAGAGCAAGGGCGCTGGAAAAAGCAAACACACGGAATGCAGAAAGCCGGTCCTTTGCGCCGCCCCTTCCGAACCGGAGGCCATCCGCCTGCAGCGGGACACCGGGTTTTTTCTGGAAATGCTTGGCGCCGGGGCAAACGGGAAAAGAGGACAAGGCAAAAAGACTTTTTTGCTGCCTGAGCCTGACGGGGCCGAGGTCTCTGGCAGGCGCGCGGAGTTTTCCCTTGTGGCCGGTGGTGCCGGCGGTTCAAAAAGAAAAAGATCAGAAAATGATGAGACGGTCTTTTTTGCCTCAGTGGCCGCGCTCAAAGCTCCTTTGTGGCCGCCAGAGGCGCTGGAAGAGAGGATCGTACGGCTTTCGTATCCTGGGTCATTTCCAAGGGCCGGGCTTGAAAAGCGCCTGACCGCCATGGGATACAAGCCCGTGCCTATAGTCAGCCAGCCGGGACAGTTCAGGATGAAGGGATGGATACTGGATATTTTTCCCGCTGGCGCGGATGACCCCGCGCGCGTAGAGTTTTTCGGGGACGACATAGACAGCATGAAGCTCTTCGATGTCGAAAGCCAGATGCACACAGGCGATGTCTTCTCCATCACCGTTCTGCCGGTAAAAGAGCCGGAGGAAGGCATCCCTGCGGACCTGGACGGCTTCACTCTTTTTGCGCTCGAAGGAGACGCCCAGAAACAGGAAGGTTTTCTTCCCCCATATTCTTTTGTAACGCTTTCAAGGCTTCCCCTTAAGGGCGAAGAGGCCGGGGGGCGGATGTCGGCCCCGGTGTCGTCATTGGCCGGCCATGGACTGCTAAGCGGTGAGCGGCGGGACGTGAACCAGATACCTGGCGCTGTAAAGACCCTAAGAAATGCCGGGTATGACATCCTCTTTGTCCTTTCCTCCCATTCTCAGGCGGAGCGGGTCAAGAACATCCTCTGGGAAGACGGGCTGCACATGCCGGTCCTGGAGCCCGAGGAGGTGCCCTCTTATGCTGGTGGCCTTTGCGCCACGTATGCGGCCCAGGGGCTTTCGGCCGGGTTTGGCCTGCACGGGCTCCTGATAGTGACGGACAGGGACCTCTTCGGAGAAAAGCCCGCATGGAAGCCGATGAGGAAGTCCCGCATATCCGGCCTAATCCAGACGATGGACGACCTGCAGCCGGGAGACTATGTAGTGCACAGCGACCACGGCATCGGGAAGTTCGTTGGCATTGTGAAACAGGAGTCAGACGGCGCCCGGTCGGACCTGATGATGATCGATTATGCGGGGGACGCCAGGATATATCTGCCTCTTTACGGGATAGAAAAGGTGCACAAGTACAAAAACCCGGAGGGCGCGACCCCGCAACTGGACAGGCTTGGGGGTAAGGCGTGGGAGCGTAGAAAGGCCCGGGTGAAAAAGCGCCTCAAGGAAATGGCGGAAAAGCTCGTCCGCATATATGCCGAAAGGGAGATATCCAAGGGGTTCGCCTTCAGTCCGGACACGGAGTTGCACAGGGAGTTCGACAGTTTTTTCCCCTACGAACTGACCCCCGACCAGTCCCGGGCCGTGGCCGACATTAAAAAGGACATGGAGGGTCCACGTCCGATGGAGCGCCTGCTGTGCGGGGACGTGGGCTACGGAAAGACTGAGGTCGCGATGAGGGCCGCGTTCAAGGCAGCCTTCGATGGCAAACAGGTGGTGGTCCTTGTGCCCACGACTCTGCTTTGCGAGCAGCACTGGAGGACCTTTACCCGCAGGTTTTCCGCCTTTCCCGTGAAGATAGATTTTGTAAGCAGGTTCAAGAAAAAGGCGGAAAATCTTGCCGCCTTCGAAGCCTTTGGCAAAGGGGAGACGGACATACTCATAGGTACGCACGCCATTTTGAGATCCGGTCTGCAGCTTAAGAACCTGGGGCTGCTGATAATAGACGAGGAGCACCGTTTCGGGGTTGCACAGAAGGAACGAATAAAAGAGATAAAGAAGAACGTGGACGTGCTGCTGCTTACGGCCACGCCGATCCCAAGGACGTTCCAGATGGCGCTCTCCGGCATAAGGGACCTGAGCGTGATAGAGACGCCTCCTGAAGAGCGCCTGGCGGTCAAAAGCACCATCTCCGTTTTTGGTAAAGCCGTTATCAAGGAGGCTGTCGAGGCGGAGCTTTCAAGGGGAGGGCAGGTCTTTTTCGTCCACAACAGGATAGAGGACCTGGAAAAGCTGCTGCGCCTACTGCGGGAGCTTTTTCCTGACATACGGATGGGCATGGCCCACGGGCGGATGAAGGAGAGTGAGCTTGAAAAGGTGATGATCGGTTTCCTGGACGGGCGGCTTGACCTTCTTTTGTCCACCGCGATAATAGGCGCCGGGCTTGATATCCCGACGGCAAACACCATAATAGTTGACCGGGCCGACATGATGGGGCTTGCGGACCTCTACCAGCTGAGGGGCAGGGTGGGCAGGGGCAATGCAAAGGCCTATGCATGGTTCCTTATCCCAGGGTACGACATCATCACTGAAGACGCAAGGAAAAGGCTTGAGGCGCTGGAGGAGCTCAGTTACCTGGGGGCGGGTTTCAGGATCGCCCTTAAGGACCTTGAGATCAGGGGGGCGGGCAACCTGCTTGGCGGAGAACAGTCCGGATATATCAGCGACATAGGATTTGAGATGTATGTGGAGCTGCTTGAAAAGGCGGTGGCTGAACTGAAGGGTGAGCATGTGGTGGAGCAGGTTATGCCGCCGGTGGACCTCAAGGTCGAGGCCCTGGTCCCGGAGACCTACGTAGAGGACGTCTCCATGAGGATCGGTCTTTACCGCAGGATATCCGCCGCCCAGGATGCCGGTGAGCTAAGAAAGATAACGGACGAGTTTGCCGAGAGGTTCGGGCCGCTCCCCGCTGAGGTGAAAAACCTGGTGCAGATTATGTCGCTCCGGATAGAGGCAGCTAGGGCATCGGTCGCCGCGATATCGCAGGCGGGAGGAAAGGCAAGGTTCAGATTCCTCCCCGGGGCTTCTCCGCCGGTGGAGGCGCTCCTAAGGGATTTTGCGGGAAAGTTGAGGTTTCTGCCGGAAGGGTCATTCGAGGTGCTGGTTTCAGAGCGCACGGGGTTATGGGACGTTGCACAGGTGCTCGGTCATTTGACAGGCAGCAGCGATTTTGTTATTTTCTAACATGAAAAAAATCTCCTTATCCTCTTTCTCTCCTTCCCGAGCCAGGGTGTTTTTGCTTTTTTCTTTTTTTTTGCTCTTTCTTCTGTTCCCGTCAGTACGTTCCGATGCCCAGGAGCTGAGCTTTGTAAACCCTCTTGCTCCGTATTCCGTCTTCAGGACCTGGAGTGCCTTTTCGCTGCCAAAGGGCAGCACCTCCATATCTTACAGCATTGAGCGGGCCAAGGACCCAAGCTTTTACAGACATATACTTGGCCTCTCCTACGGCGTTTCGAACAGGGCGGAGGTCACGCTTAACGTCCCTTACGTTGACAATCTGCAGGGGGGAAGCGGGTTTGAGGACATAGGAGGAGCTTTCAAATACAGGGTGCGGGGAGAGGGCAGATATATGCCCGCGGCGGCCCTGCTGGTAATGGGTTATCTGCCGACCGGAAGGGACGCCCTTAGCCGTGACGGCGGCGTGGGGGGCGGAGCCGCCCTTAGCCGTAAACTCGGACCGCTCATGGCGCACGCCAATGTCTTTTACACGGTTTCGGGCAAAGACAGCCTTAAGGACGAGTTCGATTTCCTCACGGGCCTGGAGTTCGCCGCGGCCCATAACCTGCAGATGCTGGGAGAGTTCCAGCTCAGAAAGAGCGCTTTTTCCAACAGTGTTGACCTCTCGGAGCTGCGATTTGGCTACAGGCTGACCAGCGGGGGGGGAGTTTACAATACCCTTGGCATCGGTTTTGATCTCAAGAACAGGCATCCTGAGTTCAGGCTGATGCTTGCGTTCGGGGCCTCTTTCGGGCGCGTGGACCGTTGAAAAGGAACGGGATTTTTTTACCGCTCGTTTTTTAATAATCAGACAAAATAGTATAATAAAAACATGTTTGGAGACATCCAGGAGCTCCTTGTAATCTTTATAATAGCCCTCCTTGTTGTTGGTCCCAAGAAACTGCCTGAAGTGGCAAAGGTGATGGGAAGGTTCATGGGAGAGCTTAAACGTGCCCTTACGGAAGTCCGGTTCGAACTGGACCAGGAGATCGGCGCTCAGTCCCGAAGGGAGCAGGCTCAGCAAGAGGCAAGCCAGGCGGGGCGGGAGATGGCGGCAAAGGAGGGGCAGAAGGACGGCCCCACTCATGAAGGTGCGGCAGCCGGACCCGAAAATGGCAAGCCTGGGCATGAAAGCGCCGGAACTGGCGCGCCGGAGAGCAAGGAATAAAAAATGGCAGACGTAAGAATGCCGCTTACCGAGCATCTGGTTGAGCTGCGCAAGAGGATGCTCATCTCCTTCGTCGGTTTTTTTGCGGCGTTCTGCCTGTGTTTTTATTATTCCGGAGCGATTTTCAAGGTCCTTACCATACCTCTCAGGTCATATCCAGAGATAAACCTGGTTTATCCCTTTTACCACCTGATAAGAAGGGCAGGCACGGCAAACTTGGTTTTTCTGGCCCCTGCGGAGGCGTTCTGGATGTACATAAAGATGGCCGCGATCGCGGCATTCATATTGTCCCTGCCGCTTATATTCCAGCAGGTATGGGGATTCATATCACCAGGGCTTGTTGCAAAGGAGAAGAGGATGGTCGCCCCCTTTGTGTTCTTCGCAACAGGGTTTTTCGTTTCCGGGGCTGCCTTTTGCTTCCTTGTCGTGCTGCCGTTTGCCCTGAACTTCCTTCTCCATTACCAGACCCAATATGTAAAGCCGATGATATCCGTAGGCAACTATATGGATTTCTGTCTTAAATTCATACTTGCCTTCGGGGCCGTCTTTGAGCTGCCGATGATACTGGTGTTGCTTGCCAGATTCGGCGTGGTCTCAGCCAAGGGACTGGCAAAAAACAGAAAATACGCCATCCTGGCGGCGTTCATAGTGGCCGCGATCCTTACCCCCACTCCCGATGCCTTCAACCAGACGCTCATGGCGCTGCCCATGATAGTCCTTTACGAGATAGGCATAATAGGCGCAAAAATATTTGGCAGGCGGTCAGCGGTTGGGCAGTCCGAGGGGTAAGAGCTTCAAATCCATAGCGCAGGACATCTCGGAGGGTTATGCCACCGTGAACCCCATATTCCTCAAACCCTTCGAAACGGAGGACCTCAAGGGACTTTATGCGGAGCTTGAGAAATGCCTCACTGCGATAAGGTCGGAAAAGTTCCCTCACGGTCAGATCGAGGCGATCAGGAAAAGAAACCTGATGCTCCAGAGGCTCTACGGGGCGGCGATGGTAATAAGGAATTTCGCCCGTGCAAAGCGTATAATCATTTTCTGAGGCAGATCAAAAATTTTCCCGTTTGACCCCTTTTTGCCCCGTATGCTAACTTAGATACCATGCCTGACGAGGACATTTTAAGGCCTGCACAGGAGCTCATCCAGGTCTTTCAGCGCGCGAAAAAAAGCCTGCGCATGTACCCTGCCAATAATCCCGTTTACTCCAAGACTATAGAGGACGCCTTCAGGCGCACGGACGCCTTCCTGCTGGAATATGGCGACCTTGAGCTCAAATTCAGGCAGAGCGAGATAATGCTTGGAGACCATGTGGTCTATCAGAGCCAGGACAAGGAGGACAACTTCGCGTTCTTCTTTTTCAAGGACGGAGTGAGGGAACTGGCTTTCAGGCGCGGTCTTTTATCCGGCGAGCTGGGTGAATTTCTGCGCGCCATCTCTTTTGACTTCGAAAGAAGCGGAGAGGAGGAGGACATAGTGACGCTCCTTTGGGAGCGTGACTTTGAGCACATAAAATACGTTATCGATGAGAACTTCCTCCTGGAGGACGACGTTTATGAGGAACGTGCCGTCTCCCGCGCAAAAGGAGATGGCAATGACGAGCCCGAGCTCAAACGCATCTACGGCGAGATAATGAAGGACGAGGACGGCGCATGGCAGCTGGAGGTCGCCCCGGTCACAAAAGCGGACCTGTACGAGCTTTTAAAAGAGCTCGAGAGGGATTCCGCCAACAAACTGCCGAAACTGGCCGGAATGCTTTTCGATTTTTTCAGGGATGCCGGACCCTCAGAATGTGCAGACACGGTTGACCTCATGATAGAGATGTTCGAGTATTGCATAAAAACCGATGACCTGCGCTCGGCGGTGGGTCTGCTCTCCAGGGCCTCCGGTCCGCTCCCGGCGACGGTGGATGCCTCCTTGGCCAAAAAAGAGCTTGACCGTCTCTTTGAGTTCGCCAGCTCGCAAAAAATAGTAGACATGCTGGGGGAAAGGCTTGATTCCGGGGAGTTATCCGAAGAAAAGGCTTTTGAGGAATACGTGCAGCACCTGGATAAGACGTCGGTGCCTTCCTTCATTTCCATACTTGGTGAGCTAAAGACGATGGAGGCCAGGAAAAGGATAATAAGCGCCCTGGTATTCCTGGGCAGGAAAGACATTCAGGCACTGGTGAAGGGCCTCTCCGATTCCAGGTGGTATGTGGTGCGCAACATCATATATATACTAAGACAGATAAAGGACCGAAGCGTTCTTGAATATCTGGCGAAGACCGCCCGCCACCAGGACGTCCGCGTGAGAATGGAAGTGCTCAGAGCCTTTGGAGAGTTCGAGGGACCCGGGGTGCTGTCGGCGCTGAGGGAGGCCCTCGACGACCCGGAGGCGTCCATAAGGATGATGGCCGTGAGGGCGCTAGGCAAGCTGATGTCTGAGCCGGCAAAAAGGATAATAATTTCCCGCATAAACGGCAAGGGTTTTATTGATCTGGATTTCAACGAGAAAAAAGAGTATTTCGAGGTCCTCGCGAACTGGGGTGGGCAGGAAACGGAGGAGTTCCTTTTGAGAGTGCTCAGGACCAGCTCTTTTTTCAAGAAAAACAAAGTGGCGGAGATGAGGGCCTGCGCCGCCTACGGACTGGGACTGCTGGGCAGCCGCTGCGCCTTGGAGCACCTGGAGAGGCTCAAAAAAGCAAAAAACAGACTTTTAAGCGATTATTCCTACAGGGCGATTAAACGGATAGAGTATGGACAGCAGCCGGGACATTGACCGCTTGTCAAAAGAGGTAGTGAGCCAGCTTGCGGTGATAGTACGCACCTCTCAGCTTCACGACCCCCGGAACGTCGCCGTGGCCACGTCCATCGAAAAGTTCGTCGCGGTTGCCAACGTGATCATACTGGAGGAAAGCTCCATGGACATAGAGATCGTTGGCGAGTACTTCTACCTGAACGGCGAACGGGTAAAGTTCACGATGGAGCATCTCCTTAATTTCGATTTCCTGCAGAGGGAGTTCAAAAAACGGGCCCTTGGCAGCATAAAGTTCAGTTGTGCGGTCAGCACGTCGGACATGCAAGAGTTCCTGGCCGCATTCACCGCCTGCCAGTTCCAGACGGAGCCGTTTGAAGACCTTCTGCTCAAGACGGATGGCATGAGGTGCATCAGCGTGGGCAGGCTCCGCAGGATATCGGAGCAGTCAGATGTGGACATAAGGAAAACTGTGAAGAGGACCTACTTCAATGCTGTCTCTTTTACCAGGGGCGTCATGAACAAGATAAAAATGGGCGAGCGCATCAGCATGAAAAAGGCCAAAAGGGTAGTCGAGACCATGGTGGACACCCTTTTGGACAAGGAAGAGTTCCTCTTCGGGATGACAGTCATCAAGAACTACGACGAGTACACATTCCACCACTCCGTAAATGTCAGCATCCTTTCGGTTGCGCTGGGGCAGAGACTTGGACTGGACAAGAAATCCCTCATGGAACTGGGACTTGTCGCACTTTTCCACGATATCGGGAAGACCGTGATCCCTAACGAGATATTGAACAAGCCGACCACGTTTGACGAGCATGACTGGAAGGTAATGACACGCCATCCTCTGTTCGGTGTAAGGCTCATATTCCGGATGAAGAACTTTGACGCCGCCAGCGTGCACGCGGCCATAGTAGCCTATGAGCACCACATACATCCCGATGGTTCGGGTTATCCGGGAGTAAAGCCGCTGCCGGAGCTTGACCTGTTCAGCAGGATAGTTGCGATTGCGGACCAGTACGACGCCATGACCTCTTCAAGGATATATGCCAGGACGCCCATGACGCCTGACAAGGCCCTGGCGTTGATGGTAAAGAGGGTTTCATCCCAACTGGATCCTCTGCTTATGAAATTCTTCATAAACCTGGTGGGCACTTACCCCGTTGGGACGCTGGTGATGCTTGATACACTTGAGCTGGCAGTTGTCTGGGCGGCAAACCAGGCCGACAACATGCGGCCAAGGGTAAAGGTAATAACTGACTCCGGCGGAGGCAGGATAGAACCATGGCCCGCCGACTTGACCGAAAAAAATGCTGGCGGCGGGTTCTTAAGGAGCATCCGCAAAACTGTGGACCACAACAGATACGGCATCAACCTGGCGGAATATTTCCTGTGATAGCTCATATCCTGCCCGGAGACAGTCTAAAAGTTTAGAAATAAGATTACTTACAAGTTAGTTTTTTAATTTGAACTGCAAGCAGGAATTTTTTATATTATAGTCATTATGGATTTAACAGTGGTTCGGGCATATATCTTGAAAACATTTTACAAGGAGGACACGCTACAAATGAAGGTCAGGAAATGGAGCAGCCTGGTATTGGTTGTGTTGTTCATGGTGGCTTTTGCTGTTACCGGGACGGCATTGAAGGCCGCCAACGCGGCGGGCTCATCCCCGCTCATTGTGGATGCCGGATGGATGTCGGCGCATAAGACAGCGGTAATCGTGGACGCAAGGAGCAGTAAGGCCTACCTCCACGGGCACATCCCAGGAGCGATAAGCATTCCGGTCAATGACCTTCAGACCAGACCCGATGCCATTATGTTCCCGGTGGCTCGCGAGGAAAAGATATTGGGGGAAAAGGGCCTCAGGATCAACTCGGACGTTGTGCTTGTCGGGGCCGGCAGGGAAATGGCCTATCTTGAGTTCTGGATGCTTGACTGTCTTGGAATGCCAAATATTCATGTCCTTAACGGGGGCATGGAGCAATGGAAGGGGCAGCTTTCAACGAAAGAGACCACACTTCCGGCTACGGTGTTCAAGGCCAGGCCCGACCTTGCCAAATACGCTACAACCGGGTTCGTCCTTGCGCATCTGCACAAACCGGGCATAGTCCTGCTTGATGTGCGCTCTCCCCAGGAGTACGCCGGAATAGACGTAAGGGCGGTGCGCGGGGGCCATATTCCTGGCGCGGTGAACATGAATTACACGCACAACTACGTGGGAGACACGACACTGCTTAAGCCCATAAGCGAGCTGAAAAAGATATACGCCAAACTGGACCCCAGGAAGCAGTATGTCACCTATTGCCAGACCGGCACCAGGGCGTCCAACACGTATTTTGTGCTGAGGGAGCTCGGGTTCAAGCACGTGAGGGTCTATGACGCCTCCTGGATAGTGTGGGGAAGCGACGAAAAGCTGCCCGTAGATGACGTGAGCTATTTCAACTTCGTGCCCCTTCTGAACACCGTTAAGAAATTACAGAAAAAAGTGGACGCTCTTGAAAAGGCGGGCGCGGGCAAATAAGAGACAAAGAAGAAACTCAGTTCTGAAAGGGGCCGGCCTGCGGGCTGGCCCCTTTTTATTGCCAGACATAAAAGAGGCCGCACAGGAAGCCAGGCGATTTATGCTACAATGGAGCATGAAAGGCACGCTTGGCTTTCTTGTCCTCGTGATAGTTATAGTGGGGGCGCTCCTCATCTTTCCAAAACACAAATGGCCCCCTATGCCTGATGACGCCATTCATCGCGGGGCCGCCACCGTTTCAGCCTGCATGGGATGTCATGGGCCTGGCAAAAGCCATCCCCTGCCGGCCTCGCACCCGCCCAAATTTTCGTGTTTCAAGTGCCATAAACCCGGGACGAAAGGGCAAAAGAAGTAGAAAAAACCGTGTGGTTTTTATTATTTTTTTATAAAGGGCATCGGCAGGAGGTCCTTCAGGTCAAGCACCGTTATGGAGCGCCTGGAAGGCAGCACGATCTTTATATCCGGGGCATACTCAAAGAGTAGTTGCCTGCAGGACCCGCATGGGTAGCAGGTCTTCCCGCTTGCGCAGGCAACGGCTATCGCTTTTAAACCGGCTGCGCCCTCAGACAGGGCCTTCATGAGGGCCACGCGCTCGGCGCAGACACTCAGGGTAAGCGAGGCGTTCTCCAGGTTGCAGCCCGTAAACACCCTGCCGTCTCCGGCTATCACAGCCGCGCCCACGCTGAAACCTGAATAAATAGGGCGCGAAAAGGCCAAGGCCTTTTTTGAGGCCTTTACCAGTCTTTCGATATCCTGAGGCAGAAGATCCAGGGCTTAAATCCCGCTCTCCGTCAATATTTGAAGACTTCGAGGATCTGCGACGAATCCTGACGGCACCAGGGAAGGTCACCCCCGCTTTGGAAGAAATCTTCCGCCTTTTCCATATTACCCTTGAACCGGGGGTCGAACTTTATTGCCCGCTCCAGGTCCTTTGCCGCGTATCCGTAGTCCCCCGCGTGGTTGTATATGACAGCCAGTTCATAATAGGCCGGGTAGTAATCGGACTTCCTGATAGTGGCCTGGGTGAGCGCATCTATCGCTTTGTTGTATTTCTTCAGCTTGAACAGGGCGAGGCCAAGGTTGAAAAAGGCCTTTTCGGGAGTCGGGTAGAGCGGGTTTGAGAGCGCCTTTTTGCAATAAGCAACGGCCTTCCCATATTCTTTGCGCTTGTATTCGACCAGGCAGAGATTGTTGTAGCCCTCGGAGAAATCCGGGTCTATCTCTACTGCCCGGGTAAAGGCCTTTTTGGCATTATCAGGGTCGTTCCATCTCAGGTACACATACCCCAGCGCGTTATAGACGTCTTTGTCCCCGTCATAGTACTCAAGGGCCTTCTGGAACTCCACGTAAGCGGATTGGTATTGGTCAGCCCGCAGCCGGGCCAGCCCCAGCTTGTAATGCAGACCGGCCTCTCTTTTCTGCTCCGCCGTGGAGCACGAAAAGGACAGCAATACGATCAGAAGAAGGAGAAGATATTTTTTACTCTTCCTGATCACGGATATGGTTTTTCTCCTAGCATCTTGAAAAAACCCGTCTGCAAAAAACCTTTGTCAATTTGCAGCGCAGAACACGGTCCACTCAAAGAATTCTGACCACCGTCTAAATAAAAAAACCTTTAGTAAATTAACAGAAACAGGGTCTGCAAGTAAAGATACGGGCGTATGTTACAATCAATATTTTGGTAAAAAGGGTCTCGAAGGAAGAGGCACGCAAAAAATTCATGGCTGAAAATGGGGACGGCTGCGAGGCATCTGGCTGAGTCCTTGCCTTATTTAATGACCCTTCCGTATTTGACGGCGTCCGCCACACGAGCGGCCATGACTGTCTCTTTAACATCGTGCACCCGCACGATACTGGCCCCGTTCATGATAGCGATGGACACGGCGGCAAGTGTTCCCGCCAGCCTCTGCTCAACCGGAAGTCCGCCGCTGACCTTGCTGATAAAGGCCTTTCTAGATGGCCCTACCATTACGGGAAGTCCGAGGCCAGTGAACATTTCCAGGTCCCTCAGTATCTCAAGGTTTTGAAGCGTTGTCTTGCCAAACCCGATGCCGGGATCGATTATTATATTTCCCATTTCGACGCCGGCTCGGATGGCGGTCCTTATGGAGGCCCGCAGGTAATCCAGTATCTCCGGTATAAGTGCCTCGTAGACCGGGTTTTCCTGCATGTCTTTTGGGGTGCCCTTAATGTGCATCAAGACCACGGGGGCCTTGCGGGCTGCCGCAAGCCCGGGCATCTCCGAGTCAAACCTCATACCGCTTATATCGTTTATTATATCGGCCCCTGAATCAAGGGCGGCGCGGGCCACTGAGGACCTGTAGGTGTCAATGGAGATCGGCACTGATGACCTCTTTCTGATCGCCCTGATCACCGGAGCCGTGCGGGCTATCTCCTGTTCCGCTGCCACGGGCGAAGAGCCAGGCCTTGTGGACTCTCCGCCGATATCGATGATGTCTGCGCCAAGGGACGCCATTTCAAGGGCATGCTCCACGGCTTTCCCAGGATCCATGTTCCGCCCCCCGTCGCTGAAAGAGTCCGGGGTTACATTGAGAATGCCCATGATGAGAGTGCGGCAGGAATGGTCGAAGGTGTGCCCACCGGCCTTGAGCAGCACTTGATTAATGAAGAAAAAATTTCTTTTTCATGCCTTTTGGCTTCTTTTCTTTTGCTGTAAGAAGAACTCAGGCAGTCTGGCTACCAGGGTTGTTATAGTCCTTTATCAGGCTTTCTATCTCGTCGTTGTCCATCGTCTCCCGCTCAAGGAGCCGTGAAGTGAACTTCTCAAGCAATCCCCTGTTCTCGTCAAGTATTTTCTTGGCGTCCTGGTACGCCTCCGTAACGAACCGTTTGACTTCGGCGTCTATTTCCTCCGCGGTCCGCTCGCTGTAATCCTTGTGCTTTGCTATCTCCCTGCCCAGGAATATCTGTTCATCCTTTTTGCCGAACGTAAGGGGGCCAAGCTTGTCGCTCATTCCCCATTCCGTGACCATCTTATGGGCCAGTTCGGTGGCCTTCTCTATGTCATTTCCAGCCCCGGTGGTCATGTGGTTGAGCGCGATCTCCTCTGCGGCCCTGCCGCCCATGAGCACCCTTAAGGTCTTGAACAAAAACTCCTTGGAGTAGGTGTACCTGTCGTCTATGGGCAGTTGCTGCGTCACGCCAAGCGCCCTTCCACGCGGTATTATGCTTACTTTGTGGATGGGGTCGGTGCCCGGAGTGAGTTTTGCGACAAGGGTGTGCCCCACCTCATGATAGGCGGTATTTTTCTTTTCCTCGTCGTTTATTATCATGCTCTTTCTCTCAACGCCCATCATGAGCTTGTCTTTTGCCATCTCGAAGTCTGTGGTCTCGACGGCGGCCTTGTTCTTTCTTGCCGCGATGAGGGCAGCCTCGTTTACGAGATTGGCCAGGTCAGCGCCGGAGAAGCCGGGTGTGCCGCGGGCCAGTTTTTCAAGCTGCACATTCCCGTCAAGCGGGATGCTCTTTGTATGCACCTTCAATATCATCTCCCTGCCCTTTACGTCCGGCAGAGGCACAACTACCTGCCTGTCGAACCTTCCCGGTCTCAGGAGGGCGGGGTCCAGCACATCGGGGCGGTTCGTGGCCGCAATGACGATTATCCCCTCTTTCCCCTCAAAACCATCCATCTCAACGAGCAACTGGTTAAGCGTCTGTTCCCGTTCGTCATGCCCGCCGCCGAGTCCGGCGCCCCTCAGGCGCCCAACGGCGTCTATCTCGTCTATGAATATGATGCAGGGCGCGTTCTTCTTGGCCTGGTCGAAGAGGTCCCTCACCCGCGAGGCCCCAACGCCCACGAACATCTCCACGAAATCGGAGCCGGAGATGCTGAAAAAAGGCACGCCGGCTTCACCCGCTATGGCTTTTGCAAGCAGGGTCTTGCCCGTGCCAGGCGGGCCCACAAGGAGCACTCCTTTTGGTATTCTGCCGCCCAGCTTGGAGAACTTGCCGGGGTCCTTAAGGAAATCGATTATCTCAGAGACCTCATCCTTTGCCTCCTCTATGCCGGCGACGTCCGCGAAGGTGAGCTTCACCGCCTTGTCCGACATTAGCTTTATTCGGGCCTTGCCAAAGGAAAGTGCCTTGTTGCCGCCGGTCTGCATCTGGCGCATGAAGAACACCCATATCACTACCAGAAGCAGTATCGGGCCGAAAGAGAACAGGAAATTCATATACCACGGATTTTCATCCGGGGGTTTGGCTGCGATGCTTACGTTTTTCGCTTCGAGCACGTCAACCAGCTTGCCGTACTGCGGAGGGGCATAGGTTTTGAAGTCCTTGCCGTCCTTGAGCTTGCCGGTTATGCTGTTGTTCTTTATTACTACCCCGGTTACATCGCCTGCCTGGACCTTTTGCATGAAATCTGAGAAGATGAGGTTTTCGGTCGCCGATTTCGGGGTGTTGAGTAAATTGAACAGAAGTATCATGAGGACTCCGATAAGGAGCCACACGAACAGACCTTTTGCCAGATTCAACTTAATGGTGTTACCTCCAAAATCTATTTTAACATACGGGGCAAATTTAACACATGTGGGGGCATATCACTACCCGCTACTTTTGCCTTTTTCTTTTTCACTGGTTGCCTTCAAGCGTGCTCTTTTGTAGTTTTACTATCTCTTTGATGCCGCCGCCTGCAAGTTCCAGCAGGTCCGCCAACCTCTCCCTGCTGAACGGGGCCCCTTCAGCCGTGCCCTGCACCTCCACGAAGTTGCCGCTTCCCGTCATGACCACGTTCATGTCTACCTCCGCGCTGGAGTCCTCGGCATAGCACAGGTCGAGCCTTGACTCACCGTTTATTACCCCTACGCTTATGGCCGCAAGGTAGTCGTTTATGGGCATCCTGGCGATGACGCCGCTTTTTACCGCCTGGGACAACGCGTCCCACAGGCAGATGAACGAGCCGGTAATGGCTGCTGTCCGAGTGCCTCCGTCGGCCTGGATTACGTCGCAGTCCACCCACACGGTGCGCTCTCCAAGGGCTTCCAGGTCCACCACGGAGCGCAGGCTCCTGCCTATAAGACGCTGTATCTCATGCGTCCTGCCGCTAACCCTTCCTGCGGATGCCTCACGCGTTGTCCTGGTATGCGTGGCCCTGGGGAGCAGCGAATATTCGGCCGTGACCCAGCCCTTTTTCTGATCCTTCAGAAAGGGCGGCTGCTTGTTCTCTATGCTGGCCGTGCAGATAACCCTGGTGTTGCCCATTTCAATGAAGACAGAACCTTCGGCCGTTTTTATGAAATCTCTGGTCAACCTGATGCATCTGAACTCGTCATTTTTTCTGCCATCCGGCCTCATTCCATACCTCCATCAATTTAACTTCCTTTATTACCGCTTCCGTGCCGCGGCTATTTTGTCCCGGCTCAAGGGGTCCGGCGCCTGGAAGGAACCTTCCGCCAAGCGTCTTGAAACGCTCCGGCGCGTCCGTCACAAAAAATTCCCTTTCAGGCCGCAGTGAAGGGTCCCTGGAAAGAGAAAAATCGTTCTCCGCAAGCACTCTCTTTATCTCTTTTGCGATCTCTTTTGCGGAGTCTATCAGGGTCACTCCCCCGCCCATCACCAGGGCGATGGTTTTTTTAAGCAGCGGGTAATGGGTGCAACCCAGAAGTACCGTGTCTATCCCATTTCCCGCGAACCCGGAGAGATAATTCCTTGCTGTCATGAGGGCCACCTCGTTGTCCACCCATCCCTCTTCGACCAGGGGCACAAATAATGGGCATGGCAGGGAAAAGACCTTTACCGCGGACCTCAGGCGCTCAAGCTCCCGGGCATACGCCCCGCTTTTTATCGTGGCTTCGGTCCCGATAACGCCGATCTTCCCGTTTTTTGTTGCCGCAAGCGCTGCCTTTGCTCCGGGCTCTATAACGCCTATCACTGGGACAGGGGCCTCGCTCCTCAGTGCCTCAAGACTTAAGGCGCTTGCGGTATTGCACGCGATCACCAGCATCTTGATGCCTCTTGAAAGCAAGAACCTCATGTTCTCGAAGCTGTATCTGGTGACCACTTCGGCCGACCTTATGCCATATGGCACGCGGGCCGTATCCCCAAGGTAGATCGTGCTTTCCCCTGGAAGTTCCTGGATTATCTCCCTGAGGACCGTCAGCCCTCCCAGCCCGGAATCAAATACGCCTATCGGGGCGTTATTCCGGGTTTTTTGTTCCATTTGATATCCCGTTTGCCGCATTCGCCAGCCCAGTGTTACTGGGGGAATTCGTGATCAACTCTCTTCCAAGCGGAACATTTGCCAGCATATGGCCGCCAATGGTCTCCATCTCGTTGCCATCTATAAGAAGACGGACATCTTTTATCCCGCTTACGTTTGAAAGCAGGCTCTCATAAAGGCCCCTCAGAAGCAGATACTCCGTTAGAGCGTCCCCCTGGAAGTTCCTGCGGAACGCATCGGACAGATCGATAAACAGCACTCCGTCGGAGCCAAAATAGGTCCCAAGGAGCCTTGTGTCCGCAGGGATGGCCGGGTCGAGCATTCCGGCGGGCCCCTTGAGGAATTCCTGGACTGTAGCCCGCGCGGCGTCTTCCTTAGTCAATATCATGGGCGTAACCACCCTTTCCTCCATTTGCAGGTAGCCGTTCACCGGATAATATATCTTAAGCGAAGAGCTACCCTGGATCTCCTGCTCGATCTTGGCAGCTGACGGCTTTTCCTGCTTTTTCTGCTGCCTGGCCCCTAATGAAAGGAATAGATACCCTGCTGCCAGTCCGCCTGCAAAAAGGAGGACCAGTATAACCGTTAAAAAGACCTTTTTTCTGCCGCGCTTATTTCTTTTCATCAAAGGCTGTCACTGCAACCGCCACTGCCTGTGCAATGTGCCCGGCAACAGCCGGGTCCCTGTAATTGAAATATGCTGGACTGGGGCATTCGAGCATCACCGCCGGAGCGCCTATCTCGTCCAGAAGTGGAAGCGGTATTTCCATATAAATCACGCTTACGCCGGGGAATGCCTGCTTGATGGACTGCTCCAGCGCGGAGGCAAAATCCCTGCTTTCCCCGAGGTAAGGGCGCTGTCTGTTCGAATAGAGGTAAAACTGCTTGGGGTCTGCCTGGTCCTGCGGCAGGCTGGTCACATAAATATTGAAGGCCCCGGTCGAAGACAAATGGACGCTAAGGAAAAGGCCCGGGGATTTGGCCTGAGCAGCCGTGGCCCTCTGCGATATATCCATATACCTGTCTACCGTTCTTGTTGCGAACGCCTCCATTCCGGATGCGCGAAGCGTGGAGATTACCGCCTTGGCGATCTTTAGGTCAGTGTCCTTTTCGTTTATCTGCACGCCCTCCGGGCTGTTGTAGACTATGCCGGCATCATATCCTCCATGGCCTGGGTCAACGACCACTGCTTTACCCGGGGAGGAAGCAGCCGCCCCGGCGGCTTGCGCCCACAGGGCCATAACGGCCACCAAGAAAATGGAAGCGGCAAGGGCCTTATTTTTTAATATCATGCGAAGCACCGTTCAAGACGTCCTTTTCATTGATCTTTCTCCCATGCAGAAACGCCTGGGCCGACATCGGCCTTTTTCCCTCCGGCTGCACGGCAACAAGCGAAAGAAGCCCTTCACCCGTTCCGACCAGCAGTTCTCCGCGTGCCTTTACCACCTCTCCGGGAGATCCGCTTCCGTGTGTGGCTTCCGCCTTCAAGACCTTTATCCTCTCTCCGTCCAGGAAAAAATATGCCCCTGGCCAGGGATTCATACCCCTGACGAAATTAAAAAGCTCCTCCGCCGTCAGCTCCCAGTTGATGAGACCCTCTTCCTTCCTTAGCGGCTGCGCGTAGCTTGCCAGTCCTTCCTGCGGATGCGGCTTTATCGTCCCTTCCCTCATGCCCTTAAGCGTTTTTAAAAGCAATCCAGCCCCTATTTCGGCCAGCCGCCCGGACAGAGAGCCAGCGTCGTCTTCCCTGCTGATGGCGGTTTTTTCCATAAGCAGGATGTCTCCGGTGTCGAGTCCTTTTTCCATGAGCATGGTGGTGACCCCCGTCTCTTTCAGGCCGTTTATTATGGCCCTGGCGATAGGGGAGGCCCCCCTGAGCTGGGGCAAAAGAGAGGCATGCACGTTTACCGGGGCTATTCTGGGGATCGAAAGTATCTCTTCAGTGAGGATCTTTCCGTAAGCCGCCACCACGAGAAATTCCGGAGAGTGACTTTTCAGTTCCTCAACGAACTGCCGGTCTTTGAGAGACACGGGCTGGAGTACGCGAAGCCCATATTCCAGCGCGACCTGTTTGACAGGCGGCGCTTTCATCTTTTTCTTTTCTTTTCCTCTCCCCGCCGTGGCGTCCCTGCGCGTCACGACTGCGGATATCTCTTCACCTGCTCCATGCAGGGCCCTTAAGGACGGGACGGCGAACGTGGGGGTGCCAAAAAAAACAATGGACATGCTTTTTTTCTTTTTCTTCTTAATTTTTACTCTGTGCGGCCCTTTTTGAAAATACGTTTTTTGTAGATGCTTCTTTTAAGCGGGCTTGCCTTGTCCAGGATGAGTTTGCCCCTCAGGTGGTCTATCTCATGCTGCAGCGCTATTGCCAGAAGCCCATCGGCCTCGATCTCCACAGGTTTT
>JAJYJB010000009.1 GCA_021789735.1 Nitrospirota bacterium
AGATAAAATTAGCACAAGCTTTTTTTGTTGGCAAACGCAGGGCGGAAAAGAACGGGCAGAAAAAAGAGATGCCAAAAAGACAAAAGATAAAAAACTAAGAAATAAAAACACAAAAAATAAAAAAAAACCGGTCGTGGACAAAAGATTTGCAGGCTAATGCGGAACAGGCTCTTCCGTCCGGGCCAGACCAGCACAACTTTTTTCTTTAACCGCCTCAAGCTGCCCCAGCGCCGCCAGTATCCTGCCGGCGTAGCCGGGGTCCCCTCCATAACAGAGGAGCGCGTCCCTGAGGTTGTTCCTTTTCCATTCCAGATATTTATCCAGTATGAAAGAGCTCGCGTCCATGCATTTTGATATCTTGAACAGGTCGTCCTCGCTGTGGATGATCCCCTGGTCCTTAAGCTCGTTCATCCAGGTATTGCCCATCACCTGCATAAGGCCGACAGCGCCGGCATCGGAGACCGCCTCCGGGTTGAAATTCGATTCGACCTTGGCAATGGCGATGAGCAGGTCCGGGAAACGGTGCTTGTGCGCCTCATGGTATATCCTGGCTATCATATTGAACGGCATGTCGCTGTATCTGCTCATCCACCTGAGGACGGCTTTTTTCTCGTCTTCCCTTCTCACTTTCGCGATGACGGTGTTTGCAGCAACCTCGCCATGGGCGGCCAGGAGGGGCAGCGGGGCCGTTTTTTTCCCTGGTGTCATAACCACCACGATGAGCAGCGACGCCGAAAGCAGGGCAAATGCGGCCCCAAAAATAAATATGTTTTTGGTCCTTCTCATTTTCTTATTATTACCAGACCCAAAGGATCAGCCGGTGATATCCGTGCGGTAAAAAAATATTAAACGGAACCGGCGCCGCTGTCAAGACAAAAATAGAACAAGCCAATAAAAATTTTTTATTTTTTTGAATTCGGTTTACCGAATCACAAAAATCAACGGCCGGGAACGCACATGAAAAAAGGGGAAAATAATTGGTTGGACCTGTATCAAAAAAAAATATTTCGCGGAGACCATCAGGCCTTCGAGCTATTCCGCGTAAAAAGGGGTGGCCTTGACGGCCACCCCTTTGCCCAGGCCTTTTTTCTTTTTTTCTTTCCCGGACTACTGCTTCATGTTCACCAGGGTTTGCATAAGCTGGTCCATAGTGGTGATCATCTTGGAGTTGGCCTCGTAGCCGCTTTGCGCCGCGATCATCTTGACGAACTGGTCCGACAGGTCCACGTTGCTTTCCTCGAGACTGCCGGAGTTCACGCTGCCCAGGCCCGCCGTCTGTGGCTTTCCTATCAGCGCCTGTCCCGAGTCCACGGTCTGGGAGTACAGGTTGCCGTCAAGCTGCTGGAGCTTTGTGGGGGCATCGAAATTGGCAAGGACCATCTGTCCGAGATTCTTCTGCATCCCGTTCGTGAACGTGCCGGTTATTACACCGTTTTTGTCTATGGAATAATTTTCAAGCGTGCCAGCGGGGCTGCCGTCCTGGGTTATGTTCTCAACCGAAAAGTCAGAGGCGAACTGGGTCGTACCGTTAAGCCCTGTGCCGCCCTCGTCAATTGCAGTGCCGTAGTCAAACGCGATGTTCTGGGAAGTCGCGAAATTGAACGTAACAGGCGCGTCGAGGCTGTCGCTGGCCAGGGCCCCGCTTGAATTGAAATACAGGTTCTGGGTCCCGGCAACCGTGGGGGTGCCGGACGTATTGTTGTACACATAGCTGGCCTGCCACTGATTGTCTCCCGCGTAAGTGCCGGAGGCCACCGGCCCCAGGTTCGTGAAATAGGCGGTGACCTGGTGGGCCACACCCTGGATGTCGTAAGCGGTAAGGGAGGTGGAATAGTCGTAGTTTGTTGGCGTTCCGCCGGGGCCACCTGTAAGGCTGAATGCGGAAGTCACAGGCGAGGTCGACTCCATGTTCAGCATCATTCCGACCTTGCCGGTTGCCTGAGGAGGCAACTGGGAGACGGTTAGCGTCAGGTTGCCGATGTTGCCGGTGATGTTCCCGTTTGCGTCGGCCTGATAACCCTGGAGGACGTCCCCTTGGGAATCAACAATGTTGCCGCTTTTGTCCATCTGAAACTGGCCCGCCCTGGTATAGCGCTGCCCGCTTGAGCCGTTCACGACGAAGAAGCCGTTGCCCTCTATTGCCATGTCCAGCGCGTTAGATGTGGTCTCCAGAGCGCCCTGCGTGAACTGCGGTGTGATGTCATCCACCCTTACACCGCTGCCCACCTGCATGCCGGCCATCTCCGAGGAAAGGACGTCTCCGAAGACGGTGTCGGAGTTCTTGAACCCCACCGTGTTCTGGTTGGCTATGTTATTGCCGACGACCGAAAGCGCGGTGTCCTCCGCATTAAGTCCGCTTACCGCTGTGTACATTGACGAGATCATCTCTATTGCCCTCCTCTATTGGGTATTTTTAATTTGCGTGATATCGCTCATTGAAACGGTTGTGTTATCTGAAAGCTCAAGACTGGTCTGGTTGTTCAGGAAGGACACGCCCGTGACCTGGGCGGTATCGCCGCTTGAAGTGGTGACATACTTGCCTATCATGTTGCTGGCCATTACATTATTTGAAAGGCTGCCCATGGAGGTGTTCAGATTGCTCAGCTGCTCAAGCTGGCTGAACTGGGCCAACTGGGAGGTAAACTGTGTGCCGTCGACCGGCTGAAGAGGGTCCTGGTACTGGAGCTGAGTGGTCAGCAGCTGCAGGAACTCGTTCTGCAGGGCGCTTGCGCTGGGCATTGTGCTGCTGGAAGAATTCGTCTGGCTGGCCGGGACTATGCCCGTAGGTTGGATTGTTGTGCTCATTTTTTTTAAAAACCTCCTTTTGTGCTCTTTGAGGCGTCGAATGCAAGGATTTTCCCGATCTTTATTTTTAAATTAAAAATCTTCATCATCTCCGCCAATATTCCTTAAGCGAACAGGCTCAGCAGGCTGCCGCCCGCCACGGCCGGCTCTTTTATTTTTTGGCCAGCCTGCTCAACCTTGATGCCCTCTGTTTCAGAATCGGACCTGCCTCTGCCGTCCGAAAAAGAATTCTGCTGGCCGCCATTTCTCCGGTTCCTTAACGAAACGGAAAAACTGCCGACATTAATGCCTTCGCTGGACAGCTTGCTTGCGATGTCCCCCAGATGCCCCTCGATGACCTCCTTCGCGGCCGGCTCTGAAGCGTTGATATGCGCGTTCAGGTGCCCCTTGTCCATATAGAGTTTTATATCCATCTTGCCCAGACCTTCGGGCTCGATCCTTACTTCAATTGAATTGTCCGCCTGTTTTGTGACAACAAATGGCTCGGCGTGCGCCGGGGCGGCCTCTTTTGCCGTTCCGGTTTGCAAACGGCCGGAAACCGGGTCTGCATTTGTTGTGGAATTGCCGCTCGCGGGAACAGGGGAAACGCCTCTGTCCGGGGCTTGCGAACCCTGAAGGGCTGCCGATGGTCCGCTGCCCTTCCCCGCATCTTTAAGGGCATTTTGAACATCCTTTGCGTCTTCGGCCCCATGCGATACCGCAAACTTACCCTGCCCGGCCGTTTCTCCTGGACCTTCCTGGCCCGGCATTGACCCGCCTGTCTGAATGGACGGCTTTGAATTTTCCTGACCGCCTGGACCGCCCTCTGCGCCCTGCTTTCCGGTCTCTTTGGCCGTGGATGCCGCAAAACCGTTTTTTTGTCCCTTGTCGTTGTCTTCCTGTGGTTTAATGTCGCCCTTTTTGCCCGCCCCATCCAGGTCTTTGGTACGGAGAGCATCTCCAAGCCCGGCGTCCTTGTTTTTTTCCGCATCGGCTGCCGGGCCAGGAAATTTAGCGGCCACCAGGGCCACTTTATTTGTCCTTCCTTCAGCCCGCAGGTCCGCAATCCCCATTTTTGCCTGGCCGACGGAGGGACCTTCCGCCCCGGCAAGTTCTTTCGTATTTATTTTTCCGCTTGGAACAGCGGGACCTGGCGCGGAAAGGGTCTCTTTCTCTTTCCCGTTCCCGGACGGCACGCTGCCGGTGGCGGAAGGCGCCCCGAAGCCCAATACGCTTCCAGCCATCAAAGACGCATCTTTTCGCGGCGCGGCAGTATCCTCCGCCGGCTGAAAAGGGCCTTCCATTTTTTTGTCCCGCCCAGAAGAAGCGGCGCCCGCCCCCGAAAGTATGGCGCTGCCGGAGGGGTCCTTGCTGTCACTGGCTGCTCTTTCTTTTTCTGTTTTTTTCTTCCCCTGCGAGACGTTCAAATGCAAGAAGCCTTGCGCAGCCAGGTTTTTCCCGATAGTCCCGGCGAGGCCAGCGTCCTTTTGGCCTTTGGAGGAGGCACTTTTATTCTTAAAAGAGGCCTGACCCTTGCCGCCGTCCGACCCCATCGGGCCGGATAGGCCGGCCGTTCTTTCTTTACCGGAAGAAGCGGGGTCTGACATGCCAGAGCCTGAATGCCCTTTGTTTTCAGCGGATCCGGACGGACTGGACTTCCCCGCCCCGCCTGCCTGAGAAAGACCCGGACGGGAAGACTGATGGGTTGCACCCGCTTTTGATGTGCCGCCATTTTTGATCGTCCCGGACTGACCTGCTTCGGCTGCCCCCTGCCCGGAGCCATGCTCCGGCACGCGTGAGCTCTCCCGAGCGCCCGCGCCCTGCTGGGCATGCCCGCCAGCTTCCCTGAGCATATCGGGAAAGGAAACACCGGCCCCCGGGGACTGGCTGCCTCCGGTCTGCCAGGAGGCGCTCTGAAAGGCTTTTGCTCTGTCCATGTCCAGCATTATGCCTGTTGGTTTCATGCAGGCATTCATTCAACAAGCGTGCCAGGCATTGTACAATCTTTTAAAAGAGCTTTTATCGCCGGAATTTAAAAGAAAAAAGCCGGATATTTAAAATCCGGCTTCAAATGCACGGGGCTTTTTATGCCGCGTGGGGGCTGAAAGATTTACCTGCTGGGAATTTTTTTCCCCAATGAAAGTATCCTGCTTGAGATGGCAGCAGACTCCTTGGGGGACATGGCGGCCATAACGGCGGCGGCCTTTCTCGGGTTCATCATGAGTATCATCCTCACGGCCTCCTTCTTGTCCAGGCCGGACAGGGTCTGGGCCGTGTTTTCGGCCGGCATCGTATCATAGACCTTCACAAGCTTTGCCGTGGCCAGGCCTGAAAGCGAATTGAGCTCCTTGAGCGCCGCCCGGACCTGCACAAGAAGAGACTGGTATTTGGCTATCCGCGCAGCGACATCCTTCTTAAGAGCTTCGAGCCTGCTGCTTTGGACCTCAATCGTCTCCCGTCTGTCCTCAAGGGTCTTCTGACCGGAGGAAGGGATCCTGATCACGTATTTTTGCTTTTGCCCGGAGGCGCCGCAAAAAAGGACATATGGGGATGAAAAAGAAAAAAGCATGAAGCAGGCAATGAAAGCGAATAACCTTTTCATGATCTCGTTTTCCTTGCCGTGATGGCGCTGAAATCGGTTTCCTTCTGCTCGGCGGCCTGCCTTTCCTTCAACTCCTCCCCGGCGATCCTGGAGCGCAGGATCTCGAACACGCGCTCTTCCCTGTAGGCCTTCCTCAGCTCGCTTTGTTTTAGGTCGACTTCCTTTTGTATCTCCTCTATCTTTTTTTCCTGCTCTTTCATGCGCTTGTCCAGGTAGATCATGTAATTGCTAAGCAGCTCAAGCTTGCCGGCATCCACGCTTTCGAGGGACTGGATATGGTCCATTGTTTCCATGTTCTCGGCCAGTTTCAGTCTCATTTCCTCAAGCCTGGAAGTCTCCTGGACCAGCTTTTCCCTGGTCTTCAGCATCTCCGCGGATGCCTGCTCCTTGACCAGGACCTTCAACTCGATTATCCTTGAAAGATTTTTGCTTGTCATATCCTTTTTTTATGCTTTTTCGTTTTCCGTCAGTGCGTTTTCGCCAAAGATGTAGTAAAGCCCCTGTATGCTGTCCGCCAGGTCCCGCCTCTCAAGCATGTCCTGCTTAAGATATTCCCTCAGCTTGTCTATCAGGCCCACGGCGTAATCCACTTTTGGGTTGGAGCCCGCCTTGTAGGCGCCAAGGTTTATCATGTCCTCCATTTTCTTGTATGTGGCCATGGTCTCCATGAACCTGGATGCGTACTGCCTGTGTCTTTCATCCACGATATCGTTCATCAGCCTGCTTATGCTCTGCATCACGTCAATGGATGGATAATGGTTTTCCATGGCAAGACTTCTGGAGAGGACTATGTGGCCATCGAGGATGGACCTTGCCGCATCGGTGACCGGGTCCTGCATATCGTCGCCTTCCGCAAGCACCGTGTATATACCCGTAATGCTGCCCTGTCCCTCGGTGGTGCCGGCGCGCTCAAGTATCTTGGGGAGGAGCGCAAAGACGGACGGGGTGTAGCCTTTCGTCGTGGGCGGCTCTCCGATGGCCAGGCCTATCTCCCTCTGGGCCTGGGCAACCCGCGTGAGTGAGTCCATCAACAGAAGGACGTTTTCGCCCTGGGCCCTGAAATATTCCGCTATGGCGGTGGCGGCCAGCGCCGCCCTGACCTTCGCAAGCGGCGGGTTTTCCGCCGTGGAGACGACCACGACAGATTTTTTTATGCCCTCTTCTCCAAGGTCCTTCTCGATGAACTCACGGACCTCCCTCCCGCGCTCCCCGATCAGCGCGATCACGTTTACAGTGGCCTCAGTGTACCTGGCTATCATGCCCAGCAGCACGCTCTTGCCCACTCCGGAGCCCGCCATGATGCCGATGCGCTGGCCTTTTCCCACTGTCAGAAGACCGTTTATGGCCCTCACGCCCAGGTCCATGGGCTCCTGTATCCGCCTCCTTCCGAGCGGGTTTGGCGTGGGCGATATGAGTGGAAAATCAACTCCGCTGACCGGCCCCTTCCCGTCCATTGGCAGGCACCTGTCGTTTATGACCCGGCCTTTAAGCAGCGGACCGGCCTTCACGGAGACGTTCTTGCCCATGAGCTGCACGCGGCTGCCCGGCTTTATGCCGGACAACTCGCCCGTGGCCATCAGCAATACCTGTCCGTCCCTGAAGCCAACCACTTCGGCGTCCACCTCGCTGCCACCCGTATGGATCAGGCAGGATTCGCCGATGCTCGTCTCCATGCCGGTTGCCTTGATTATGATCCCTGTGATCTCTGAGACCTTCCCATAGACCTGCAGAGGGTCCGTATCTTTTACCGCCTCTATGTAGGCCGCAAGACTTATCATTTACCCTCTGCCGCCTGGCCGCCCCTGTTTTCGATCATACTTCCGGTCATGGCTTGCGCGCCGCGGAAACGTTTTTCCCTTTTGCCCGGCATCATTTTTTCCCGGCCTGGCCGAGCCTTTCAGACATCTGCTTGATCATGTTCTTAAGCTGCTCATCAATGCCCGTCTCTATCTCCTGCACCGGCCCGGTGATGACCGAGCCAAAGCGTGGCGCCTTCGGGTCCGCCTCGAACACTATTTCCCCTGTCCCGGGGTGCAGCATCTCCGGCTTGTACTTGGAAATGACATCGCAGACAAACGGGCTTATCCTGATGGTCACCCTCTGCATTGGCTGCATCTTTGAGAGTGCCTCCCTGGTGATCCTCGTGATGGCTTCCGGGTTTATCGTGAGCTCCTCAACGACCATCTGCCTTGCCGCGCTCATCGCCAGTTCCACGAACTGTGGCTCTATCTCCCTTATGATCCCTTCTTTCAGGCTGGCAAGCTCCTCGATCGTCGTCTCAAGTCTTTCCACGAGGACCTGGGCCTTCCGCTCGCCCATGGCATATCCGGCCTCTTCGCCCGTCTTGTACCCCTTTTCAAACGCCTCCCTCTCCAGGGCCTCGACCCGTCCGGATATCTCCGCCAAGGGGTTCTTTTCCGGCTCACGGGCATCGGACGCTTCAGCCTGGACAGACCTGCCCGACGGAACAAAAGCAAGCCCGCCTTCGAACACGGGCATCTCGAATTGCCTTATGCCGACAGCCGGCGCAGCGGCCCCATCCGCATTCGAAAAGCCATCAGACCACAAGCTCTTCGTCTCCCTTCCCGGCGAGTATTATCTTCCCCTCGGACTCCAGCTTCCTTGCGGCCTTCACGATGGACAGCTGCGCCTTTTCCACGTCGGAAACCCTTGCAGGCCCCCTGGTCTGCATGTCTTCTTTCAGCAGTTCGGACGCCCTCTGGGACATGTTTTTGAACAGCTTGTCCTTCAATGCCTGCGAGGCGGTCTTCAGGGCCAGCGTCAGGTCTTCTGACGAGACCTCCTTCAGAAGCATCTGGATACTCCTGTCGTCCAGCCCGGCAAGGTCGTCGAACACGAACATGAGCTGCCGTACAGAGTCCGCTATTGAAGAGCTCTTCTCTTCCACCGTATCAAGCACCTTTGATTCCGTGGCCCGGTCGCAGTGGTTCAGTATCTCCGCCAGCGTTTTGGCGCCCTCTATCTTTTTGCCGGCGCCTCCGCCTATATCGATGTGCCCCTTCAGAAGCACGTTAAGCTCATCTATCACGCTCTCCGGGATGCGCTCTGTCGTGGCTATCCTGTAAGACACCTCGTTCCTTAGCCCCTCTGGCAGAAGCACGAACACCTCGGCGGCCTTTTGGGGCTCCAGCAAACTTATGATGAGCGCGATGGTCTGCGGATGCTCGGTCAAAAGAAAATTCGATATCGTCTTGGCATCGACCCACTTAAGGGAGTCCAGGGCGCTTTTTTTCGTGGCAAGTTCCATGACTTTTTGCGCGCTGTCCTCCCCGAAACTCTTCACCAGGACACGTTTTATGAATGCGTCTCCGCTCACTATAATGTCGCCGTTGGTTATCAGGTCGGTTATCTCATCAATCACGCTGTCGATGGTGGAGCGCCTTATGGAATTGAGCTTCGCCATCTTTTTTGTTATGTTCTCGACGTATTTCATGTCGAGAGCCTGGAGCACCTTCGAGGCGGCCTCCTCTCCAATGGAAGCCAGGAACACCGCAGCTTTTTCATATCCGGTAAGCGCCATGGTTCTCCTCTATTTCTCCTCCAGCCAGCTTCTGATCAGAAACGCCGCATCATCTGGGTTTTCCCTGGCCCACGTTATGACCTTGGTCTCCGAGCTCCCGGTCAGCTCCAATTGCTTTTGCGTCTCTGGTTGCTCAAGCATGTCAGCGATCTCCTGCGGTATCTGCGGTTGAGGTTTTTCCCCGCCCTTCGCCATGATCATCTTCATGAGCGGCCTGACGACAAAGAAAAAGACCAGCAGGATAAGCACGAGCGGCGCCAGATGGCTTGAGGCGGAGTAGACCTGCGGCAATATGGCAGGTTTTTTGGGCACGGCGGGCCCTCCCTCGTACGAGGCCTCAAAGGGCATATTGACCACCTCAACCTGGTCGCCCCTGCCCGATTCGTATCCGATGGCCTTTTTGACCATGCTTTCAAACTGCTTTATGTCTGCCCCGGAGCGCGGTATGTACTGCTTCTTTCCATTCACGGTCTTGTACGTGCCGTCGACCAGGGCCACAACGGAAAGTCTTTTTATGATGCCCGTCGCGTTTTCTATGTGGCTTGTGACCTCGTTTATCTCATAGTTCACGGTATCGTCCGTCTTCTGGGTGCTGCCCCGGGAGGCAAAGACGGCCACGGCGGGCTTGCCCGGCAGGTTGGAGCTTGCTCCGGGAATGCCGCCGGGCGCTCCGGAGGTGGACATTTCCGTCACCTTGCGCTCGCTCCTGGCTACCTGGCTGTCCGGATCGTAGATCTTCTCCACCTTGTCTATTTTGTCGAAATCCAGGTCCGCGGTCACTTTCACCTTTACGTTTTCACGTCCGACCACGGGCGCGAGTATCCCGGCCACACGGTCTTCAAGCTGCCTCTCGACCGTGCGCTCGTAATCCAGCTGGCTGCCCGAAAGGGCCACGCTGTCATCCTGCGGAGAGTTGAGTATGTATCCCTGGCTGTCAACTACCGAGATGTCCTTGGGGTCCAGGCCCTCCACGCTGCTCGCCACCAAATGGACTATGCCCATGACCTGGCCCTGCGAAAGGTTCGTGCCGGGGGAGAGCTTAAGCAGGACCGAGGCCCTTGGCTTGTCCTGCTTTGACAGAAGGAAATCGCTGTTGTCCGGTATGGTGAGCTGGACCCTGCACATTTCTATGCCGGAAATGGCCCTTATGGTGCGTGCCAGCTCTCCTTGAAGCGCCCTCTTATAGTCCACTTTCTGGACGAAGTCCGTGGTGGAAAAATTGTTTTTGTCAAATATCTCAAAGCCGACCCCGCCGTTCTGGGGCAGCCCCTCGGCCGCGAGCTTCAGGCGCAGCAGCGCGACCTTGTCCGAAGGCACCATCAACCCCTGCGCAGTGGCCTTGTACGGTATCTTCATCGCGTCAAGCTTCTGCATGATGAGCCCCGCGTCCTCATCCGTCAGGTTGGAATAAAGCAGGCTGTAATTTGTCCTCTCCATCCATGAAACCGAAAATATGAGGGAGGCTATCACGAGGACCACCGCCGCAGCCAGCGCGGCCTGCTTTTTCCTGGGCAGGGCCTTTACCTGCTCCAGCAGTGGCTGAAGAGAAGACAGGGAGGGCATCAGAGCTGCATCCCCATTATCTGCTCATAGGCGTTCAGTATCTTGTTCCTGACCTCTACCATGAGCTGAAAGTTCAGATTGGCCTTTTCCATCTCTATGATGGCCTGGGTCATGTCCCCGCCGTTTGCCAGGTCGTTTGCGGCCTTGTCCGCGCTCTGCTGTACCTGGCCGACCTCGTTTATGGCCTGGTTCATCATCTCGTCAAAACCCTGACCGTCATTTTTTTGACCCGCGCCCTTAAGCCCGCCCAGACCGCCCAGATGGCCGCTTCCGTTTATTTCCATGCCGGACACTTAGAACTGCCCTCCAAGTTGCAGGGCCTTGCTGAACATGGCCTTGGAAGTATTGAATGTCGACACCTGGGCCTCGTAGGACCTGTACGCGGTCATCATATTGACCATCTCCTCCAGCACATTTATGTCCGGCATCTTGACAAAGCCGTCCTTGTCCGCATCCGGGTTGGAGGGGTCATAGACCTTCTGAAAGTCGTTCTCCTTGACCACGGATGAGACCTGGACCCCGTCCAGATCCTGGTCGCCGGACTCGATGGGCATTGTGGAGAAGATGACCTCCCTTTTCTTGTACGGCCCCCCGCCCGCCGACTTGGTGGACTGGGCATTTGCCATGTTGGAAGCTATAGCGTCCATCCGCTCCTTCTGGGCCTTCATGGCCGAGGCGCTGACTTCAAGCATGCCGAAAGAATCCATTTTTTAATCCTCCTATACTGTCCTTATGTCGGCCTGGTACATGCTCATCTCCGTGCCGAGCAACTTTATACCGGCCTCATAAAGCATCGCGTTTTCATCCATTTTTGCCACCTGCATGTCTATCTGCACGTTGTTTCCGTCCTTCCAGGGCGCGGACTTGTCCAGATGGACGGACTCATCGTCGGAATCGGACATGGGCGGGTCGATGTCCCTTTCGTTCGTCAACATCAGCGGCAGACCGCCGCCCTGCAGAAAATCCTCGAACCTGATGTCCTTTGCCTTGTAGTCAGGCGTATCGGAGTTTGCAATATTGGAAGCCAGGACACCCTGCCTTTTTTGCGTGAAGCCGATGAGCCGCTCAAGTGTATTGCCGCCTACGGGCTGTGTCATTTTTTTAACTCTTCTCCTGTCATATTGACCTTATGTATCAATAATCGTGCCAGCTTAAAAACACGCGGAGAAAAACAAAAAAACAAAAAAGAAGGTCCATCCTTGAGCAAAAAATTCCCCTCAGGAAAAATTTTCCCCATATTCCTTGAGCTTGTTCCTTATCGTCCTGACGCTGACGCCGAGTATCTTTGCCGCCATGGTCCTGTTTCCGTCAACGCCTTTAAGGGTGTCCATTATAAGTTGCCTCTCCATGTCCCTGATTTTCCCGGCGGGGGCGTCCTCCGCGCGGCATTTTACCTGCTCGAACATGAAATCGGACTCATCTATCAGCGGGCCTTTCGCCAGGAAAACGGCCCTGTGCATTACGTTCTGGAGCTCCCTTATGTTGCCGCGCCATTTTTTTGCCATCAGGACGGCCATGGCCGCCGGGCCAATGCCCTCTGTGTGCTTGCCTGCAAGAAGTGAAAAGGTCTTTATGAAGTGGTTTGAAAGCGCCTCGATGTCCTCCGGCCGCTCCCGCAGCGGAGGAACATTTATCGGGAAGACGTTGAGCCTGTAATAGAGGTCTTCCCTGAACCTGCCCTCCCCGCATTCCTTCCACAGGTCCCGGTTGGTGGTGGCGATTACCCTTACGTCCACAGGCACCGGGGATTTCCCGCCGACCCTGTCTATCTCCTTCTCCTGCAACGCCCTCAACAGCTTTGCCTGGAGCAGCAGAGGCATTTCCCCTATCTCATCAAGCAGTATGGTCCCTCCGTGCGCAAGCTCGAACTTCCCTTTTTTTCTGTCCACCGCGCCGGTAAAGGAGCCCTTTTCATGCCCGAAGAGCTCCGACTCAAGCAGGTTGTCCGGTATGGCCGCGCAGTTGACCGCGATGAAGGGCTTGTCCGCCCTCCTGCTTGACCTGTGTATGTGCCTTGCCAGCAGTTCCTTGCCCGTGCCGGACTCTCCCTCTATGAGCACCGTTATATCGGAGGCCGCCAGCTTTCCGGCCAACTCGATGATCTTTTTCATGCCGGCGTTGACCGTTATAAGCTCCTGCGTCCCGCCGTCTCCACTCCGGACCTCCGCGGCCGAGGCGATGATCGACTCAACGGCCTTCTGGAGCCTGTCGAAGGGGAACGGCTTCACCAGGAAGTCCGTCGCTCCCTCCTTCATCATCTCCACTGCGGTCTCCACCGTGCCAAAACCGGTTATGACGAGCACCGGCAGGGGGCTGCTGCCGCGCCTTACCTCTTTCAGCAGGGCCATGCCGTCCATGCGCGGCATCCTCATGTCCGTAACCATCATGGAGAATTCGGCGCCGGGCTGGCGCAGCTTGTCGAGCGCCTCCTGGCCGTTTCCGGAAAGGACGACATCATAGCCCATCCTGCCGATGGACTCCTTCATGGCGAGCCTCATCTGCGGGTCGTCGTCCACAACCAGGACGGTTTTTGTTTTCTTGCCGTCTTTAGACGTCTGGGCGCAGTCCAAAAAATTTTCCTCCCGTATTTTTTGTAGCGTCCCCTGAAACGGAAAAGCAGTTTTTTATTTTTGTCAGGACGCCGTTTTGTCCGCCAGATCAAAATACATGCTGAAAGTGCTGCCCTTGCCAAGCTCGCTTGAAACCCGTATGTACCCTCCGTGGGCCTGCATTATCTTGGACGCGATGGCCAGGCCCAGGCCGGACCCTTTTTCCTTCGTGCTGAAAAAAGGGTCGAATATCTTCTCGATGTTTTCGGGCTCTATGCCAGGCCCCTCGTCCTTTATATCGAGGACGGCGCACTCGCCTTCCGAGCGCAGGCAGACCTCGATCGAACCCCCTCCGCCCATGGCCTGGGCCGCGTTTATGGCCAGGTTCATTATCGTCTGCTTAAGGAGCTCCCCGTCCCCCCGGACGTCCCAGTCTCCGGCGTACCTCTTCTGCGTCCTGACGCCGCGGGACTCCATGAAAGGAGAAAGAAGCCAAAACACCTCTTCCGATATCTGCCTCAAACTGACCCTGGCCATGACTGGCTTTTGCGGCCTTGCGAAAAAAAGCATGTTAGTAAGTATGTTGTTCAGGCTGTGTATGCCGGCCGATATCCCTCCGGCCAGTTCCTTTTGTTCCTTTCCCTGCACGTCGCGCTCCAGCATTGAAGCAAACAGCTCTATGCTGCACAGGGGGTTTCTGATCTCGTGGACTATCTTTGCCGCCATCTCGCCAAGGGATATCAGCCTTTTGTTGCGTTCGTGCAAGGCCTCCATCCGCCTCATCGCGGTAACGTCCTTAATCTGTATGACCCTGCCCCTCGGTGCGCCATTTGAATCCACGACGGGAGAATCGGAAACGATGACGTTGTATTTCCTGCCGCCTGCCTCCAGCACAAGCCCCGCCCCGTTCTCGGAGATGGACATGGGCAGCCCTGAATAATCACCTCCGGCCATGGCCTTTGCCATTTCCCCGGAGAGCCCCAGGAGACGGGCCGCAGATTTGTTCATCATGGTCACCTTTTCCCTTTGGTCAAGGACGATTATTGCCTCCTCCATGCTGCACAGGACGGCATCCAGGTAGTCCTTGTTCTTTTCCGCCTCCCTGAGCGCATCGATGAGCCTCACGTTCTTGTCCTGGAGCTCCTCCGTGAGGGTCTCGATCCTCTTTTGCAGCGCAGTATAGCAGGCTTCCAGGCTCCTCGATGCCTTGGTAAAGCTGTCAAAAGCGGTATTAAGGAGAGTTACATCAGCCAAAAAAGAGGTCCTCCTTTCTCATCTTTCCTTCATGACCTTTGTCTCAAGGAGCCTGGCGGCCGCATATCGCGCCATAAGACCACCGTCATTTTTCAGGCTGTCAAGGGCCGTTTGCGGGTCCTTCTGCAGAGACTGCATCCTGTAAAGGGTCCATTTCAGGTCCTCGGCCGTCAGCCCCGTATGCCCACTGGCGGACACCCGGCCGGCATAAGCCTGCTTATAGAGTTGCAGCGCCTGTGTCTTCAAGCCCCTGGTGTACGTGGCATCGGCCAGTGACAGGTAAAGCGGGGCCGGCACATCCGTGTTCCCGTCCCTGATGCGTTTTTCGATAAACCCGATTGCCCTTGCGTCTCCGGCATGTCCGATCGTCCTTGCAAGCAGCAGTAAGTCCTGCTGCGAAAGCGTCTTTACGGAAAGGAGCGCCCTTTGCGAAGCCGCATAGTTGCCAAGGAGGAAATAGACGCCCGCCTTCAGGCGCAGCGTAGCGTCATCATGACCGGTCAGTCTTGCCATGCGCAGCAGGCCTTTTGCTTCCTTCGCCTTCCCCCTGGCCACGCAATAGCCTAAAAGCCTTCGGGCGGCCTCTGTCTTCAGCATGGGTGAGCCGTTCCTGACAATCCAGGAATACAGACTCGCGGCCTGTTCCATGTCCGACGCCTCCAGCAGGCCGGCCGCCTTGAAAATAAAGCCTGCCCTTGCCGGCTGCGTCAGGCTCATACCGGCAGTTTTCCAGAGGGCGGGAAAAAGCGCGGGGGAATTGTCCATCGCATCTTCAATGATCTTCTGCAGCCCATCGGCGGCCCGGAGCGCGTAATCCTTTTTCACAAGCAGGCCCTTCAGGATGTCCGCCGCCTTCAGAGCATTCCCCTTCCGGGCCTCCGCCCTGGCCAGAAGCAAAAAGGCATCGTTTCTGAGCTTGCCGCCAAACAGGTCCTGCGTCACCCGCTTTAAAAGCCCGATGGCCTCACCTGTTTTGCCCAGCTCAATGTAGCATTGCGCCAGGTCAATGAGCGCCTTGTGCCTGAGTGCGCCGCGCGAAGAGCCCGAGGCGGCCTGGAACAGAGATGCCGCATCGCCTAAACTGCCCTCTTCCGCCGCAATGAGCCCAAGCGAAAAAGAGGCCCTGTGGGAATACTCCCCTGCCCTGACGGACCCCAGGAACGCCTTAGCCTCATCGGTTTTTCCCAGAAGCTTGCACGCCTCCCCCATGCTGTACATGGCAAGATTAGAGGCCGCCGCGTCCCGGTTTCTGTTTTTCTCCGCCAGGACCTTTTCACCGGTAGGCTCGCCCATGCCCAGGGACTTAAACAGCTCGTACGCATCCTTGGTCCGGCCTGTAGCAAAAAGCGCCTCCGCCTTGCCGTACATCGCCTCCGGGTTGTCCCCGGCCTTTTCATAGTTGGCCAGGGCCTGCTTGTAATGGACGGTCTTGAAGAGCGCGTTTGCAAGGCCCAGGTGGGCCCTTTCGGAAAATTCCGATTTCTTGAAGGTCTTTAAAAATATCCTGAAAACGGAGGCGGCCTCCTGATAAAAACCGATGTCCTCGTAGACCTCAGCCCTTTCAAGAAGCGAGAGCTCTTTTTTCCTGCCTTCAGGGAAATAGAGATAGGCAAGCCTGTAGGCCTCCAGTGAATCATAAAGCCTGTTTGCCCCCCTGAGCGCCTTTGCGTAAACATAATTGTATTCGGCAAACTCGCTCATGGGGGGCTTATACGCCTTGAGCATCGCGACGGCGGCCTGCGGCCTGCCGTTATTGATTTCCACAAGGGCCCTGTCCAGTACGGACTGGGCAGGGGGAGCGGCCCCCGATGACTCGGGGGCCATAATGAAAGCGCCAAGAAAAATGAATATCAGGAACAATTTCTGCACGAAAAGGAAAAAGCAATTAACGTGCCAAAAATAAAATGCTTGTTTTAAAAGGATTTTATCTGGACCGTGAAGGGAAACGTCACGAAATTGACGTCAGGAAACGGGCCCATCCGGGAAGAAAGGCAGCTTCAGGAGATGTGGGCCTCTATATTCATCTTTTTCATTTTTTCCACGAGCGTGGTCCTGTTCAGGCCCAGGAGTTTTGCGGCCTTGCTCTTTACGCCGCCCGTTTTCCCGAGCGCCTGAAGGATGAGGTCCCTTTCCATCTGCTCAACGGCCTTTGTAAGGTCCATCCCGGAATCGGAAAGGCCGGCAGCGGCCAAAGGCCTTTCTTCTTTTTCAGGCGTGCCAGGCCCCGCAGGGGCCGCTTCCTCCACGGGCGTGCAGACAGGCCTGGTGGTGGATGCCTTCATTGCCGTGTAGAACTTGGCAGGCAGGTCGGAAACCTCTATTGTGTCCTTGGAGACAAGGATGGTAAGCCTTTCGAGCAGGTTCTCAAGCTCTCTGACATTTCCAGGCCAGTGATATCCGAGCAGGCATTCCATCGCCCCCGGCGAGATCTCAACGGACTCTCTCTTCCTCTTTTTCACAAGCTCCTTTTTGAAGAAGTCCACGAGCAGCGGTATGTCCTCCACTCTTTCCCTGAGCGGGGGCAGGTGGATGGGAATCACATTCAGCCTGTAATACAGGTCTTCCCTGAACTTGCCCTCCTCTATCGCCTTTTCGAGGTCCTTGTTGGTGGCGGTGACTATTCTTACGTCCACCTTGATGGTCTTGCTGCCTCCCACCCGCTCGAACTCCTTCTCCTGGATGACCCGGAGGACCTTCCCCTGAAGGGACATGTCCAACTCGCCTATCTCGTCCAGGAAAAGGGTGCCGCCAGCGGCAAGCTCAAAGCGGCCTATACGCGTGTTCAGCGCCCCTGTAAAGGCGCCTTTCTCGTGCCCGAAGAGCTCCGATTCCAGCAAGTCCTTGGGTATGGCTGCACAGTTGAGCGGCACAAAAGGCTGCTGCGCACGCGAGCTGTTGAAATGTATGGTCTTGGCGATGAGCTCCTTTCCCGTGCCGGACTCTCCGGTGATGAGGATGGTGCTGTCTATGTCGAATATCTTCTCAATCATTTCATAGACCTGTTGCATCCTCGGAGAATCGCCAATGAGGCCCTCAAACCTGTATTTTTTTCTCAGATGCCTCTTGAGCATCCTGTTCTCGTTCTGAAGCTCGGAAACCCCGATGCCCCTTTCAACGACCATCATGAGCTCATCCAGCACGAACGGCTTGGTGATGTAATCGAAAGCGCCGAGCTTCATGGCCTCCACCGCCGTCTGGACGGTCGCAAAAGCCGTCATAACGATGCACGGGGAGGATATTTTCAGTTCGGCCATTTTCTTAAGAAGGTCGATGCCCCCCATATCGGGCATCATCAGGTCCATCAGGACAAGGTCGAATTTTCCGCCCTTAAGGACGTCAAGCGCCTGGAAGCCGTCCGAGGCCGTGGCCACCTTGAACCCTTTGCCACGGAAAAAGATGTCGAGGGAATCCCTTATAAAATCGTCATCGTCAACGATAAGAAGGTGTTTCATCTACGCAACATACTAAAACACCGAAAAGCTAAATGTCAATATTTTGACAAAAAAGAAAAAACCTTGTTTTGAAATGAAGAATTTTTTATTTTTTTATTTTCCAATGGCCCGCTGAAGGACCTCCGCCAGGTCCTCGACCCTGTAAGGCTTGCAGATGGCGCCCTTGAACCTGAACTCCCCGTAATTTGAAAGTATCGGGTCTTCAGAATAGCCGCTGGAGGCGATGGCCACCGCGCCGGGGTTTATCTCAAGGAGTTTTCCGACGCATTCCTTTCCGCCCATGCCACCCGGTATGGTGAGATCCATGATGACCGCCGCATACGGTGCTCCGGCAAAGAGGGCCCTTGAATAGGTCTCGATGGCATGGGCGCCATCCGGCGAGAGGTCCACCTGGTAACCAAGGTCCCCGAGCATCCTGGCCGCCACATCCCTTACCATCTCGTCATCGTCCACAACGAGTATCCTGCCCTTCCCGCCTATTCCCCCGGCGCGGCCGTCCGGTCCGCCCCCGCCGGCTTTTTCTGTGGAGATGGGCAGGTAGAAATAAAAAGTGGCCCCCTCGCCGTACACGGACTCCGCGCTTATATATCCTTCATGCTTTTTTATTATGGAGTAGGCCGTGGCCAGCCCAAGCCCGTTGCCGCACTCCTTCGTTGTGAAATAGGGGTCGAAGATGCGCGGGAGTATGTCGCCATGTATGCCTGTGCCGGTATCGGAAACGGAAACCTTGACGTATTTCCCCGGTTTTAAAGGCAGGTTGCCGGAAGGCCCGACATCCATCTTTTCCACCCTTACCGATATGACGCCCCCCACGGGCATGGCCTGGTTCGCGTTTATGAGCAGGTTCTGCATCACCTGGCTTATCTGGCCCTCGTCTATGCTCGTTTCAGGTATGTCCTCCGGGACCATATAGACGCACCTGACCCCGGGCCCCTTGACCGCAAAATCCACGTTCTCCCGGACAAGGTCTGCGATCGAGGCCATTTTTTTTACCGGTCCGCCGCCTTTTGAGAACGTAAGGAGCTGGCGTGTAAGGTCCTTTGCTCTAACAGAGGCCTTCTCAGCCTTATCCAGCCTCTCTCGCACCTTTTCGCCGGTTGCCATTTTGGCAATGGATATATTGCCTATTATTGCGGTAAGGATATTGTTGAAGTCGTGGGCTATGCCTCCGGCCAACACCCCGACGGACTCCAGCTTCTGGATCTTGAGGCGCTCTTCCTCCAGCCTCTTTTTTTCGGTTATGTCATTGAACACGAGCACCTTCCCGATGATCCTGCCGCTTTTTTCGCGTATTGGAGCGCGCCTGTATTCGATCACGCTCTGCCCGCCGCTGCGCGCCTTCAAAAAAGCGGTCTTTACGGCAACGGGGCCGGCTTTTTCGTCCGTATCGGCCGCCTGTCCGGGCCATGCCGCCTGTCTTGCCCCCTCTATATCGAAGACCTCAGTGATGCTCCGGCCAATTGCCTCCTCATGGTTCCACCCGGTGAGGTCTCCGGCCACCTTGTTCATCAGGAATATCCTGCCCTCGTTGTCGGTGGTTATGACGCCGTCCCCGATGCTCCTCAAGGTCACGGAAAGCCGTTCCTTTTCAGCGGCAAGCGCCTCCTTTGACCTCTCATTGTCCGTGATGTCCCTGCCAACCCCGGCTATCCCGGCTATCTGCTTGCGGGCGTCAAGGATGGCCTTGAAGGTCCAGGCGAACCAGCGCTGCCCGTTTTTCGTCATGACCCGGTTCTCGACATATCCGGTGTGGGGCGGCCTCAAGGTTTCCGCAAGGGAGTCAAGTGTGCATTCGCGGTCCTCCTCCATGACGAAAAAGTGCAGATGGGTCCTGAGCAGCTCTCTTTCTTTTTTCCCAAAGACATCGCAAAAAGAGGGGCTTGCGAAAAGGAACCCGCCGTCAGTGTCCAGTTTCACTATTACATCGCTCTGGTTTTCCACCAGGAGCTGATATTTTTCCGTCTTCTCCTGCAAAGCAGCATAAAGGCCCGCTATGTTTATGGCCGCCGCCGCATGGCTTGCGAAAAGCCTGACTATGGCCTTGACCTGCCCGCCCATCGCCTCCTTTTCCCTTTTGAACACGGTAAGACAGCCTATGATCGCCTCCTTGCTTTTAAGCGGAATGGCAGCCGCGTAATGAAAGCCTTTGTCCATGGCCAACCTTTCAAGGGACTCAAACCCGCACGTTTCAAGGCACTCCAGTATCTCGTCCCTTATTACGGATTCGATCACAAAGTTGTCCTCGGGCTTCAGGCTGGACGGCACGCTCTGCAGGGATTCCTCTTCCAGGCCGGCACAGTCCTTGAAACACATTACACCGCGTTCGTTGACAAGCCAAAGTACGGCCGCATCCGCCCAGCCCAGGGACAGGGCTGACCCGGTTATGGAGGCGGCCAGTCTGTCTATATCCAGGGACTGAAGGTTCTTGGCGTTCTCATCGTGCAGCCTTATCAGCCATTTTATGTCCTCGTTCTGTTTTCTGATTATCTCGTCCGCATCGAGGCCATGGGAGGGGACGGCATGGGCCCCGGAGCGGCCCGGGTCTTTTTCCGGCCTTTTGCCGCCTTCTGAAATGTTTTTTTGTTTTTGCTCCGCATGATTTCGGGACGTCCCGGAGCGCCCGGTCAAAGGGGCCGCGAGATAAATAAAAAACCTCTTCAGGGACCCAAGTGAACGTGAAAACGGAAAAACCTTTTTCTCTTCCTTGCCGTCCATCATCGCGCTTTGAAGCAACATATTATAAATAATAAATTTTTACTTTTAAAGCGGAAAAGAAAAAGAGGGTTAAAACCCGAACAAAGAACCGCCGTGGATACCTTGATATCATTTTCCCATGGGCTTTGGCCGGCACTGTCCGCGCGCCGGCACATAGGGACGGGGGCTAGACCCCCTTTTTGTCCGGACCGAATATGTACTTGTGCGTCTGGAGATTGAATATCGTGTCCAGCCTGTCCTGGATCATCCAGTTGGCCAGCTCGGAAGGCTCCAGGAGGCCAAAGGCCGGCGAGAAAAGGACCTTGCTTCTTTCGCGCAGCCTGTACTCCCTAATGAAATCCTTGACCCACGCGTAATCCTTCCTGTCCACGATAACAAATTTCACTTCGTCCGAGGGCTTCAGGAAGTCAAGGTTCGATATGTCAAAATCTTCGGACATGTCGCTTGCCGGCGTCTTTACGTCCATTATGATGACCGCCCTGGGGTCCACATCCTTGATGCTGAGGCTCCCGTTGGTCTCTATCAACACCCTGTGCCCCTCGTTAAGGAACTTTTCCACAAGGTGGAACACCCCCTCCTGCAAAAGCGGCTCGCCCCCCGTTATGGAGATTAGGTTAACTCCCACTATGGAAACCTCGTTCATTATCTCCTGCTCGGTCAACTCGGTCCCTCCCGTATAGGCGTACCTTGTATCGCAATAGGAGCACCTGAGATTGCAGCCAGAGAGCCTTATGAAAGTGGATAGCTGCCCGGCAAAAGTGGACTCGCCCTGGATGCTGGTGAAAATCTCGCAAACTTTCATCGTACTTAAGATTAAATGAATCGCGCAAAAAAGCTCAACTGGCAAAATAAGGCTCAGAAACCGCCTTCTTTGGCGGCGCGGCTCTCCGGCCCGTCAAAGAAGGCCCCACCGGCCTGAATCCTATAAAAACTTCAAAACCTATTAAAAATTTAAATTGTACATTCCGCCGGAAAATCGAATAGAATATGCAATTCAGGTAGTTCCGGGCTTGGGTGCCACACAGGGGGAGTGGCGGCTTAATCCGATTTCTCTAACAGGGGGTTTTAAATGGCAGAAATGGCAGCAAAGAAGGAAGTGGCGCAGGAGCATGTTGGTCTGACCACGGAACAGGCAAACAAAAAGCTCCAGGAGTTTGGACCTAACGCAGTCGAAGAGGAAAAAAAGAACCCAGTAGTGGAGTTTCTCAAGAGGTTCTGGGGCCCGATTCCGTGGATGCTCGAAGCGGCGGCCGCTCTCGAGGTCGTGGCCGGCATAGCAAGCCATGAATGGGTAAAGTACATAGAAGCCGCCGTTATTATGGCGCTGTTGATATTCAACAGCATAATGTCGTTCCTTCACGAAGGGCAGGCGCAAAAGGCCCTTGAACTTCTGAAACAGAGGCTCGCCGTAAAAGCGAGGGTCTTGAGGGACGGCAACTGGACGATGGTCGACGCGAAATATCTTGTGCCCGACGACCTTGTCCACCTGAGAATGGGCGATTTTGTTCCCGCCGATGTGAAAATTCTGGACGCCAATATTCAGCTTGACCAGTCGGCCCTTACCGGGGAATCGCTCCCCGTCGAGGCCGAGATGGGCAGTGTCGCCTACTCCGGCTCGGTAGTGAAGAGGGGCGAGGCCACTGGTGTCGTCGTCGGCACCGGAAAAAACAGTTTCTTCGGCAAGACCGCGGAGCTCGTGAAGATAGCAAAGACCAAGAGCAACCTGCAGAAGCTGATTTTCACGATAGTAAAATACCTCATGATCGGCGATGCCGCGCTCCTGCTGTTCTTCCTGGGTTACTCATTGTTTTACGCTCATTTCGCTCCTATCGACACGATCGTCTTCGTGCTCGTCATCCTGATAGCGGCGATCCCGATAGCGCTTCCCGCAACATACACGCTCTCGACCGCGCTGGGCGCCGTTGAGCTGTCCAAGAAGGGTGTTTTGACGACCAAGCTCTCGGCAATAGAGGAAGCCGCCGCCATGACCCTGCTTTGCTCCGACAAAACCGGCACGCTGACCGAGAACAAGGTCATACTGGAGGACGTTACTCCGGTGGGCGAGCATACAAAAGAGGAACTCCTGAAATATGCGATGATGGCCAGCGACGCCAGGAGCCAAGACGCCCTTGACGACGCCATCTTCAAGGTTGCGGCCCCGCTGAACGTAAAAGAGGAGGGCAAAAGGGTCTCCTTCACGCCTTTCGACCCGGCCATAAAGAGGACCGAGGGCGTTTACGCCGTGGACGGCAAAGAGGTCATGGTCTGCAAGGGGCAGCCCAAGACGATATGGGGCCTTACACAGGGTGGAAAAGACTCCGACTACAAGCACCTGGACATTGAAAGAAGCCTCGCGACCAAGGGGGAAAGGGTCCTCGCGGTCGGCGTTAAAAAGGACGACAAGTGGGACTTTCTGGGCTTCCTTGGCTACATGGACCCGGAGAGGCCGGATTCCAAGCCGCTGGTCCACGAGCTGCGCAACATGGGCGTGAGGACCATCATGCTTACCGGCGACACCGCCATAACGGCAAGGACCATAGCCGGCAGGCTCGATATCGGCGACAGGGTATGCGAGAGGGCGGAGTTGCTGGAGCTGAGCAAGAGCAAGGAAGGCGAGAAAAAGCTCGCGGACTTTGACGTCTTCGGTGGCATCTACCCCGACGACAAATACAACATAGTGAAGGCGCTTCAGGACGACGGCTATATCGTCGGCATGACGGGCGACGGCGTGAACGACTCTCCCGCGCTTAAGTCGGCCGAGGTGGGCATCGCTGTCTCGGGCGCAACCGACGTCGCAAAGGCCGCGGCCAGCGTGGTCCTTACCGACCCTGGCCTTGCCGACATCGTCTCCGCCGTCAAGACAAGCAGGGAGATATTCCAGAGGATGGCGACCTGGGTTTTGAACAAGATCGCCAAAACCATCGAGATATCGCTCTTTACGATCCTGGGCGTGATCATCCTGAATTTCTTCTACCACACCCCGCCCGGCGAGTCTTTCGTGATAACGCCTCTGCTGGTTATCCTTCTGCTCTTCACGAACGACTTCGTGACGATGTCCATTTCGACGGACAACGTGAAGTTCTCGCAGAAACCCAATCACTGGAAGATAAAGAACATGGTCATGGGCTCGGTCCCGATGGGTATAATGCAGCTCATCTTCTCGTTCGGCGGGCTCCTTCTGTTTAAACACTTCGACTTCCCGATCGGACAGATACAGACGCTCGTGTTTCTTATAATGGTGTTTACCGGCCAGGGCGTTCTGTACCTTGTCAGGACCGGCGGTTCTTTCCTCAAAAAACCCTTCCCGTCAAAGTATATGCTGACGGCCACCATAGCGGACTTCATAGTGGTGACGCTGCTTTGCGCGCACGGGATCAAGGCTGGTGGATCGTATCTGATAACGCCGGTGCCCTTAAAGGACATCGTGACGCTCTTCGGGTTCGGCGTTGTCTACCTGCTCTTTATGGACTTCGTAAAGATAGGTATATTCAAGATGTTCGACGTCAGGCCATAAGCAGAGTATCCCGCCGGCTTTCAAGGCGGGAACAGAAGCAAAAAAGAAAGCGCCGGTCACAAAAAAACCGGCGCTTTCTTTTTTTATGAAATTGACTTATTTACAGCTTTTGATCGCCTTGTATTTCCTCTTCAGGGCCGCCTCCACGTTCCTGGGCACAAGCCCTTTCACGCATCCCCCGAAAAGGGCCACTTCCTTTACCATCGAGGAGGTCAGAAAAGTGTATTCGGCCGAGGGCATCAAGAAGACGGTCTCCACCCTGGCATCGAGGCTCCTGTTCATCAGGGCCATCTGGAACTCGTATTCAAAATCAGAAACTGCGCGCAGCCCCCTGATAATGGCCTGCGCTCCGGCCCGCCGCACGTAATCCACAAGAAGGCCCTCGAACGCCTCTACCCTGGCCCTCTTTGTCCCCCTTATAGCTTCATTTATAAGCGCCAGGCGCTCCTCGAGCGTGAAGGCGGGCTTCTTTTTGTGACTTGGAGCCACCGCAATTATGACCTCATCGAATATTCCAAGCCCCCTCGAAAGTAAGTCCAGGTGGCCGTTTGTCAGAGGGTCGAATGTGCCAGGCAAAACTGCCCGTTTTATATTTTTTGTTTTCCCGCTGGCTTTTGCCTTTTCGATCGCGCGGGCTTTCACCGCTGACCGGGGTTTTTTATTCAATTACCCTCCTTCACATACAGGCTTAAAGAGGTGTCTCCATACCTGTATGTCTTTTTCTTCTTGAGAATGCCCGTCTCCTCCGGCACACCGGTCCTCTTTGAATGCTCGGCTACCACGACCGCGCCGCTTGCAAGAAAACCAGGGGTAGAAAGCAGGGGCAGGATTTTTTCCAGCTCGTCCGAGGCGTAAGGAGGATCAAGAAAGACGATATCCGCAGGCCTCCAGCCGTCTTTTTCTTTCCTGGCATGTTTCCTTATGAACTCATCGGCCCTCACGGGAACGATGTGCGCTTTAGGCCTGCATCCGCAGCCCTCCAAAAGGTTTTTAAGCTCCATTGCCAGCCGCCTGTCGGCCTCGACGAAAAAAACGGCATCGGCCCCCCTGCTCATGGCGTCCATCCCTATGGCACCGGTGCCCGCGTAGAGGTCCACAAAAACGGAGCCTTCGATGCGTGGGGCCAGTATATTGAAAAGGGCCTGCCTGACCTTTGAAAGCGTGGGCCTCACACCGGGGTTGTCCGTTTTCCTTGCTGAGCGCTTCAGTTTCAGCACCAGTCTTCTATAGGCGGGCTTATAAGGGCCCCGCCGCCCCCGGCCGGACAGTTGCCCTTTATTGCCACCTTTTTACCCTTTACCTCCAGCCTGCCTTCCGCAAACAGCCTTACTGCCTCCGGATATATCTTATGCTCGCACTCAAGTATCCTTTCAGAAAGGCTCTCCTCCGTGTCGTCATGCCACACCGGCACCGCGGCCTGGATTATTACCGGGCCGGTGTCCATCCCCTCGTCCACGAAGTGCACGGTGCACCCCGATATTTTCACCCCGTAGCCAGCGGCCTGTCCCTGCCCGTGAAGGCCGGGAAAAGACGGAAGCAGGGCCGGATGTATGTTCATCACCTTCCATGGGAAGGCCTCCAGCAGGGGTTTTCTCACTATCCTCATGAAGCCGGCAAGCAGCACAAGCCCCACCCCTTTTGCCATGAACTCCTCCGCTATCCGCTGAAAATAGGCGTCTTTCGAGCTGAACCCCCGGGGGTCCAGATAAAGGGCCTCGGTCCCGGCCTGCCTCGCACGCTCCAGAGCGTAGGCCTCGGGCTTATCGCTTATCAGGAGAGATATCTGCGCCTTTATGCGCCCGCTCTTTACGGCATCCGCCACGGCCTGAAAGTTTGACCCCCTCCCGGAGGCAAGCACACCTATTTTAAGCACCGTGGCACCGCCCATAAAAAGTCCCTTTCCCAAATTCAAAAAAAGAAAGACAGCCCTTCCTGGTAAAAAGTAAAAAGATCACTAGAGCTCCTTGATAACGGCAAACTCGTTGCAGTCCGGAAATTTGGGGCACCTGATGCAGTCTCCCCATATCTTATGGGGAAGCTCCGCTTTATCCACCTCTTTGAAGCCGAAAAGCCTGAAGAAATCCGGGATATAGGTAAGCGCGAACACCCTGGACACGCCCAGCCCCGCGGCCTCTTCGAGGCAGGTTTCAACAAGGCTTCTCCCTATGCCCCTTCCCCTAGCCGCGCGCGCCACGGCCAGGGAGCGGACCTCAGCCAGGTCCTCCCATACCACATGGAGTGAGCAAACGCCCTTAAGCCTGCCATCCTCCTCATATACGAACATGTCCCTTAAATGCTCGTACAGCTCGTTCAGAGAGCGCGGCAGCATCTCCTGCTCCGCCGCAAATTCGTTTATCAGCGTGTGGACCTCTTTTATGTCCCCGACAAGGGCCTTCCTGATATTTCCGGTTTTTACCTTATTACCGTTTTCAGCCCCGCCCTTTTCGTCAGCCCTCACCTTTTTTGGGAATGTCCGGCCGCCTGTTCCGGCCTTTCCCTTTTCTGTACCTTTCTTTCTATTTATCAACGTGCTTCCAACCCTGCTCCAGCGCCTTTAAGTTCACTTCAAGTATCCCTGACTTCCCCCGGACGGCAAGCATCTCCAGGGCATGTTTCAAAACGGAAAGCCCGCATACGGAAGCCGCACACGCAAGCGCCCCGCAGATGACCATATTGGCCGACAGGGGCGCCCCTATCGAAAGAGCCATCTCTCCGGCCGGCACTTCGAGTATCCTCAAGTCGCTTCTTTCGGGCCTGCCTGAGACCATCGAGGAATTCAAGATCAGGAGCCCGCTTTTCCGTATCTTGCCCGAGAAGCGCTCAAGCGAGGCCTCGTTCATGACCGCAAGCACGTCCGGACTGCTTACGATAGGCGAGCCTATGAGACCATCAGATATCACGACCGTGCAGTTGGCGGTGCCCCCGCGCACCTCTGCCCCGTAAGAGGGAAACCAGGTCACATTGCTTCCCCCCTCCATCGCCGCCTGGGCCACAAGCTTGCCCGCAAAAAGTATTCCCTGCCCTCCGGAACCGGCCACAAGAATGCTGGTGGTCATCTGTCTTCCCCCGCGGCAAGTTTTTTGTTTTTGTTTCCTTCAGCTGCAGCTGGCGGCGCGCCAGCCCCGGTATTGTCCTTGAACACTCCGAGAGGGAAATATTCACGCATCCGGGTCGCCATCCACTTGAGGGACTCTTCCGGGGAGAGCTTCCAGTCCGTCGGGCATTGCGAAAGCACCTCAACAAAATTGAAACCCCTGCCTTCCATCTGGCAGCGGAGCGCCTTCTCAAACAGCCTTTCCGTAGCCAGAACATTCCTTGGGCTGTCCAGGGAGCCCCTCGCGATGAAAACAGAGCCCTCGAGCCCGGCCAGAAGCTCCGCCATCCTGAACGGGTTTCCAGCCCTTGCGGTGTCCCTGCCCCTGGGCGTGGTCGTCGTCCACTGCCCCGTCAGCGTGGTCGGGGCCATCTGCCCTCCGGTCATTCCGTATATCCCGTTGTTGACAAAAAAAACGGTTATGTTCTCTCCCCTGTTAGCTGCGTGGATTATCTCTCCCATGCCTATTGCCGCAAGGTCGCCGTCTCCCTGGTAGGATATGACTATACTGTCCGGCAACGACCTTTTTATCCCGGTCGCTGCGGCCGGGGGCCTGCCGTGCGGGATCTCCAGGACGTCAAAATCAAAATAATCGTAGGCGTACACGGCGCAGCCTACCGGCGCTATGGCTATGGTCCGCTCCCTTATGCCCAGCCTGTCCACGCACTCCGCAACTATCCGGTGCAGGATGCTGTGGCCGCAGCCCGGACAATAGTGAAAACGGGCGTCCTTAAGGCTGCGGGGCCTTTCAAATACTTTTTTCATTTCCTCTCTCATCCGTCCCTCCCGCAAGACGAATCTGTCTCTTGCCCATGGATTTTGCCTCGTACAGGGCCATGTCGGCCGAATACAGAAGGCTTTTCTCATCGGAGCCGTCTTCTGGGAATGTGGCGACACCTCCGCTGATCGATATCCGAATCTTTTGGTCTATATAATACTCGCTTTCGATGGCGTTTTTCACCCTCATGGCCTGACGGAGGGCCTCGGCCTTTGCGGTGTTCGCCTGTATTATCACAAATTCCTCGCCGCCGTATCTTGCCGCTATGTCCGATCCCCTGGAGGTCGCCCTGATCGCATGCGCGATCTTCCGCAGCACCTCGTCTCCGGCCTGGTGGCCGAAAGTGTCGTTTATGGCCTTGAAATCGTCCACATCAAATATGGTCATGGAAAATGTGGTGCCATAGCGCTTTGCCCTTGCGACCTCAAGGGCAAGGGAGTCGTAAAAATGCCTTATGTTGAACAGGCCCGTCAGGGCATCGGTCACGGCCAGGTATCTGGCGTTCTCGTAAAGCCGCACCTTTTCCATTATGAGGGACACATGATTTCCTATGAGGTGAATGAGCGAGGCAAGGTCGAACCCCATTGAAACAGGGCTCCTGCTTCCAAGCGCCAGCACCCCTACCTTGTCGGGCCCCGCGTAGAGCGGCTGGGCCACCAGGAAGGCTATTCCTTCATCCTGAAAAAAAGAATATTTTTTTTCCTCGCGTCTTATTTCCCCGTGCTCAAGGACAAAAAAAGGCTCTTTAAGCGCCGTGACCATTTCGTGAAAATCATCCAGATTCCCGCTTTCCAGCTTTTGCCTGAAAGCCCTCGAAAGGCCGGCCGCCCCCTTGAGCGAAAAAAAATCCTTCCCTTCTTCTCTCTGCGCGACCCAGCAGACTCCCAAGTCGGTCACAAGCTGTATCTTTTCGATCAGCTTGCCAAACACCTGGCTTATATCTTCGGAATAGATGAAGGCGGTGGATATGGTGTTTATCACCATAAGCAGCCTGTTGCGCTTGACCAGCTCGTTTTCCAGCTCTACGAACCTGGTGACGTCCTCAAAAACCAAGCCGTACAGGCGGCCCGCCCCGTCCTGCCGCAGCGGGTACGTCATCACATTGAAGATGCGGCCGTCCAGTTTTATCCGGAGGGTCTGCTCAGTGTGGGTCCCAAGGCTTTTTTCCAGCTCTCCTGCGGACCCGGAGAGCTTCCCGATGCCTTCAAGCGGCAGGCCCAGTATCTCCTTGCGCCCCGCGCCAACGAGCGCGCACAACGCCTCGTTCAGCTCGACAACGCGCGCATTTTCATCGACAACCGCGACCGGCAAGTGTATATAGTCCAGGCACTGAAAAACGACTTTTTTTTTAAACAGGCTGGTCAGGTCCACTTTTTTTTCTTTCCATGCTGTTTAGCCGGTCGAGGTCCAGGACGATCCCCTCAGGAAGGCCGGTATCGCTTGAAATGACACGGTTCAGGCCAAAATACTCCATTATTTTTATTGTAAGTCTCAGTCCGGGTATAATCAAGTCAGCCCTGTCGGGCTCCAGCCCCGGGACCGACCTTCTTTGCTCAAGTGAAAGAGAGCTTAACGTCCGGCGCATGGCGGCAATCCTGCCAAGTCCCATCTCGTGTCCATGGACCTTTTCGTGATCATACTGCTTGAGGCCGATATCGATGGACGCCAGCGTGGACGCTGTCCCGCCCGTAAGGATGAAAACCGTTCCGGCTGGCAGAGTGGAAACCGCCGATTTAAGGGCCCCGGCGAAGGCGGATATCTCATTCTCCAGGGCGGCCTCGCCCTTTTTGGCCGCAAGGCCCGCAAGCTTGACGACCCCGACAGGGAAACTGCCTGATCTCCTGAGGGAGAAGTCCCCGCCGCCAAGGCCGCGGGTAAGCATCCATTCCGTGCTGCCGCCCCCCATGTCCAGGATCAGCGCGTCATTATCATTTTTCTTTTTTAAAAGCGAGACCACCCCAAGGGCGGAAAGCCTTGCCTCCTCCTCATGCGTGATGGCCTCCAGGTTTATTCCCGTCTGCTGCCTGACGGACCTGATGAACTCTCCGGCGTTTTCCGCCTCCCTGAGAGCGCTGGTCCCAACTGCCCTCATTCCCGAAAGCCCTTCACAGGAGGAAATTATTCCGGAATACTTTTTCATGGCCTCCATGGTCAGCTCCATGTTTCCGGGCTTTAGGCGCCCCGAAGCCGACAGGCCTTCGGCCAGGCGCGTGGCAGTCCGCTCGTATCTCAGCCTTACGAGCGGCACTCCGCCGCCGGTGCGGGCCACGAGAAGGCGCACCGCGTTAGAGCCCACATCTATTGAGGCAAGGACAGCCATGTGAGATTATAGCCCAAAAAACCGCGCAAAAGCCGGAGTTTGCCGGCAGATGGCATGTTATAATCATTTGCTATGCAGTGCATCCTCATAGTCGAGGACAAGGAATCCATGGCTGACATGCTCAAAGCCACCCTGGAAGGGGAAGGCTTCAGGGCGGTCACTGCGGGGGACGCGCCCGGCGCGCTTAAAAAGCTCAGGGAAGAAAGAATAGACCTTGTCCTTACAGACCTGAAGCTGCCCGGAAAAAGCGGGTTTGAAGTGCTCAGCGCTTCAAGAGAGGACGATGCCCTGAGGCCGGTCATCGTCATGACCGCCTACGGCTCCATCGAGGGGGCAGTGCAGGCCATGCGGCTGGGAGCCTACGATTTCATAACGAAGCCGTTTGACACAGAGCACCTGGCGCTGCTTATAAAAAGGGCGCTTGAGAACCAGCGCATGGTGACCGAAAACATCCTTTTGAAAGAAGAGCTGGGCCAGAAGATCATGCCGGTCATAATCGGCAAAAGCCCCTTGATCGAGGAGGTGGCCCAGAGGCTCCGAAGGGTCGCCCCCGTTAAAAGCACCGTTTTACTGCTGGGGGAATCGGGCACGGGCAAGGAGCTTTTCGCGCGCGCCATCCACAGCCTCTCCCCCAGGAGGGACTATCCGTTTGTCGCGATAAACTGCGCGGCCATCCCGGAAAAGCTCCTGGAGTCCGAGCTGTTCGGATATGAAAAGGGGGCCTTCACCGGAGCGGAAAAGACGAAGCCGGGCAAACTCGAACTGGCCCATATGGGGACTGTCTTCCTGGACGAAGTGGGGGAGCTTGACCTTGCGCTTCAGGCAAAGCTTTTAAGGGTGCTGCAGGAGGGTGAGATAGAGCGGGTGGGAGCGCCTGGGCCGCTTAAAATTGATGTCCGGGTGGTTGCGGCAAGCAACAAGGACATAGAAAAGGAAGTCCAGGAGAAAAGGTTCAGGGAGGACCTCTACTACCGGCTCAATGTATTCCCGATCGAGATCCCGCCGCTCAGGAAAAGGGCGGAGGACATACCGCTGCTGGCCAGGTATTTCGTAAAGAAATATGCCGCGGAGATAAAATCCGGAGAAAAAGCCATCTCGCCTGAGGCCCTTGATGCCCTTTCCTCATGCTACTGGAAAGGCAACGTCAGAGAGCTTGAGAACGCCATCGAACGCGCCGTCATCCTGTGCGACGGCGAAACCATAGGACCGGAGCACCTCTGCCTGGTCAAGAACCCATGCCCTGCCGCTGACGGCCCTTTTAAAATGGATGGGCCTCTTGAGGAGATATCCAGACAGGCGCAGAAAGCGGCCGAGACCGAGCGCATCAGGCATGCCCTTGCCTCATCGAAGGGGAACAAGACCAGGGCGGCTGAGGCGCTCAAGGTCAGCTACAAGACCCTCCTTACGAAAATAAAGGAATACGGGCTCGAATAGAGGCCCGGCCCGCCCGGAAAGGGACCGGAGACGGGGGCGGAAATGCCCCGTTTCATGTTATTATAATTAGTGTTCGCGTGCCCGCACGGCCTGTTTGATACGCGGCCGGACGGCATGGGCCCGTTTGATACGGGACAAGAAAACATCGAGGAAGGACCGGGGAAGACCCATGTCAGGACATTCAAAATGGGCGCAGATCAAACATAAGAAGGCGGCCACCGACGTCAAAAAAGGCAAGGTGTTCTCCAAGCTGGCGAAGGAGATATCCGTTGCCGCCAGGCTTGGGGGTGGCGATCCGGGCGGCAACCCGAGGCTGAAGACCGTGATGGAGAAGGCAAAGGAAGTCAATATGCCTTCCGAGAACATAAAGCGCGCCATACAAAAAGGCACAGGGGAGCTTCCCGGCACAAGCTACGAAGAGATGGTTTATGAAGGCTACGGCCCTGGCGGCGCGGCAGTCCTCATAAACACGCTCAGCGACAACAAAAACCGCACCGTTTCGGAGTTGAGGCATCTGATGTCCAAAAACGGAGGGGCGCTTGGCGAGACCGGCTGCGTGTCCTGGATATTCGACAAAAAAGGATATGTCCTGGTGGACAAAAAAACGGCCGACGAGGACGCTGTCATGAGCGTGGCGCTCGAAGCGGGGGCGCTCGACATGAAGAACGAACCCAAAGAGGAAAACTACGAGATAATCACCGCCCCGGAGGACCTGAACACCGTCGTCAAGGCGCTCAGGGACGCAGCGATCGAAACGGCGCTGGCGGAGGTGACGATGCTGCCAAAGAACTACGTGATACTGGACCCCCGCCAGGGCGAGCAGATGACCCGCCTCATGGAGTCCCTTGAGGACCATGACGACGTGCAGAACGTATATTCCAATTTCGACATACCCGAAGAAGTGCTGGAAAAGTCCTCATGACCGCACTAAAAAAACCAGTAAAGATATTTTTTATAAAAAACAGCGTGCATGATTAGAATGCGTGCATGATCTCTGTCCGGGCAACATTTAAAAGGAAGTTCATTGCCGGGCTTATAGTATCCATACCGGCGCTTGTCTCGGTCCTTGTTATAGCATGGGTCTTCAGGACCATCGACAATTTCCTGAGCCCCGTCTATGAAGGGGTCTTCCATGAGCACATATACGGGCTCGGCTTTCTTTCCGCGATATGCATCATATTCATGCTGGGAATGGTCTCCACAAACGTCATCGGCAAAAAGGTCATAAGGGCGATCGAACGCTCCCTGATGAACATCCCGGTGCTAAGAAGCGTCTATTCGCCCATAAAATCCGTGATGGATGCCTTTTCCAATTCGTCGTCCTTCAAGAAGTTCGTCATTGTCGAATATCCGCGCCAGGGGGCCTACGCCTTCGGCTTCCTCACGAAAGAGAGTGCGGTCAAAATACACGATGACGGCACCAGGCAGGAGCTTGTGGCCGTTTACATACCTACGAACAACCTGTACCTGGGCGAGGTCGCCCTTTTCAAACAGGAAGAGATTTTCTATACGGGCATCCCGGTGGAAGATGGCGTAAAGATCGTCCTTTCAGGCGGGATAGCCACACCGCACACAATGAAGGAAGCCATCCATGACCGCCGGACGGAAAAAACGAATATCTCCTAGCAGACGGGGGGCCTCCGCCGGCCCTCGTCCACTGGCCTGCGTGATACTTGCCGGGGGCCTTGGCACCAGGATGAGGTCCTCCCTGCCCAAGGTGCTGCACGCCGTCTGCGGAAAGCCGATGATATCCTATCCGCTTTCAGCCGCCGCCGCGCTCAGGCCCCAAAAGATCGTTGTCGTCACGGGCGTATCGTCCCATGAGGACATAACCCGCGCGCTTTCGGCCTCCCGTGAGGACGAGAAAATGAAGACGGAAATAGCCTTCGCGCTCCAGAGAAAGCCGCTTGGGACGGGCCATGCCCTGCTTACCGCGATAGGAGCACTGAAGGGCTTTAGAGGAAGCGTTGCAGTGCTGAACGGGGATTTTCCTCTCATCACTCCTGTCACGGTCAAAAAACTGCTTGGTCTTCACAGAAGGCACGGGAATTCCGTTACCCTTGGCTCCTTTATGGCCCAGGATCCCGGCCCTTACGGGCGCATTGTAAGGGACAGCTCCGGGGCCCCGGAGCGGATCGTTGAGAAGACCGACCTCACTGCCGCCCATGAGGACATACGGGAGGTAAACAGCGGCCTTTACGTGCTGGAGCCCGAAGCGGTGGCCCTACTCGGGAAAATAGAAAAGAACCGGTCAAAAAAAGAGTACTACCTGACCGACATACTGGAGCTGGCCAGGACCTGTGGGCTCAGGACGGGGGCCTATCCCATCGCGCCCGAGCAGGAGTTTGCCGGAGTGAACAACTACCGGGAGCTTTACATGGCGGAGAGCATAATGAGGCGCAGGATTGTAGAGGGCTTCATGGAAAACGGGGTCCGTTTTATCGACCCCGGCACGGCGCTGCTGGATGCGGACGTTTACTGCGCCCCAGGCTCGGTAATTTATCCGAGTGTCCATCTTCAGGGCAGGACCTCCGTCGGAAAGGGATGCATTATCTACCCCAATGTGCGTATAATAGATAGCGTCATCAGGGAGGGGGCCCTTGTGCTTGATTCTTCCGTAATCGAAAGCTCCGATGTCGGCAGCGGCTCACAGATAGGCCCTTTTGCGCATCTGCGCCCCGGTTCCTCAATAAAGCGCTCCGCGAAGATTGGCAACTTTGTCGAGATAAAGAACTCAACCATCGGAGAAGGCACCAAGGCCATGCACCTTTCATATATCGGCGATTCCTCGGTGGGCGGCTCCGTGAACATAGGGGCCGGCACGATAACCTGCAACTATGACGGGGTGAACAAGCACAGGACGGTGATAGAGGACGGCGTCTTCATAGGCAGCGATTCACAGCTTGTGGCCCCGGTGACGGTAAAGAAAGGCTCGTTTGTGGCCGCGGGATCCACCGTTACGAGGGACGTCCCGGAGGACTCGCTTGCCATAAGCAGAATCGAGCAGAAAAACGTGGAGGGCTGGGCAAGGAAAAAGAGGGAGGCCAAAAGCAAAAAAGCCCCTGAGAAAAAAATGGCCCTCCTCAAAAAGCGCGGCGCCTCCGGGGCGGGGCGCTGAGCATGTGCGGGATAATAGGCTATATCGGACCCGGAAACGCCCTGTCCATAGTGATAGACGGCCTTAAGCGTCTTGAGTACAGGGGGTATGATTCCGCCGGAGTGGCCTTCGTTGAGGACGGCTCCGTTAAAACCGTGCGTTCGGCCGGGAAGATCAGCCGGCTGGAAGGCCTGCTTGGGGAAGAAGGCCGGAGAGGGAAGAAGTTTTCGAGCGCGGTCATAGGCCACACCAGATGGGCGACCCACGGCGGACCGTCCGAAAAAAACGCCCACCCCCATAAATCTGGCAGCATCGTCCTTGTGCACAACGGGATAATAGAGAACTACCGGCAGCTAAAGAAGATGCTTAAGGCGGAGGGTTTTGAGTTCGCCTCCGACACCGATACGGAGGTCATCAGCCACCTGATAAACCTGCACTCGCGGCAAAAACCTTTTGAAGAGGCGGTCATGGCCGCGGTTGCAGAGCTGAAGGGCGCGTACGCCCTGGCCATAATGCATGAATCGGAGCCGGAGAAGATAATCGGCGTAAAGAAAGACAGCCCGCTGGTGCTTGGCGCAGGCGAGGGGGAATTTTTCATCTCATCTGACGCCTCGGCGTTCGTGGCCCACACCAACAAGGCCATTTTCCTTGATGACGGCGAGATGGCCGTGATCACCCCGGAGAGCTTCAAAGTCTTCCAGATAGCAAACGGCCATACGTCCTCCAAAAAACCCAGTGTGCTTCCCTACGGCCAGGGCATGGCTGAAAAAGGCGGGCACAGGCATTTCATGCTCAAGGAGATACACGAGCAGCCGCGCGCCGTGGCGGACACCATCAGGGGCAGGCTGGACCCGGACGGGCAGGACGTCAACCTCGAAGAGTTCGGCCTGACCGCGGAGCAGCTTAAGGAAGTGCAAAAGGTCATCATAATCGCTTGCGGCACCTCCTGGCATGCGGGGCTGGCCGGGAAGTACATGGTGGAGCAGATGGCCCGCGTGCCCGTGGAAGTGGACATAGCATCGGAGTTCAGGTACAGGGAGCCTGTGCTTAAAGGCGATGAGCTTTTCATCGCGATAACGCAGTCCGGCGAAACGGCCGACACGCTTGCCGCCCTGAAGCTTGCAAGGAAATCCGGGGCCAGGACGCTTGCCATAACCAATGTGATAGGCAGCGCGGCCGCAAGGGAAGCCTCTTCCGTTTTTTTCACCAGGGGCGGGCCCGAGATAGGGGTGGCCTCCACGAAGACCTTCATGACCCAGATGACGGGGCTCTACCTTCTGGCCATGGCCTTTGCGCGCGCAAAGGGCAGCATGTCCGGAGAGCGTTTCGGGGTCCTGGCCCAGGACCTGTTGGAGCTGCCATCCAAGATCGAGGCCATACTCTCCAGAAAGCAGGAGATCGAAAAGATGGCCAGGGCATATTTCAAGAAAGAGCATTTCCTCTTTCTCGGACGGGGAATAGATTACCCGGTGGCTCTCGAGGGCGCCCTTAAACTGAAGGAAATATCATACATACACGCGGAAGGCTACGCAGCCGGAGAGATGAAGCACGGCCCCATAGCGCTCATAGACGAAGAGATGCCGGCGCTCTTCCTGCTGCCTTCAAAAAGCGGGCTTAAAGAGAAGATCCTCTCCAACATGGAGGAGGTCAGGAGCAGGAACGCACAAGTCCTGCTGGTCACAGACGGAGAAGATAGGGAACTGGAGGCTGTTTCAAACGGCTTTTTTGTCGTGCCTGCCTCAAACCGGTTCCTGGGCGCTGCCCTGATGGCGGTGCCGCTTCAGCTCCTTGCTTACTATATAGGGGTGCTCAGGGGGTGTGACGTAGACCAGCCAAGAAACCTGGCAAAAAGCGTCACAGTGGAATAGGCAAGCAGGGTTTTTTAAAAAAATTGATTAAAATCAAGAAATTATGTTAACATCGAAGGCAGGCGAACTATGTCTAAGAACAATCTTTCGGATTTGAACCCGCAGCAGAAAGAGGCGATCGCCCATGCGGAAGGCCCTCTTCTGATACTGGCCGGGGCGGGAAGCGGAAAGACGAGGACGATAACCCACCGGTTTGTCCATCTGTCAAAGAAGGCCTCTCCGGCCCAGATACTTACCGTCACGTTCACCAACAAGGCCGCGGGCGAGATGAAAGAGCGCATATGCGCTCTCCTTGGCAAGGACCTGAGGCAGTGCTGGATAGGCACCTTCCACTCCCAGTGCGTAAAGATACTAAGAAAAGAGATCGGCCTGATCGGCTACAGCAATGATTTTTCCATTTACGACGATGCGGACCAACTGAGCCTCATACGCCACATCCTGAAGGAGCTCAACCTTTATGAGGCCTTGTACAGGGGCGTCCTCTCCAAGATAAGCTGCCTTAAATCCTCCCTGACCAGGCCGGAGGAATTCCTGTCCCGTTCGGACGGCTTCGGGTTCGAGGAGCGGCTTGCAAAGGTGTACATGAGGTATCAGGACGAGCTCAAGAAAAGCAACGCCCTTGATTTCGACGACCTCATAATGCTGGTAATAAGGCTCTTCGAGGAGCATCCGGATGTCCTTAAGAAATACCAGAACCTGTTTGACCATATCCTGGTGGACGAGTTCCAGGACACGAACGTTGCGCAGTACAGGCTCATTAAGGACCTGGCCGCTTCCCACAGAAACATCTGCGTGGTGGGCGATGACGACCAGAGCATCTATCGTTTCAGGGGCGCTGACGTAAGCAATATCATGAATTTCCAGAAGGACTTTTCCGATGCCAGGGTCATAAAGCTCGAAAGGAGCTACCGCTGCACCCAGAACATCCTGGACGTATCGGGCAGCGTGATAAGCAAGAACAACATGCGCCACCAGAAAAAGCTCTGGACGGACAAGGGGACCGGAGAAGCCGTATGCTTCTGCTGGCTCGATTCGGAGGAGGAAGAGGCGCGCCATATCGCACGGACCATAAGGGAGGTTTACCTGAAAAACAGCTACGACTATGGCGATTTCGCCGTGCTCTACAGGGTAAACACCCAGTCCAGGGCGCTTGAGGACCACCTGCAGTCAGAGGGCATCCCTTACAAGGTGCTTGGCGGCATAAGTTTTTACCAGAGGAGAGAGATAAAGGACATCACCGCCTACATGAAGCTTGTCCTCAACAGGGACGACAACGTATCTTTAAGGCGGATCATCAACTGCCCCCAGAGGGGCATAGGCGCCTCCACGCTCACCAAAGTGGAGCAGCACGCAAAGAAAAAGGCCCTCAGTCTCTACGCCGCGATAAAGAGCCTGCTTCGCTCCGCCACGCTTGCCTCCTCTATGAAGGAAAAACTGGAGGGCTTTGCAAACATCATTGAAAAACTGTCCGACGGCAGCCACAAGGACGCCTCGGCCCTCATAAAGGACATCCTGGAGTCGGTCGGGTATATGGAGGGGCTTGAGGACGACAGGATCGAGAACATAAACGAGTTCATCGCCTCCGCGTCCGGGAAGGACACAAAAGAGTTTGCGGACAGGCTTTCTCTTGCCAGCGGCACCGACGACTCAGGCCAGGAGGGCCATGTCTCCCTGCTGACGCTGCACGGCGCCAAAGGGCTTGAATTCCCGGTAGTGTTCATAGCCGGGCTTGAAGAGGGCCTACTGCCCTACCTGAAGGCGCAAACTCCGGAGGAGACCGCCGAGGAAAGGCGGCTGCTCTATGTCGGCATGACAAGGGCCAAGGACATCCTTGTGCTCACGGGCGCCAGGAGCAGGCGGATGTTCGAGAGGGTTAAGGAGCAAAAACCCTCGAGGTTCCTCCAGGACATCCCAAGGGAACTTTTCAAAATGGTGGAAAAGACCCCCCGGCACACTGTCCGCAAGGCGGAGCCCCAAATGCCCTCCCCCATTCCGGCCCCGTATGTTGCCGGCACCCGCGTGAAGCATCCCAAGTGGGGAGTGGGCATAGTAAGGGACTGCTACGGAGAGGGGGAAGAGTCCAAGGTCACGGTGAACTTCCCGGCGGTAGGAATAAAAAAGCTGTGCGTAAAATTCGCCAACCTTGAGACCCTGCGCGGATGATATAATATTCCACGGAGACAGATATCCCGATGATAGAGAGCAAGGACGTAATGAAAATAGCAGAACTTTCAAGGCTCGCGCTTTCCGACCAGGAAGTGGGCCTTTACGCAGGCCAGCTAAACGGCATACTCCAGTATGTCGAAAAGCTCAAGGAGCTTTCGACTGCGGGGATAGAGCCTACATCCCACGTGCTTGACCTTCAAAACGTAATGCGGGAAGACAAGACCACCACCTGCCTTCCGGTCGAAGACGCGCTCATGAACGCTCCTGACCCGAAAGACGGCTTCTACAGAGTCCCCAGGATAATAGAATAGGGCAAAAGAGATGTTAAGGTCTTTTCTCAGGGCAAAGCTCCACAGGGCGACCGTCACCCAGGCGGACATCGATTACGAAGGCAGCATCACCATAGACTCGGACCTTCTGAAGAGGGCAGGCATCCTTCCCTTTGAAAAGGTCTCGGTCAGCAACGTCAACAATGGCGAGCGTTTCGACACATACGTGATACCCGGCAAAAAGGGCCAGATATGCCTTAACGGCCCCACGGCAAGAAAAGGCCTGGTGGGCGACAGGGTGGTCATCTTCAGTTACTGCTACATGAGCGAAAGCGAGGCGTCCGGCTTCAAGCCGGTCATCCTCAAGCTGGATGAAAAAAACCGGGTAAAAGGCGAGCTAAAGAAGTAGCCTGCGGCCAAAAAAATCTAAAAACTTAGGACCTGTCTTAAAATTGGTTTTGCGCGATTTTAGCCTCTTACGGCCAAAAGCGGTTTTGAGACAGGTTCCGGTCTTTAAAACAGCCCGGTGGATTCATCCTGAGATTCGATCAGAATCTCCACGGGGCGGTAGGTCTTCCGGTGAATGGGGCAGGGGCCAAGCCTGCTCAAGGCCTGCAGATGCTCCTTCGTCAGGTATCCCTTGTGCACATCAAACCCATATCCCGGATACAGAAGGTGATAGCCCGCCATTGCCTCGTCCCTTGCGACCTTGGCAAGTATGGACGCCGCGCTTATCGCCGGCACAATCCGGTCCCCCTTGATTATGGACTGCACCTGCATGCCCGGCATCTTTGGCGATTTGTTGCCGTCTATCAGCACCCTGCCCGGCCTTATCTTCAACCCCCGGACGGCGCGCTCGAACGCAAGCAGGGTGGCATGAAGCACGTTCAGCTTTTCTATCTCCTCAAGGCTTGCCTTGTCTATGCGCCAGCAGAGGGCCTTTAGCTTTATTTCCCTGGCCAGTTCCTCCCGCCTGGCCGCTGTGAGGAGCTTTGAATCCGCAAGCCCCTCGATAGGCCGCGCGGGGTCCAGGATGACGGCGCAAACATAGACCTCCGCGGCGGCCGAACCGCGCCCCGCCTCGTCGCAGCCGCATTCGATGCCCTCACCTGGGGCTCCCGCATAGGGCGGGCCAAAGTCAAAAAACCCATCAGGCCCGCTTTCAGCCTTTTTCCCGCGCCCTCTGCCCTTCTTCTCAGCCATATATAAACCTTACAGCAAACCGCAAGGTCAAATCCAACACCTAAGTCCAGATGCAAAAAAAAACGTGCAGAGATGTCGTGAAAAAAATAAAAATAAAAACCGGAGGATTGACTTCAAAAGCTCGCCGGAGGTAGTCTATCACATGCTTTCGTACAGCCGGAAAGTCGCCGCGGTTTTTGTCCTGTTTTCCATCATCTTCTTCACTGGCTATTGCTTCGCGGAGTCGGCCGGGGCCGTTTACGACGCCCACGAGCACTCAACCAGGAGCTGCGAGCATGCGGTTTCCTCCCTGGGACGGGCTGTCAATATGGAAGACAGGGCCTCGGACGGCATGGCCCTTTCCCATCACATAAAAAATAGAAACATAAAAGACAGTTTGTTTGTTGCTTTTGCCACCCGGCTGCCGGGCTTCAAGACCGGACCGTCAGGCCCCGGCATGACCGGTTTTCGCATTCCTTTATCCCGGCCCACTTGCGTCCTTAGAAGCCTCAGATTGTGATCCCCCCGGCTCAAATAAATTTTAAAAGCCCGTATTACTGGTTTTTTTTGCGGGCCAAAGAAATTTTTTTGTGGTTCGCTTATCCCTAATCTGATAAATTGATTAAGGTATAAGACCTGATCGGAAAAAGCTTATTTTGAGGTTCCTGACCTGATGAAACTGACCGGCCGCCTTGTTTTAATGGCCATTTCGGTCTTGCTTGTTGCCGGGTGTGCGAGCTTCCATGCGAAGCCCATTTCCCCGGCGGTAACTGCCCGCGCCCTTGAGGCCCGCACTCTGACCGCCAGGGGGCTCAGGGAGTTCATGGAGAAAAATACTCGCCAACCGATAAAGCGCTGGCCGCTGCGCTCCTGGGACCTCAGGTCGCTTGCGCTGGCCACTGCGTATTACAGCCCCGCGCTCGATGTCATGAGGGCGAAATGGGGGGTGGCCAAGGCGGCGGTCATAACCGCCGGAGCGCTCCCCAACCCCTCCGCGTCTTTTTTTGGCGAACACCATTCAAGCACTCCCGGAGGGATTTCGCCGTGGACCTGGGGCATCTCGCTGAGCATCCCCGTTCAAACGGCGGGCAAACGTGGATACCGCATCCGGCAGGCCATGCACCTGTCCGCGGCCGCCCAGCTAAACATCGCCGAGACGGCCTGGCATGTGTGGAGCGGGCTCAGAAGAAGCCTCCTGGGCCTCTATGCGGCAACCGGGGGGCAGCGGTACCTGCGAAAACAGCTTTTGGCCCAGGAAAAAATAGCAAAGCTGTTTGAAAAAAGGCTTTCTGTGGGCCAGTCCTCCCAGTTCGAGGTGACACAGTCCCGGCTTGCTCTGGACAAGACGCGCCTTGTGATCGCGGCCAACCGCAAAAGGACCGCCATCGCCAGGAGCTCTCTTGCCAGGGCCCTCGGGCTTCAGGCAAAGGCCCTTAACGGCATCCGGATCTCTTTCGGCGTACTAAAGCGCGCACCAGTGCCCGTCCATCTGAAGGATGTCCGCAGAGAGGCCCTCCTTGGCAGGGCGGACATTCTGTCGGCCCTGCAGGAGTATGACGCCTCCCAGTCCGCCCTCCAGCTTGAAATAGCCAAGCAGTATCCGGATATCCATATAGGGCCTGGCTACGAATGGGACCAGGGGGACAACAGGTGGGCCCTTGGGATTTCCCTGGTCTTGCCTGTTTTCAATCAGAACCAGGGGCCGATAGCCCAGGCAAAAGCCCGCCGCAAGGAGCTGGCGGCAAAATTTGCGGCCCTCCAGGCTGAAATCATCGGGCAGATAGACAGCGCGGAGGCGGCATATTCAGAGTCGCTCAAGGACCTCCGGGTTGCCGATTCCATAGTCTCGGCTGAGGGCGCCAATTTGCAGGCGGTCAGGGCCAGGTTCCGTCTGGGGCAGGCCAACCTCCTGGACCTGGAACAGGCAAAAATGGAATTTTTCACGGCGCAGCTTTCCCGCTTCGACGCGCTTATTCTGGCGCAGTCGGACCTGATGGGGCTGGAGGACGCCGTACAGAGGCCCCTAGTCAAACAGGAGTGGCCCAAAAAAGGGATATTTTACGGCGCAGACATATTCAGAGCGCCCCGTAAAGAGGTGAAAAAAGTGGGAGCGAAAGAAAAGAATGAAACCCGAAGGTAAAGGCAAAAAACAAAAACTCTTTGCCGCAGTGTTTATCTTTATAGCCGTCCTTGCGGCATTGCTCCTGTTAAGCGGCGAAAGATGCAAAATCAACGCCGGTGAAAATGCGGCCTTCCCGCAAAAAAAATCGGACCCGGGAGCGCGGGAAGCCATGACGCAGCCAGTATACACGGTGACCGTATCCGAAGTTTCACAGAAAACTGACGGAATAACGACAGAGAGCCTTAAGCCTGTCCTCTATCAAAACAAGGTTACCGCTTACGGGCAGGTGCTTTCGGCCGAAGGTTTGGGCTCCTCCTACAGGAATTACGTTGCCGCAAGGTCGGCCCTTGCAAGGGCGCGGGCGCAACTGAAGGCATCCGGGCAGGAGTATGCACGGCTGAAGGTTCTAAACGCAAGCGCCAAGAACATCTCAGACCGCGAGCTCCAGGCTGCAGCAGCCACGCTCGCTTCAGATGAAGCGGAAGCGGACAGTGCGCTTGGGGCCTTCCGGTCGGCAAAAAACATGATAAGCATGGACTGGGGCCCCGTTATCTCAAAATGGGTGTTTGGCTACGCGCTCCCGCTCAGGAGGGTCATTGAAACAAGAGACGTTCTCGTCCAGCTGACCCTGCCCGCGGCAGCCTCGCTCAAAAGCATCCCCGGCAGGGTCATGATAGCCTCGCCCGCAGGCGGAATGGTCCCGGCAGGGTTTGTCTCCCGCGCAACCAGCACGTCGCCAAGCATACAGGGGATGAGCTTCATTTACGTTGCCCCCGCGCTTTCAGGAAGGCTTGTACCCGGAATGAACGTCACGGCGCTCATGCCTTCGGCCGGGGCGCAAACGGGATTTTTTATTCCCAACTCCGCCGTTGTGTGGCTTCAGGACAAGGCCTGGGTCTACATAAAAAAGGGCCCGACCGGTTTTTCCAGGGAGGAAACGCCAACATCAACGCCTGTCAGCGGAGGATATTTTGTGGCTGATGTCTTTTCCGCCGGAGACCGGATCGTGGTCAGGGGGGCACAGGCCCTTCTGTCTGAAGAGAGCCTGCCTGCGGCCGCTGGCGGCGGGGATTAAGGATGCGGATTAAGGAGATTGTGGCCTTTTGAGCGCTGATAAGGAACGCCATGGTATTTTAGGGACGATAGTACGGTTTTCCCTTCGCCGCCGGGGAGTGATCATCGCGCTTGCGGTGCTGTTTCTTGGATACAGCATATTTTCCCTCAAGCAGGCCAGATATGACGTCTTCCCGGAGTTTGCCCCGCCCGAAGTCAAGATACACACGGAGGCTCCGGGGTTTTCTTCCACGCAGGCCGAGCAGCTGGTTACCCGCCCTATCGAAACCGCCGTCAGCGGAGTTGGCGGGGTGGACACCGTCATGTCCAAGTCCATAGAGGGGCTTTCGGTTGTAAAGATCATGTTCAAAAGCGGCACAAATGTCTATCTTGCCAGGCAGAAGATAGCAGAGCGCCTTGCCACCCTCACGGGCCAGCTTCCAAAGGGGATAAACCCTGTGATGACCCCGCTTATCTCCTCCACGGGAAACCTTTTGTCAATCGGGCTTACCTCCAAAAAACTCTCCACAATGCAGCTGAGGACCGTGGCAGACTGGACGGTAAGGCCGCGTCTGCTTGCGGTGCCCGGCGTGGCAAAGGTGGTCATATTCGGCAGCCAGGACAAAGAGCTGCAGGTTCAGGTGGTCCCCAAGAGGCTGATAAGATACGGCCTGTCCCTGGAAGACGTGATCTCCGCGGCCAGAAAAGCGACAGGTCTGCAAGGGGCCGGCTTTATTGACGGGGCAAACCAGCGCATAACCATAAGGAGCCAGGGCCAGTCGCTGACGGCCGGTGAGCTTGCCCAGGCGGTCGTCGCCTATAAAAACGGCGCAAACGTGACGCTTGGCGATGTCGCCCATGTGACAGAGGCGCCCGCCCCCCAGATAGGAGGGACGCTGATAGACGGCAAACCGGGCATACTCCTGGTGGTGGACTCGCAGTACGGCGCTAACACCCTGGAGGTAACGCATGGTCTGGACAAGGCCGTTGCTGAGCTTGGCCCAACCCTGAAGGCGCAGGGCATAAGACTGTATCCCAGACTCTTCAAGGCCGCCGATTTCATCCGGCTGGCGCTTCACAATGTGAATTCCGCCCTCCTGATGGGGGCGCTGCTTGTCATCATCGTTCTTTTCCTGTACCTGTTCAATCTTAGGACAGCCGCCATATCCTGCGCGGCTATACCGCTTTCGCTGTTGGGTTCCGTCACCATGCTGGAGCACCTCGGCATGAGCTTAAATACCATAACTATAGGCGGCCTGGCCATCGCCATAGGCGAGGTCGTGGACGACGCCGTCATAGACGTGGAAAACATCTTCAGGCGCCTGAGGGAAAACAGGCTGGCCGAAAAACCTCGTCCCGTTCTTAAAGTGGTATATGAGGCCTCGGTTGAAGTAAGGAGCGCGGTGGTCTACGCCACCTTCGCCGTGGTCCTGGTTTTCATACCGGTGCTCACCTTGGGCGGGATATCCGGCAGGTTCTTTGCGCCCCTGGGGCTCTCCTACATATTTGCCATCATGTCCTCCCTGCTTGTTGCGCTTACGGTGACCCCGGCGCTGTCTTTCCTTATGCTGGCCGGGGAAAAAGGGGAAAAGCTCAAAGGAGAAGAACCGCCCGTTGTCCGCTGGACGAAAAAACATTACTCAGGGGTCATTCATGCTGTGGAGAGGCGTCCGAAAGCGGTCCTTGCGGGGGCAGCCCTGCTCATAGCGGCAACGATCGCGATAATCCCTTTTTTGAAGGGAAAGCTCCTTCCAGAGCTTATAGGAGGCAATTTCATAGTGCATGTGTCCGAGGCGCCGGGCACATCCCTCAGGGAAACCCTGAGGACCGGCAAGCTTCTGTCGGACAGGCTTTTGGCCGTTCCCTACGTTGAGTCGGTGGCCCAGCGCGCGGGCAGGTCGGAACTGGGAGAGGAGGCCAGGGGCACGAACGCAAGCGAATTCGACCTGACGCTTAAGCCCCTTAGCAAGGCGGAGTTCGATAAGACAAAAAAGCAGATAGAGGGCATTGTAAAAAAATTCCCCGGCGTGACCTCCTCGGTGGACACCTTCCTTTCTGAAAGGATCGCTGAGACCATCTCCGGCTATAGGGCGCCGGTTGTAGTAAACATATACGGAAACAACCTGGACATACTGGACCAGAAAGCCGTACAGGCTGCCAGCCTGCTAAGCGGCATGCGGGGCGCGGCCGACGTGAGGCTCCAGGCCCCGCCCAGTGCGCCTGAGATGCTGGTGTCTCTTGACAAGCCTAGCCTCGCGCGCTGGGGTTTTGAGCCGGTCCAGGTGCTTGATGACATACATACTGCCTTTGCCGGAAAGACGGTCGGACAGGTGTTTGACAGGGACCGGGTCTTTAATGTCTCAGTGATTTTGGCACCCAAAAGCAGGAGGAGCATCTCCGGCGTGGGAGATCTTCCCCTCAAGAGCCCGGCAGGCGCTTACGTGGGCCTCTCGCAACTGGCCAGCCTGCACGAAATGCCCTCCAGGTTAGATCGGAA
>JAJYJB010000082.1 GCA_021789735.1 Nitrospirota bacterium
TTTTTTTGGTGCGCCCGGCACGGGCGCATGCTTGACGGTGAAAGTCCGTTACGGAGGTTGATAGCACCAACCGTTAGCCAAAGGCAAGGGTGTCCATCGTGAGGTGGAATCTGAAGGAAGCCGGCGGCAAAGCTCCGGTCTGAGGAACACGAACCGCATATAAGGCTTTTGCGGGCCGGGCGAGTTTGCCTAACAAAACGAAGCCCAAAGCTATCCGAGGCCTGCGGAGTAAATGCGGCGGATATATGGAGCGAAGGCATGCGTCCTTACCCGGGGAGGTCTGGCTGGAACGCCGGGGACGTTCTTTCGGAACCGGCAACCCTTGCAGTGATGCAAAGCTGAACGGCCAGAAGTCAGCAGAGGCCATAGTATCCCTATAGGGAGAAGGGCCGAACGTGAGGTTGTCCCCACGCTTGAGGAGACTAGCGAGCGATATGAAGAAAGCAGAAAATCACGTTCAGCGTGACCGCCGCGAGGAAGCAGGAGTGGAACTCCGAGGTAATCGCGGGGAGCCCAGTGTCGCCCCGGCGTCGGCAAGAGGTGGGGACAGGAGCACGATAGACGCCAGTAGGCTGCTTGAGAAGGTCCTTCACAGGGACAACCTGAACCTTGCCTATAAGCGGGTGAAGAAGAACGGCGGCAGCCATGGAATCGATGGGATGCAGGTGGATGAACTTCTGCCCTTCCTTCGTGAACATGGCGAAGCCGTCAGGCAGGCTATACTGGAAGGGAAGTACCGGCCGCAGCCCGTGCGAAGGGCGGAGATACCCAAACCGGACGGCGGGGTAAGGCTGCTGGGGATACCGACGGTGCTAGACCGGCTGATACAGCAGGCGATAGCGCAGGTATTAACCCCTATATTCGAGAGGGACTTTTCCGGATACAGCTACGGATTCCGGCCCGGACGCAACGCGCATCAGGCGGTGCGCCAGGCGCGGAAGTACATAAGCGAAGGGTACAAAACCGTAGTGGACATCGATTTGGAGAAATTCTTTGACCGGGTCAACCATGACAAGCTGATGGGTCTGTTATCGAAGAAGGTAGCGGACAAACGGCTGCTTAAATTGATACGGTCATATCTTGAAGCTGGGGTCATGCTTAGCGGGCTGGTCTCACCCACGGAGGAAGGAACTCCGCAGGGCGGGCCGCTCAGTCCGCTGCTGTCGAATGTAATGCTCCACGAGCTTGACATGGAACTCGAAAGACGGGGCCACCGCTTTTGCCGTTATGCCGACGACTGCAACATTTACGTCAAAAGCATACGGGCAGGCCAGCGGGTAATGGCCGGAATAACCGGGTTCCTTGAAGAGCGGCTGAAGCTAAGGGTCAACCGGAATAAAAGCGCGGTGGACTATCCCCAGAGGCGGAAGTTTCTGGGTTTTTCCTTTTACCGGAAAGATGGGGAGACGAGGGTAAAGATACACCCTAAATCCCTTAGCCGGTTCAAGAACAAGATAAGGGAAATCACCGCTCGAAACAATGCAAGGAGCATGTCTCAGCGAATAGAAGGGCTCAATCAGGCGGTTCGCGGATGGGTCAACTATTTCGGGATAGCGTATATGCTAGGGCATTGCCAGAAGCTTGATGAATGGATAAGAAGGCGGCTGCGCATGTGCCATTGGAAGCAATGGAAGAAGATCAAGACAAGGCATGATAATCTTGCACGGCTTGGTCTGAACGGCCCAAAGGCATGGGAATTCGCCAATACGAGAAAAGGGTACTGGCGTATCTCCCATAGCCCTATCTTGTCCACCACCCTTAACAACGGATACTTTCGTAAAATTGGGCTTATCGGGCTTTCCGATGTTTATGGCTCTTATAACTTACGAACCGCCGTATGCCGAACGGCACGTACGGTGGTGTGAGAGGACGGCAGGCGAACTAATCGCCTGCCTCCTACTCGATTTAAGATTTTTGGTCCTTCCCGGTTTTTTTTGCTTAAAATGTTGTTTTTTCTTAAAAAAAATAGCGCTATCTCTTAAAATAATAAGATCAATGAGCCAGTCGGGCCTGAAGACGGCATGGGAGAAGATCAGGGAGGCGGCAAGCGGGGAGCTGTCGAGGAGTGCAGGCGTCCCGTTTAAGGACGGTGCATTTGTTTTTCCCTCCCTGGGCACGGACTTCCTCGTTTATCCGGAAAAAGACAAAGAGGCCATAGAGGCGTCCTCAGCGCAAGGGGAGGCCCTGATGACCAAATTCGGTTATTTTTTCAACCATGTCTGCCTGTGGTGGCTTGTTTACGCAAAAGGCATACCGCCTACCGGCAGGCTGGTAAGGCCGGAGGACTTAAACGGGGGAGCGGCCTTTTTCCGGGGCTCCCATACCCTCCCTCTGGATGGCCTGGCACGGCGTTATGGCAGCGGCAGTGAGGAGTTTTTAAAAAAAGGTTTGGCCCTGGGGGGCGAAAGATGCGATCTGGCGGACTCATGCATAAAACTACATCCCGCCCCCCGACTTCCAATTTATCTGATTCTGTGGCTGGAAGATGAAGAATTCCCGGCCAGGGCAGGCGTGCTCCTGGACTCATCGGCCGGGATCGTCCTTCCCCTGGATATAATCTGGAGCGCCATCATGCTCTGTCTGCTGGCCATGGTTTAGATCAGAAAAGACATGGGCGGGAAAAGACAGAAACTATTAAGGAAAGCGGACGGCCTTCTTTCAAGGGAAAAGGGGACGGTCTTTAAAGGACCAGGCGGAAAGTTCAACATCTGCCTGGTCTATCCAAACACCTATCACGTGGGGATGTCCAACCTGGGTTTCCAGGGCGTCTATGGCCTTCTGAACGGGATGCCGGACGTGCTTTGCGAGCGCGCCTTCCTGCCGGACGCGGAAGACATGGAGGACTATCTTAAGGGTGGAGAAGAGCTCTTCAGCCTTGAATCCAAAAGGCCGCTTAAAAGATTTGATATGGTGGCCTTCTCCGTGTCCTTTGAAAACGATTATCCTCATATCCCGGAGATACTGGAGCTGGCCATGATACCGCCTTTGGCCAGCTTGCGCGGCGCCAGAGAGCCGCTGCTTTTGCTTGGGGGGGTGGCCGCTTTTTCCAATCCGGAACCGCTGGCAGATTTCTTTGACGCCATTTTCATAGGAGAGGCGGAGGCCCTTTTGCCGCCTTTTTTTGAGGAGGTAAGGAAAAATCTTTCATCTGCCGGGGGAAGGCGGGGTTTTTTGGAGAAGATAGTCTCCGTGCCGGGCGTCTATGTCCCTTCTCTTTACAATGTGTCCTACGGGCAGGAAGGCACGATCTCAGAGAGAAAACAGGAGGTCCCCCATGCGCCCGTTATGGTAAGGAAGCAGGTCTCGCCGGAGCTCGGAATGAGGCACGCCATAACAACGCCCGATACCGAATTTTCGAATATGCGGCTCATAGAGCTGATGCGCGGATGTCCGTGGAGCTGTTCTTTCTGTCTTGCCGGGCAGATCTATAACCCGCCAAGGAGGAGGCCGCCTGAAGACATTAAAAAAGAGATAGATGAGGCGCTTTCTGCTGGCCAGAGGGTGGGGCTCATAGGGCCTTCGGTCTCTGACTATCCGGGGCTTCCCGGGCTCCTTCAGATAGAGGGGGTGGATTTCTCCATTACCTCTCTCAGGGCGGGTGCAAAAAGCATTGGGCTTTTGCCCTATCTGAAGAGGCACAAAAGCCTATCGATAGCTGCGGAGGCCGGCACTCCAAGACTTCGCAGGCTTGTGAACAAGAGGATCACGGAAGAAGACATCCTGGAGACCTCGCGGGCCATCCTGGAGGCGGGCATGAACCTGCGGGTCTATTTCATCATCGGTCTGCCCACGGAGACGGATGAGGACGTGGACGCTCTCATAGCCCTGGTGGGGGAAATAAGAAGCAACTCGCCACGCGGCAAGATCACCCTGACGGTGAGCACCTTTGTGCCAAAGCCTTTTACCTGCTTTCAGTGGCACCCGATGGAAAAGCCGGAGGCGGTCAAGAAACGGCTTGGAAGGATAAAAAAGTCATTGAACGCCTTAAAGGGGGTCTCCGTCTTTCATGATGTTCCCAAATACGCAATGATGCAGGGTGTATTTGCGATGGGAGACAGAAGGCTTTCCTCCGTCCTTCTGGCCATGGCAAGGGAAGGGCTGGACTACAAATCGGCGCTTAAAAGCGCGGGCCTTTCGGAGGAATTTTACATCTTCAGGCAAAAAGACGCGGGGGAGCTATTGCCGTGGGACTTCATAGACTCGGGCGTTAGCAAGGAGCCCCTCCGCGAGCAGTACGAGAAGCTTATTCTGGAGGGGCAGGAGTAAAGGATCTACCACTCCACCGTTTCCCATTGTCTTCTGAAGTCCAAAAATCTGCCCTCCGTTATCGACTCCCGCATCTTCCTGAAAAACTCCTGGTAAAAATGTGTGTTATGGATGGTGTTCAGGCGCATGGACAGTATCTCTTTGCTTAAAAAGAGGTGTCTAAGGTACCCCCTGGAGAAATGGGTGCATGTGTAGCAGTTGCAGCGCGCATCAAGCGGAGACGGATCCTCCTTGAACTCGGTCCTTTTTATGCTGATCCTTCCCTCCGAGGTAAAAAGGGTGCCGTTCCTGGCGTTTCTTGTGGGCATGACGCAGTCGAACATGTCAAAGCCCGCCCCCACCGCCTCCATGCAGTCTTTGAGGTCCCCTATGCCCATGAGGTATCTGGGCTTTGTAGTGGGCAGCAGCGGGCCCATCAGGTCCATGGTCTTCCACATCTCTTCTTTTGGCTCTCCCACGCTTACTCCGCCAACCGCGTATCCCTCAAAGTCCATTTCAAGCAGCCCTTCAAGGCTCTCCCTGCGGAGGTCTTCATAAGAGCCTCCCTGTACGATGCCAAACAGGGCGCTTTTGCCAGCCTCCGGCATGCTTTTCTTTTTCTCCAGGCATTTGAGAGCCCAGAGGGCGGTCCTCCTGACCGCTTTTTGCACCTCCTCGCGCGTGGCAGGCCACGGTGGACATTCATCAAAGGCCATGAAGATGTCCGAGCCAAGCGAGGCCTGTATCTCTATGGCCAGCTCCGGCGTCATGAAATGGGTAGAGCCGTCAATATGGCTTTGGAATTCCACCCCCTCATCCGTTATCTTTCTAAGCAGGGCGAGGCTGTAAACCTGGAAACCGCCGCTGTCCGTAAGTATCGGCCTGTCCCAGCACATGAACCTGTGCAGCCCTCCAAGGTTTTTTATAAGTCCGTGCCCGGGCCTCAGGTACAGGTGGTAGGTATTTGAGAGGATGATCTCCGCGCCCGCCCCCTTAAGTTCGTCAGGGCCAAGGGCCTTCACCGTGGCGTTCGTGCCCACGGGCATGAACGCCGGGGTATGGATTGCCCCGTTTTCCGTTTCGATAAGGCCGGTCCTTGCCGCGCCGTCTTTTTTCAGTACGGTGAAATTCATTATGCGTCATTGATTTTAACGGAATTGCGTTTTTTTTGATTTTTTAATTTTTTTGATTTTTGGAACAAAAAACAAATAAGAGTTTTTTGAAAAAAGCCCCATCTTGTGGCAATATAGTATTTTGGGCTTGAACCTCAACGAGTTTGAAAAAGCAAGTATATTTTAATTAACATAGTAAACTTATAATTTTTGGAGGGAAGAACTGCGAATGCCCGATATGATCGAGATTAGATGGCATGGAAGAGGGGGCCAGGGGACAGTAACGGCCGCCAAGGTGCTGGCCGATGCCTGTCTTAGCGGCGGCAGGTATGTGCAGGCCTTTCCCGAGTACGGTCCGGAGAGGGCAGGCGCGCCGCTCAGGGCGTACAACAGGATAAGCGACCACGAGCTTAGACTTTACTGCCCTGTCGTGAACCCCAGGATCGTGAGCATTGTGGATGCCACCATAATAGACGCCATGGACGTCACGGAGGGCGCCATCGATGACGCCATCTTCGTTGTCAACACCAAGAAGGACCCCGCGGAAATAAGAGCGGCGCTCAAGGCGAAAAGCACCCAGAAAATCTTCACGGTGGACGCTACCGACATAGCGATAACGGAAATAGGCAGGCCGCTTCCAAACTCTCCCATGCTGGGCGCGGTCGTAAAGGTTTCGGACCTCGTAAGCCTTCCGCATCTGATCGAGGAGGTCAGGAAGAGCTTCGGGAAAAAGTTTGCGGAGAAGATAATAAACGGCAATCTCAAGGCCGTTGAGAGGGGATACAAGGAGGTCAGGGAAGGATGAAGAAATGGACGGAACTGGTCCCCGGCGCCGTTGTACTGGAAGCGGGAAGCTCGGCCAGATTCAAGACCGGCTCCTGGAGGACGTTCAGGCCCAGATGGGTGCCGGAAAACTGTATACAGTGCCTGATGTGCTGGCTGTATTGCCCGGACATGGCTGTCAATGTAGTAGACGGCAAGATGACCGGTTTTAATTATGATTACTGCAAGGGCTGCGGGGTATGTGCGAAGGAATGTCCCGGCAAACAGGGTAAAAAGGCAATAGTAATGGAACCGGAGGGCAAATAGGAATGGGCAAGGTAGTCGCGGTCACCGGAAACGAAGCCGTAGCAAACGCCTTGAGGCAGGCGGACCCCGATGTCTGCTCCCTCTATCCCATAACCCCCCAGACGGACATCGTTCAGAGGTTTTCGTCTTTCGTTGCCAACGGGGTTGTTCAGACCGAGCTTTTGAACGCGGAGAGCGAACATTCCGCGATGTCTGCAGCCATAGGGGCGGCGGCAGGGGGCGGCAGGGTCATAACCGCCACTTCCTCCCAGGGACTTGCCCTTATGTGGGAGATGCTCCATATAGCCTCTGGCATGAACCTGCCTATAATAATGCCGCTCGTGAACAGGGCCCTTTCTGCCCCGCTGAACATCCACGGGGACCACTCTGACGGCATGGGCGCGAGGGACACGGGCTGGGTGCAGCTCTGGAGCGAAAACGCGCAGGAGGCGTACGACAACACCATCATGGCGTTCAGGATAGGGGAGCACTTGGAGATAAGACTGCCCGTTATGGTCTGCATGGACGGCTTCATAGTTAGCCATTCCATAGCCAGGATGGAATACCTGGGCGATGATGAGGTGAAAAACTTCATCGGCCCTTACCAGAAGGTCAATCCGCTTCTGGACCTGGAGCATCCAAAGAGCTTTGGCCCCCTTATCCTCACCGACCTCTATCACGAATACAAAAGGCTTCAGCATGAGATAATGGGGCGCGTCAAGAACGTTGTCCTCCAGGTCTCGGATGAGTTCGCGAAGCTGTCGGGAAGGAAATACGGGCTTTTCGAGTCCTACAGGCTGGAGGACGCCGATATCGCGCTTGTGATACTTAACTCCGCGGCGGGCACCTCCAAGGATGTGATAGACGAGTTGAGGGACAAGGGGATAAAGGCCGGGCTTCTCAAGCCCAGGCTTTTCAGGCCCTTCCCTTACGCAGAGATCGGGCAGGCGCTCAGGCACCTTAAGGCCGTCTGCGTCATGGACAGGGCCGACTCGTTCGGCGGTTACGGTCCGATGTTCATGGAGATAAGCTCCGCCCTTTATCAGGCGGATGGCGAGGGCCGGAGACCGAAACTCATAAACAAGATATACGGCCTCGGCGGAAGGGACTATATGCCGGGTGACGCCAGAAAGGTGCTCCTGGAGCTGAACGAGATAGCCAAGGGCGCTCCGCTTGGAGCCGTAAAAGAATACATGGGAGTGAGGGAATAAAAATGGAAACCAGGGAGCTGTTGAAATGGTCGGCCCAGGTCAGGCTCAGGGAAAAATCCAAGCAGGAGGAGCGCTTCGAGCACGGGCACAGGATGTGCGCGGGCTGCGGCGCGCCCACGGTGGTGAAGATGGTGCTTATGGCCACGGAGTACCCGGTCGTTGTCTCCAACGCCACGGGCTGCCTGGAGGTCTCCACCTGCATACAGGAGTTTACGGCCTGGAAAACCCCGTGGATACACACCGCATTTGAAAACGCGGCAGCCACGCTCTCCGGGGCCGAGACGATGTACAGGGCGCTTTTGAAAAAAGGCAAGATGCCCGACAACGTTAAGTTCATAGCGTTCGGCGGAGACGGGGGCACATATGACATAGGCCTCCAGAGCCTTTCCGGCGCGATGGAGCGCGGCCACGACATGCTTTACGTCTGCTATGACAACGGGGCATACATGAACACGGGCATACAGCGTTCAAGCGCAACCCCGCTTGGGGCCGACACCACGACGTCGCCGGCTGGCTCCGCGAACCCGGCGGGCAAGCTCCAGGCAAGGAAGGACCTGACCCGGATAATGGCCGCGCACGGGATATACGCCGCCCAGGCGAGCCCCTCTCACTGGCTGGACCTCATGAACAAGGTGAAGAAGGCCCACCAGATAAAGGGCGCCAAGTTCATTAACATAATCGCCCCGTGCAACCGCGGCTGGAGGACGGCTACGGACAATTCGATAGAGCTTTCGAGGCTCGCGGTGGAAACCTGTTACTGGCCGCTCTACGAGATAGAGGACGGCAAGCTGAAGGTCACCGTGGTGCCGGAGGAAAAGAAACCGGCAGACCAGTTTTTCAAACTTCAGGGCCGGTTCAAACACCTTTACGCCCCAGGGAATGAGGGGATGCTGGAGAGGATACAGGCGGAGATAGACAGGAACTGGGAGAGACTTCTGAAAGAGTCCGATCAGGCCTGCTGACGGCAAAAACAAAAACAGCCTGAGACAGCAATAAAAAAGGGGGCATGAATTTTTATGCCCCTTTTTTTGCTCTTATATTTTGTGTGAGGCGTACGGCTTTCGCTCCGCTAAGCGCCGTCTCACCTTATTTGCCAGAATATCGTGTATGCCGCTCCGAATCTGCCGGGTTGCCGCTATTTAATGTGACGCGCCCGCGGCTACCCTCTGCGCTCACGCCATCCGCCCTCCCATGCATAGTTGCCCATAGGAATCTGAAGCGCCTAAATAAAAAATCTCAATACCGGCTTTCGTACCTCACGCTGGTGCAAACTTCCCTTACTTGGTCTTTTACGAGCCTGCCGTTGTCCCAGATCCGTTCCCTGACCTTCCTGCATCGCGTGTGCTCGTCCGGATAGTACACATCTGACTCCGGGGTGGCCCTGTAAACCCCTTGTCCATTGTCAGTCCTGTATTCAACGGGCCTACCGGTGTAGACCGCCTGCTGATTGGCTTTTACCGCTATATCGGTAAGTGTGGCCCCGGCCACCGCGCCAAGCGCGCCGCCTATGACGCCTCCCCTCCATGGGTTCCTGTCAAGAAGCGCTCCCGCAATGCCGCCAATGAACGCCCCCACGCCGGCGCCCTGTCCCTGCGGCGTCTCGCAGCCGTAAGTGAATATGCCCAGCGCAAGTAAAAGTGCAACAGCTGTCAATCTCTTCATGATTTTAAAAATTCTCCTGTCTCCCCCTCCGTCTATCATGTGGACCCATATTATTATGCGTAAACTCCGGCGAAGCTTTGTGTAACCATTGTCACTCGTGCCCTTTTAAAAAGTCATCAGCAACATATATTATGGGACAAAAGGCGGATTTTCTCAATATCGGGATATCCAATCCGTCTTGACATCCGGCGCATCTTTGTTTGACATCCCCGCACCTGCGGATTATACTTAGACAAGCATAAAATGCCCTAGGGGGAGGTCCCGTTTCTGCCGCAGTTGCCGTTTTTTGGCGCTGGCAGGCGGACAAGGCACCTGAGACTCCACGCGAGAACCCCTGGAACCTGATGCGGGTAATGCCGCCGTAGGGATTAGGGATCAAGCGTCATTTCTATTTGCGGTATTTTTATTTTTTTAAAAAAATGACCGCATCCCTTTTCTCCAGGGGATGCGGTTTTTAATTTTAATTTTTCCCAAAAGGGTGCATATGAGATTGAAGGTAAACGGGGAACCGATGGATTGCATGGCGGAGACGG
>JAJYJB010000010.1 GCA_021789735.1 Nitrospirota bacterium
GGAGGCGCAAGCGAATAGCCCGCGACATCAGCGCCAAGCTTTTGAAGCCAGAGACAGAGCCACGAGCCCTTGAACCCGGTGTGTCCTGTTACAAAAACGCATCTGCCGCGGTATATATCCCCGAACACCCTAATCCCGCCACACTATCCATGGGGCTTTTCCGGAATTCCATAATGCCTCCAGCTCGAACTTGTCGCGCATGGTGTCCATGGGTTTCCAGAATCCGCAGTGCTTGTAGGTCTTGAGCTGGGAGGTTGCAGCTAGCCCCTCCAAAGGCCCCTTTTCCCATACCGTCTGGTCCCCGTCGATATAATCAAAGATCTCCGGTTCCAGGACGAAAAAACCGGCGTTTACCCAGCCGCCGTCTCCACGGGGTTTTTCCAGAAAAGAGGTGACATTGCTGCCCTCGTCTACGTTGAGCATGCCGAACCTGCCGGAGGGCTGTACTGACGTTATTGTCGCCTGCTTCCCATGGAACCTGTGAAACTCAACAAGCTTATCTATGGGAACGTTGCCCACGCCATCGCCGTAAGTGAGCATGAACGTTTCTCCCTCCAAATAAGGGGCCACTCTTTTGATCCTTCCCCCGGTCATGGTCTGGAGGCCTGTGTCTACGAGCGTCACGCGCCAGGGTTCGGCTTTGCTGTTGTGCATTATAAGCTCGTTGTTCCTGCTGAAATCGAAGGTGACGTCGCACTGGTGGAGGAAATAATGGGCGAAATACTCCTTGATATAGTATCCCATATAACCCAAACATATTATGAATTCGTTAAAGCCGTAATGGGAATATATCTTCATAATGTGCCAGAGGATAGGCTTGCCGCCTATCTCGACCATGGGCTTAGGCTTAATGGCGGTCTCCTCAGTCAGCCTGGTGCCGAAGCCGCCTGCAAGAATAACAACTTTCACGATATATTCAATAGACCAGCCTTCCTTGAGAGAAATTGAAAAAAACGAACCTCCTCAGGCTGTGTGTTTCCTCTCCTAATCTGCAAAAAGATCCACCCCCCGGGCAGGAGCTCCCCTTCCTTTCAAGCGCTTAGGCAGACCCGGTGCTTATTTTATGCATCGGCCCCGTTTTCTGTCAAGACAAGGCCCTCCAGATTCCGCCTGTTTGAGACCCCTGATGAAAAGAGGGGATCATAGTTCAAGTTGAGGCCCTAAGCTTCGCAATTTACTGGATATGCGCCAGTTATAACTGGAGGAGGCGTAACGCAAGGGCCGGAGCCAAAGGTTTTCCCCCTGGGCGGAATTCAAAAAAGCCTTCGTTCGAGACGGTATTAAAATGCGCCCCTCCCCGTTGCCACCACCCGCATCGTCTTGAACAGGATCACGATGTCCAGCCATATGTTCCAGTTGCGCACGTACCACATATCAAGAGCAAGCCTTTCTCTGAATGTCTTGTCGCTCCTGCCCGAAACCTGCCACAAGCCGGTTATGCCCGGAGGTACTCGCAGGATCGTCTCTTCAAACTTTAGCAGATGGTCCCGTTCCCTCTCAAGATAAGGCCTTGGCCCCACAATGCTCATCTGCCCCTTAAGCACGTTGATCAGTTGCGGCAGCTCGTCAAGCGATGTTTTCCGCAAAAACTTCCCAAACCGTGTCACGCGCGGGTCGTCCTCGAGTTTCCAGTATTTTTCCCACTGTTTTCTGGCCCCGGCGTCGATCTGCAGGATTTCCTTAAGCCTGTCTTCAGCGTCCGTGTACATCGTCCGGAATTTATAGCACCAGAACAGGCGCCCATCTTTGCCGATCCTCTGCTGCTTAAAGAGGACCGGCCCCCTGGATGTGGCCTTCACGATCACACATATCGCCAGGGCCGGCAGCAGGAAAATCACGAACAGGACAAACCATATTGCGAGATCGAAGAGCTTCTTCAGGACATAATTCTTGGGCCTGCCCAGGTTGTTTTTGATCTCGACAACCATGCCATCCTGGTTGCCGAAGTGCCTGAGCTCGGCGCCGAGGACGGCCACGGCTGAGACATCGGACATGTAAAGCGTGTTTTCCGCCTTGTACTGGACCTTGTTTATGAGGTTTGTGAGCCTCTCTTTTTCAAGGCCCGGCATGGCTATCATAACATCGTGAATGCCGCACCTCTCTATGTACCTGTCCGCGCTGTCCATGAAGCCGTGCACCTTCATCCCTTCTATTTCGCTTCTTTTTGCCTCATCGTCTCCGGCAAAGCCGGCCACCTCGTAGCCCAGGTTTTTTTCCTTCCGCACCGCCCGGAGCGCCATAAGGGCAGCCTCACCGGAGCCCAGGATCAGGAGTTTTCTTTTCAGAAAACCCAGCCTGTAAATCACTCTCTTAAAAGGCGGCCTCAGCAAGGGGAAGAAAACCAGCGACAACAGGCAGACTCCCAATAAGAACGCCCTCGAAAACTCCGGGCCTTCTTTGCCAATGTAAAGGACCGCGAAGACGGCCACGCTTACGACGAAGGAGACCTTCCAGAGCGATCTGACCTCGTCCCAGAAGGTAAACCGCCTCGTGTACGCACCGTTATATGCGAGCACCGCGATCCAGCCGGGGAACAGCCAGTAGTATTTATGCGGGAGCTCAAATGGCGGCATTGCATGGAAGATGTGCGGCAGGAGGCTTTTCCTTATGGCCATGGAAGTTAACGCGATCAGAAGGAGTATCAGAAGATCAGCGCCTGCAAGAAGGGAAACGCCGATTGCCGTCCTTATCCTTGATTCAAACTGCCCTTTTGACATAAAAAAACTTAAAAACCCTTTCTTCCAGGGCTAAAAAAGCCTGGGGAAGCGTGAAACTGCATTCCCGTCTTCGGCAAATACACCGCACGGCGAAATGCACGGACCGGACATATCGCACAAGAAAGAACCTTTGCCATCAGGAATTTTCTAAAAGTGTCCGTAGATTATAGGTTAAACTATTTTTTAATTTCAATCCGGGCAAATGCCCATGAGAGATATAGAAATTACCTGTTTCAGGGCCCATCCCGGAAACCGTTACGCCCTTGCAAGGCCGCTTCGCATGGCCGGCCGGGCCACTTCCGGGCGGGAAAGACGTCTATAGATTCTCCTTTATGACGCCAAAAGCCCCGTTCTCTAGCGCGTACCGGCTCTGGCAGTTGGGGCACACCGCCTCCTGTTCTCCCCGTCCCGTGAACTTAAGCGGCACACCGCACTTGCATGCCCAGCCCACCTGCCTGGCGGGCACGCCGGCCACAACCGCGTAATCGGGCACATCGCTTTTTACGACCGCCCCCGCTCCCACAAGCGCGTATCTCCCAATGGTATTCCCGCAGACGACCGTTGCGTTCGCGCCTATCGTCGCCCCCCGCCTGACGACGGTGGGCAGGAATTCATGTTTTCTTTCCACGAAGGCCCTTGGGTTGTAAACGTTTGTGAAAACACAGGAGGGGCCGCAAAAGACCTCTTCTTCAAGGACCACCCCCTTGTAGACGGACACGTTGTTCTGTATCTTGCACCCTCTTCCCACGGAGGCGTCCGGGCCTATCACCACGTTTTGCCCTATAACGCAGCCCTCACCTATCACGGAGCCGCCCATTATATGGGAGAAATGCCATATCTTCGTCCCCGCTCCGATGCGCGCACCGTTGTCAACCTCGGCGGTTGCGTGGACGAAGACGTCCGGCGGCAGGTAGGACGGAGAGGGATTTTTGCTTCTCCTTTCCGGGGAAGTCCCGGCGATGGACGCCTCGGCCGCCTCAAGCACCTTGAGGACCCTCAGCCCCTCGCGGCCGTCGGTAAGCGGCCTTTCCCTCTGCCTTACGCACTGAGCAAAGTGCTCAAGCTCCAGCCTTAGCGGCTCTCCCGGCCCTACCGGCACCACCTGGAAGTCGGCTTTGTGCGCAACCGGAATGCGCCCTTCCTTCCATTCTATCTGGTGGGGATACAGAAAAAGCTTCTCCTTGCTCACATCATCAAAAACGGCCATTGCCTGCGAGCCCACGACGACCAGCTTCTGCTCCTTGAAGGGGTGAAGCCAGCTTACAAAGATATGCCCCTTTGCCCCGCCGGCAAACTCCAGCAGGGTGAGCGTGGTGTCGTAAATGCCTTTGTTCAGGTAATCGCCGCCCTGCGCCGCTACACTTGCCGGCTCTTCCCCAAAGAGCATGAGGATAACGGATATGTCGTGGGGCGCAAAACTCCAAAGTATATTTTCCTCCGTCCTCAGCTTCCCGATGTTGAGCCGGTTCGAGTATATGTATTCGATCCTTCCCAGCACGCCATCGGTTATCAGCTGCTTGAGCTTTACGACAGCCGGATGGTATTGGAGTATGTGGCCCACCATGAGCACCCTGTCTTCGCGTCCGGCGATCTCCACCAGCTCTTCGCCCTGGGCCAGGTTGAGCGCCAGGGGTTTTTCCACGTAAACATCCTTGCCCGCAAGGAGGCACTCTTTGGCCAGCCTGTAGTGCAAGGCCGCCGGGGCCGCTATGGACACCGCTTTTATCTCCGGGTCCTTGAGGATGTCTTCCATGCTGGTGGTGTAGCGCACATCCGGGAACTGCTTTTTCCTCTCTTCTATGACCGCCAGGTCCTGGTCGCACGCCGTATGGAGCGTGCCCAGCTCATGGAGGTTCCTGAGGATGTTTTTCCCCCAGTAGCCAAGGCCTATGTGGGCGATAAATTTTCCTCCGGTCGATGTCATGCTCTAGAGCTCTCCTTGCCGAATATTTCCACCAGCGCCCCCACTATCCTTCCGGCGGCATCGCCGTCACCGTAGGAAGTAAGCGCAGGCCTCTCCAGTGGACCATTTTTTGGGGGCAGGCCTTGCCCCGGGGCGTATTCCTTGTACAGGACGTTCCATCCGCTCTGCAGGGTCTCCACCCATTCGGTCTCCTCCCTCAGGGTGATGCACGGCACCTTGAGCCAGCAGGCCTCCTTCTGCACCCCCCCGGAGTCCGTAAGGACAAGCCTGCTGTTTTTAAGCAGCCAGAGCATGTCGAAATAGCCAAGCGGGGGCACCAGCAGCACGTTTTCCGCAAAAAGCCTCTTTGGTGAGAGGCCCTCAAGATGTTTGCGAGTCCTCGGATGCACCGGGAAAACAACGGTTGCGCCATTGGCCGTTTGGTTCACAAATGCGGCAATCTCCTCCAGCTTTCCTTCCGTGTCCGTATTTTCCGCCCTGTGAATTGTAAGGACAGAGTACCCTCCGGAAGAAAGGCCCAGGCGCAGAAGGATGCCGGATTTTTGCGAGGCGATGCCTGAGGCAATGTTCAAAACGTCATACATCACATCCCCAACGTTGCATACAACCGGATGTGAAATGGCCGCCTTGTGGCGGGTGCCTGACTCCCCGTAATGGGCGGCAACGGCCCGCCCCGGATCGCCGCCGATCAAATCCCCGTTCAGGACAATGTTCCCAAAACCCTCGCCCCGCAGGTTTTCAACGGCCGCCCTTGAGGGGCAGAAAAGAACGGTGGAGACATGGTCTGTAAGGACCCTGTTTATCTCCTCCGGCATCTCCTTGTTGCGGCTCCTCAAACCGGCCTCCACATGCGCCACGGGGATACCCAGCTTTGCCGCGGCAAGGGCCGCGCCTATCGTGGAATTTGTGTCCCCGTACACGACAACCGCGTCCGGGCGCTCTTTTTCCAGCACCTCTTCCACCTTGATGAGTATCTGCCCGGTCTGCGCGCCGTGAGAGGCCGAGCCCACGCCAAGGTGGTACTTTGGCTCCTCTATGCCGAGCTCGTTAAAAAACACCTGAGACATGGAATAGTCGTAGTGCTGCCCCGTGTGTATGAGGACGTTCTCCAAAGGCACCGCTTCCGGACGGCCGTTATGCCTTCGGACGGCATTTGAGACGGGCAGATACTTTATGAACTGCGGACGCGCGCCGGCCACCTGAACGAGTTTCATGAATAATATCCCTTCCGGCCTTTTGGTCTTTTGCTCGTCTGACAATACGGGACACGTTTTTTCGATTTCTGACCTGGTGCCCGCGCCGTTTTTTGGCAGCTAAAAAAATGTTTTGGATTTATAAATCCCATTATATGGCAGAATGCCCGCCTCCGCAATTTTTTGCGCAAGTCCAGGCGGAAGGGCGGGCGGCCTTCGCTGCGTTGGGACACCGTATCCGCCCACACGGATTTCCGGAAAAATCCTTTTTCTAAAATATGCGCCGGAGGATGATAAAATACGCTATGGGAGGAAAAACGGAAAAAGAGCAGAAAATGGGAAAGATCAGGGTGGGCCACCTGTCCACTTTTTACCATACCGCAATGCTCCTGATGGCGGAGGGGAACGGGGGGTCTTTTGAGTGGCGTCTTTTTGCGACCGGCCCGGATATCGTAAAGGCCTTCAGGGAAGGGCAGCTGGACATTGCGTACATAGGGCTGCCGCCTGCGGTCATCGGCATGGCCGCGGGGGTAAGGATAAAATGTGTGGCCGGCGGACACATCGAGGGCACGGTTATGTCGGGCGTCAAGGGGCTGAAGGGATATCCGGAGCTGCAAGGCCTTGGCGAGGTCCTTGGGCAGCTGGAGGGGCTCAAGATAGGCGTGCCGGGGAAAGGCTCCATTCATGATGTGGTCCTTTCAGACGCCCTTGCGCGCTACGGCCTTTCAGGGGCCGTGGAGGTCGTGAATTTCAAATGGGCCGACGCCATCACGGAGGCCGTTTCAAAAAACCGGGTGCAGGCGGCCATGGGCACCCCCTCGCTTGCCGTTGCCATCAGGCGTTATGCCGGGGGGCGGGAGCTTTACCCTCCGCGCCTCATCTGGCCCGGAAACCCGAGCTACGGGATAGTGGCCGCGGAGGAGTTCATCGCTTCACGCCCGGCAGATATTGAGGAGTTTTTAAGGATGCATGAGGAGGCCTGCCGGGCGCTCAGGGAAAACCCCCTTGAGTGCGCCAGGACGGTGTCCTCCTATGCCGGCGTGGCGGATGAGCAGTTCGTCCTTGAGGCCATAAATATGTCTCCCAAATACTGCGCGCAGCTTACGGAGCTGTACATGAAGACAACCATGGATTTTGTTGCTGCCATGAAGAGGCTTGGCTATATTGAGGATGGGAAAGGCCTTTCGCGGGAAGACATTTTCGAGACCGCCTTCATAAAAAAGGTGCACCCGGCGGGCGACCATTACTCCCAATAAAGGCCGCCAAAAAATAAAAATTTCCGTTCAGAGGAGGTGGAAAAACCAAAATGCCAAAAAAGGAAAAAGAGAAAGAGCGCCCATTGCCAAGGCCGCCCAGAAAAAAAGCGGAACGTGGATTTTCCGGACGGGAGGAGGCAGGCGGCCTCATGTTCGACAAGCTGCAGGAGGCCGTTGCCCAGGGCAGGGTTGAGGAGTTCATGGAGGAGAACATGCCTGAAGGCCAGTATTCCAAGAAACTGGCCGAGATGATGATGGGCATGTCAGGGGCGCCCCTTGCCTTAAGGCCGGAGAGGCCGGAGGAGGGAAACGGGCCTGGCATGAAAGAAGCAGAAAGGCCCACGCTTAAAGTGCCAAAGGACGTGCTTCAGGCCGCCATGGAAGGCAACGTGAACACGCTTTCGGACCTGCTTAAAAGGGAACAGGGCCATCCGGCGGCGCCCACCCGCAGGAAAAAAAGCGCACCCCCGTCCGGGGAGGGCAAAGCGCTGCCAGGGGAAAAAGAAGGACGGGAGGAAAAAAACGGGTCCCTGCTTGAAAAAGAGGTCATAGACAGTCTTCTTGAGATATCGGTTGACAACAACCTGCCCATGGACTGGCTCATCTACAGGGCGCTTAAACTCTACATCAAAAAATACCGGGAGACGGGGCAATTGTGACGGGGCTAGGCGCCTAAAAAAAGCCGCAATGAACGCCGGGCCGCCCGGCGAAAAAAGAAAAAAGTGAAAAAAACGAAAAATAAAAAAACTAAGAAGAAAGACCGCGCAAAAAATCCATGAACTGGCGTTTTATCTCCAGGGGCCCAAGCGGAATTACCGGCACGTCCCGGTTGCCTGGCCGGGCGAGCGCGTGAATGAACCTTGGGCCTTTCACTTTTTCCTTCAGCGCACTGACGATATCTTTTTTCCCTGCCGCCATTGTCACATCGAGGCCGAACCCCTTTGCCATCATGCCAAGGTCGATGCACCCGGCGGCAAACGTGGGCTGGTTGCCGGTGGACCCGTATGCCCCGTTGTCGACGGCAAAGACCGTCAGGTTCCTGCCCGACAGGCAGGAGGCGGTGGCCAGGGTGCCGGGGTTCATCAGAAGGCTGCCGTCGCCGTCTATCACGACCACGTCCTTTTCCTTTTTTGAAAGCGCGATCCCAAGCCCAATCGGCGTTGCCATTCCCATGCTGCCAAGCATGTAAAAATGCGAAGGCCTGTGCCCTATGTCGTACAGCTCTCTCGAAGGGAACCCGAGATTGCAGATGACCGCCGCGCCTTCGAGCGCGGGCCAGATGGCGGAGAGCATCTCGTAACGGTCAAGCCTCCTTGCCTGCCGCACCGTTACCTTTTGGCTCCCAAGCTTTTTCCCAAAAGAAATCGCATTTTTATTTTTTGATTTTTTCCCTGGTTCTGGCCCGCTCTCAATCTTCAGGTTTGAGCCTTCCCATATGGCGGGCGACAGGAGGAAGAAGTGAATCCTGTTTTCCGAATAGACCTTCTCAAGCATTTTCGGAACAAGTTTTTTCAGGCCGGAGGCCGAATCTATGGAGGTAAAACCTATCCCTGCCCCCTCAAGGATGCCCGGCAGCTTAAGGCCCATAGGGGCCTGTGCGGCTATCTTCTCCTTGTAGATCCCCCTGTGGCTGGCAAATATGGCCACCGGCAGCCCGTAAAAGCCTGTGAGCGACAGGAGGGCGTTAATCATGTTGCCTGCTCCCGAGTTCTGGATGAACATGGCAGGCCTTTTGCCGGCCAGCGCCGCTCCGGCGCATATGCCCACGCCCTCTTCCTCCCTGGTAAGCGGGACATGAAAAAAACCCCGGGAAAGCAGGCACAAAAATCCCTTTATCCTGTCGCAGGGCAGGCTTGCCGTAAAATCCACCCCGCACTCCTGTAAAATCCCGGTCAGTTCTTCTTCAGCGGACCGCATAGCGCAAAATTTTCTCGATCTCCTTCTCGGACGCGTTCTTAGATATCAGGACCGGGCTTATCCTGCCGACCGCCCTGTCCCTTTTGAGCCGCCTCTCGCCGCCCCCGGTTATGTTGAGCAGCACGGGCCCGTCGCTGCCCACCGTGCCTTTCTTTGCCGCCTTCAAAAGGGCGGCTGCGGCAACACCAGCCGCGGGCACCAGGTCTATCCCCTCGGTCTCCTCGAAAATGTCCATTGCGGAATAGACCTCGTCATTCGTTATACCATACATTGCGCCGCCTGTCGCTTCAAGGGCGTCAAACACGCCGCCAAGCACGCCATAGGCCGGGTACCGGTTCGAAAGGACCCTGGTGGTAGTCTCGCTGATGAAAGCGAAATCCAGGTCAGCCGGGTCGATCTCCCGGCTTTTTCTCATGTAGGCCTTCGTCATGGGGGCGAACGGGAGGTTCTGGGCCAGATGCAAGGCAGGCAGGGCGCTGCCGAACCGGCCGTCCCTTAAAAACCTTTCGCTCATCTCCCAGGCGGCTATCGCCCCCGCCCCGCTGCCCACGGCCTGGAAATAATGGCGGGGTAGCGTTCCGATGGTGTTTACCGACTCAAGCATGGCGATGCCCAGTCCGTCCCTCTTGGCGATGTTCTTTACGCCGCCTTCAAAGGGCATTCCCGCCACAAGGGCTATGCGCTTGGCCACGTTTATCGAATCGGAGTAATCTCCGTCCGAGACGGCTATGGTCGGGGCGCTGCCGGCGGCGTTTTTCTCCTCGAGGTACCACATCTCCGGGAGGCACATCGAGGGCACTACGATGATGGCCGGAAATCCGGAGGTGGAAGACAGATGGGCAAACGCCCTGGCCGTGTTGCCGGCGGAGGCGGCCACAAGCCCCAGCATCCCGTTTTCCATCGCGTTTTGAATGACCACCGCCGCCTCGAACTCCTTGAACGTGCAAGTCTGAAGGTGGGCGCCCTTTTCCGGCCAGTAACCGCAAAAACAGATGTACAGCTCGGCAATGCCTGCATGGCGCGCGAACCCTTCGGACCGGTAGACGGCAGGACCGGGCTGTTTGAAACCGGGAGAATGGACAGGGAGCCAGTTGAACTTCCAGGCGCCCTCTCCAGCCCCGGAAGAAGAAAACTTCTTTTCCCTGTATTCGGTCACGAGGAGCGCGTTCACGCAGTGCTCGCAAAAGGCGCAATAGGCGTTCTCAAGCACCTTCCCGCATTTCCTGCACACAATGTTGAAGTGGCTCATATGATTTTTTAAAAAACCTCCGTTAAAAGCTCCATCGCGTCAACAATGCCGATCCGTCTGCCGCCGGCCCCCATATGACTTTCAAGCGCCGCCCCCGCAATGGAATAGCAGGCCGGGCAGCCAAGGACAAGCCTGTCCGCCTCTTTCCGGCAGGCCTCGTCTATGGCAAGCCTGAATATGGCAAGCGCGTTTTCCCTGAACACCTTCCTCGCGGCCCCTCCGGCCCCGCAGCAGCGCGAGTTCTGCCTGTTCCTGTCAAACTCAAGCAGTCGCGTCCCCGGTATCCGGGAAAGGATCTTCCGCGGCTCCTCCGTTATGCCGACCCCCCTGCTCAGGTAACAGGGGTCGTGGTATATAAGACGTTCATCCAGCGGCCCGGACACCGACAGCCTGCCTTCCGCGAAGGCCCGCTCGATGTGCTGGGAGATATGCCTTGTCCCGAAGGGCAGCTTCCGCCCGTAGAACGAGGGCCAGTCTTTGGATATCATGTTCACGCAGCAGGGGCATGAGCACAGAAGCGTCTCCACCCCTTTTGCCACATATGCGTCCACGAGCCTTTTCACAAGCCCTTCGAGCAGCTCGAACTGCCCGGTTACGAAAAGCGGGAAACCGCAGCAGACCTCTTCCTCAGCGGAAAGCATCGTAAAGGACTCTCCTGCGCGGGAAAGCGCAAGCACATCGCCGCGGACCATGGGCTTTGCCTCATAGGCCCCCGTGCACCCGGCATAATAGCCAAGTTTTGCGCTTGCCGCCACTTTTACCTCCGGGGGAAGCCACGTGGAAAACCTCTCGCCGGCCGGCCTGCCGTATGGGTTTCCGGACTTGCTTACCGCCTCCGGGGCGTCCCTCTGCGAGCCTATCGGCCCAAGCCCCCGCTTGACCATCTCCCTGCGCAGCATGGGCCACAGCCTCTGTGTATGGATGCCCACCGTGCAGGACTGGCCGCAGGCCCCGCACGTGGTGCATTCAAAAACGGCCTTCGTGAAATCCTGAAGCAGGCCTTCGTCTATCCTGCCGCCGCCCAGGAGCCACCGCCTGAGAACGCCCGTTCTCTTTATGAACTCCCTGAAGTTCCGTATCTTCTCAGGCGGGGAAACGGAGCGGTCTCCGGTCACCTCCTGCACCGGGCAGCACTTCAGGCATTCCCCGCACCGGGTGCAGGCATCCAGCTCAAGAAGCTGCCCGCCGGAGAGGCACCTTGAAAAAGAGCAGGTTTTTTTCTCTTGTCTGCTCATGGCGCGGGAGAGAAAAAACCCCCTTTCACGGACTCCTCACGCCTCCTTGCCTGGTAAATGGTAAAAGGCGCGGCGAATATATGGGAAGGCAGATAAAGCAGAAGGCACAGGGCCAGAATGAAATGGGCCAGAAACGGCGCCTCTCCATGGAAGCCCGCCAGCACGCCCCCCGGCACCGCCCCCGAAAGGAGCGCCTTTGGGTCCAGGGCGAACATCATGAACTCCTTCACCGCGACCACGTTCGGATAGAAATAAAGGCTGAGAAGAGCGCCCAGGGAGCTTATGATGAAAAACCCCGAAAGAAGAACATAGTTATAGGCGAACATCTGCCTGCCGCGGTTTGCCGCCGCCTTGACGGCAAAGATATAAAGGAGCGAAAAGGGAAGGACGTATCCCGCGGCCCTGCCCGCGGCCTGCATCTGCCAGACAAACTGCGGCACCGGGGTCAGGAAATACCTCAGGTGCCTTATAAGCACCAGGACGAGGCTTGCGTGGAAAACCCATTCGCCAAGCCACAGGACCTTGTTCACCCTGAAGAGCCTCCTTAAAAATATCACATCCAGGGCAGCCGCCCCCGCGCCGCCGCCCCCAAGCGGCTGGCCGCGTCCGGGCTTTTCCGCCGAAGGCCCTTTCAGCCATCCCGCCAGGTGCGCCGCCGTCCTTATCACGAACGCGGCATAGACCAGAAGGGCCGCCACCGCCAGGAAATAAAAAAAAACCTTCACCATCATAAATATCTATTAAATTTCAAAAAACCTCCGCAGCTTGACGATCCCCGCTGGGCCCTGGCCGTTGCGCACCTTTCGCTCCCCACTGAAGAACGAGCGGGCCATGTTGTCCCCAGCACTTCTCTCATATCCTTATGAAAATTGACCCGCTTCACTTCTCGAATGAGATACTCACGTCCCTGGGCAGGCAGAAACCGGCCTCTACCTCTACAGCCTTTATTATCCCACACGGCACGGGACAGCCGGGGTGCTTCAGATGTCTGGCGGCCGCCCTGTACACCGGATTGTTCAGAAAATCGGTAAAGGCGGCCGCCATCTTGTCCACCGTCGCTATCTCCCCTGCCAGCTTCTGGACCATCGTGCACTGGCTTTCCAGCCGGATGGATATCTTTCTTTCAGGGCCTTTCTCCGCCGTCACTACACAGAGAAAACCGCAGGCGCCTGAGTTTATGGTGACTCTTGTCATACGGGATCACCCCTTTATCGCCACATGCGGAGACTCCTTCTCGATGAGTTTTTTAAGGTTCGGGAAGCTGTCTTTCATGTGCGGCAGGTGCATGGCCTGCATGAACTCCTTCTCAAAGGCGGGCTCGATGGCGATCTCCACGAACTCCACCCACCTGGCCCGCTCCTCGGCCTCCTGCCTCTTGGTGTTGCTCACGAGGGCCATCCTGGCCCCGTCGCCGGCCGCGTTGCCCACCGCGTAGACGTTCTCTATCTCGCAGTCCGGGAACATGCCAAGCGTCATGGCGGACTCCTTGTCTATATAGCTTCCGAATGCCCCGGCAAGAAGCACCTTGTCCAGTTTCTCGATCCCCATTTTGCGCATCATGAGCTTCGCCCCCGCGTAGAGCGCCCCCTTGGCAAGCTGGAGCGCCCGCACGTCCGCCTGGGTTATGGTTATGTCGGCCCCGATGGACGTCTCCCGCGCCCATGCCAGGACGTACTCGGGCTTCCCCTCGTGGTCCTTTCTTGTCCTTGGGGTCTCTGCGGTCATGTCGAACCTGCCGGACTTGTCTATGATGCCGGCCTTGTACATCCAGGCGATGGCGTCTATGATGCCGGACCCGCAGATCCCCTTTGCGTCCACCTTCTCAAGATCGGTGTGCCACTGCTCCTTGCCTATCACCTTGTACAGGGGCTCTTTTGTGGCAGGGTCTATCTTCACCTTTTCTATCGCCCCGGGAGCGGCGCGCATGCCCATTTTTATCTGCGCCCCCTCAAAGGCGGGCCCGGTGGCGCAGGACGTGGAGCAAACGCGTTCCCGGTTGCCAAGCAGGAGCTCTCCGTTGGTGCCTATGTCTATTATCAGGACCTTCTCATCCATGTTGTAAGGCTCCATGGCTATGAGGACGCCAACGTTGTCCGCACCCACAAAACCCGCCTCTATGGGAAGGACGTAGATATAGGAGCCGGGGTTGATCTTTATCCCCAGGTCCCTGGCCTTGATGTCCAGGCCGTGCTGTATGGCCGGGATGAAAGGCGAGCGCCCTATGTGCTCCGGGTTGAAACCCAGGAATATGTGGTGCATGGCGGTGTTGAAGACTATGGTCATGTCCACAATGGCGTCTCCGCCCGTGTCCGCGTCCCCGCCCGGAAGCAGACCCGAATTCCTTGCGTTCGATACTATGTTTGATATGATTTCGTTCAGCCCCTCTACTATCGCCCCCTGCATCCTGCGCACCCCGTCCGGGTTGGTCATGGCGTAGGTAATGCGGGACATCACGTCCTCGCCGTAGGGGACCTGCGGGTTCATCATAGACTCCGTGGCCAATACCTTGCCCGTCGCCAAGTCGGTAAGATAGCCCACGACGGTGGTGGTTCCCACGTCCACGGCAAGCCCGTATGAGGCCTCCACGAAACCGGGCGCGATCTTTATTATCTCCCGCCCCTTCCATATGGAGACGGTAACGCCCCAGTTGCCTTTTCTTACGGTGTCCTGGAGGTCCTTGAGGACAAGAAAATCCATGGACAGGTTTTTCCCGTCCAGCCCGTAATTTTCAGACAGGGCGCGCCTGAGCTTTTCCAGGTCCCCGGTGATGGGCTCATGCAGGGAGGGCTTTGGCAGCTCGACAAAATAGGTCTTCACGGCGGGGTCTATCGCAATATTGAGCTCTCTTGCCGCTTTTCTGACCACCTGCTTGCCAGCCCTCGATTTTTCAGGGACGAATATCTTCACGTCCCCGTGGGCGTGCGCCGCGCAGGCCAGCCTCATGCCGGGCCCGTCAGAGGGTTTCAGAAATTTCCTCTCCACGTCCGTAAGAGGGGAAAGGTGCTCCATCCTGGAGTCCATCGAGTCCTTTTCGAAAAAACCCTCCTCCACCCTCACCTTGCATTTGCCGCATGTGCCCTTGCCCCCGCAGATAGACTCTATGTCCACTCCCAGGTTCCTGGCGACATCAAGGAGGTCAGTGCCGTCCGGCACCTCGCCCCTCCTGCCGGAGGGCTGAAAGATAACCCTGTGCTTCTTCATCCTCTACCTCCATATAAAGAACTTTTAAAAAAGGAAAAGTGCGATCTTTCCTATTTTTTTCTTCCCGTTGCCGTCTTTCTGCCGTAAGGGCAGATGCTTATGCAAAGGCCGCAGTTCGGCTTCCCTTTTGTTGCCCTTGCGCGCCCCTTGTGGGCCGCGCATTTGTTCGTCTTGACCAGTTCTATGTACGGCTCCCTCCAGGACCAGTCCAGGCCCGCGATGGCGTGCGAGGGGCAAAAGTCCGAGCAAAGGGTGCACGGCCCGCACTTGCTGCGGGCCACAGGGGAGCCTGGTTCCAGCGGGGCGTCAGTGAGGACCGTCGCAAGAGAGAGGCGCGGGCCGTACTCGGGGTTTATGAGAAGCCCGTTTCTGCCTATCCAGCCAAGTCCGGCCAGCGTGGCCGCCATCTTGTGCGTAAGGAGCGGATAGAGCCTGGAGGCAAAGGTGTTCCTTACCCGGTCAGAATCCGGAGGGATGCAGAAATACCTGTATCCCCTTGCCCTCAGGAAGGCCTGGGCCCTTTTTTGAAGGGCCAGAAGCAGTTTTACCGTCTCCTCGTTCAGGTTCTTTACCACCCCTATCGATACCGCGATCTGCAGGTGCGCCAGCTCATCGCCTGCAGCGCCCCGCACAAACGCGAACCCCACCACGGCAGCCCCCGCGGAAACCAGCTCCGCCTTCAATGCGGCCCCAAGGGTCTTTTCCTCCTTTTGGGGAGCAAAATCAGCGGTCCTGATTTTTTTATTTTTACTCATCGTATCCGCCAGCATTCTAAAAACTCATCCCCGCTTTCTTGCTTCCGCCTCTTCCTTCATCTTCTTGAGAGAGCTCACCATGTTGATGGCGTCCTTCAGGGCGTTGTTGGCGTCCTTGGCGTAGCCGTCCGCGCCCCACTTGCCCGCGATGTCGGATGAGACCGGGGCGCCGCCGATCATGATCTTCACATTGGGATTTTTCGCCCGCAGGTCGTCTATGACCTTTTTCATGCCCACCATCGTGGTGGTCATCATGGCGGAGAGGCAGACCAGGTCCGAATCGGTCTTAAGCTGCTCCTCCACGAACTTGTCCAGGGGCACGTCCCTGCCCAGGTCGTAGACGGTAAAGCCCGCCACGTCGAACATCATCTTCACGATGTTCTTCCCGATGTCGTGCACGTCCCCCTCGACCGTGCCTATGACGACCGAGCCCTTCACCCCGAGGTCCAGCTGTTTCACGTGGGGCTTCAGGATGTCGAGGCCGGCGTAGAGGGCGTCGGCGGACATGAGGAGCTCGGGCACGAAATACTCCTGGGCCTCGAAAAGCCTTCCGACCTCCTCCATCCCGCTGACCAGCCCGTTGAAGATGGCGTCATTTGCGTCCATGCCAAGCTCTATGACCTCGTTTGAGGCCTCCTTGGCGCCATCCTCGTCATACTGAATGACGGAATTTCTGAGCCTCTCCAAAAGCTCCTGCCTTTTTTCTTCCGTTATCATGCTTGCCTCCTGTAATTGAAAACTTCATCCATCATGGCTTTTATGTTCTGTATGGGAACGGTGGGCCAGATGTCGCAGCCCGGCCAGACCGCGTCCACCCCGTCATCCATGCACTTCCTTATGGCCTGGCGGACATTGGCCTCGGAGCCGGCCACCAGGATGTTATAAGGGTCGTAATTGCCGAAAAGAAGCGCGCTTCCTATCTTCTTCCTGGTCTCCGCCACGTCGTTTTTCTGGTCCACGCTGATGGCGGAGGCCCCCGACTCCACCATGAAGGGCGCTATGTCATTGGTCTTCCCGCATATATGGAGGACCGTATTTGTCCTTAGCTGCCCGAATATCTTTTTCAGGTACGGGAGGATCAGGTTTTTGAACACCCTGGGGGAAAGGACGTCGGAGGTGGCGCCCATCTCCCTTACCGTGATGTAATCGGCCCCGGCCTCCTCGAACTCCCTTGCGCAAAGCACGATGGCATCGGCCAGTATGTCCATAAGGCCCCCCACCTTGTCGGGCTTCTTGAAGGAGAGTTTCAGAAGGTCGTTCAGCTCCATTATCTGGCCTGCCAGCGTGAAGGGCCCAAGCACATAGGTGCCCACGGCAACTTCTCCTCCGATGCCGGCCTTCACCAGGCTTATGGCCTCCTTCACAAGCGGGATCCTCCCCCTGCGGGTGAAGTCCGGGGGAATGCTTATGCCCATCTCCTCTTCGTTATGGATTATCTTCTTTCTGATCGTCGGATAAAGGATGTCGTCCAAGTGGGAGTAGACGTTTATCTCGCAGCCGAGCGCCTCCGCCTCCACGCAGAGGTCAAACGGCACGACGCCGCACTCAAACCCAGTCAGCTTGTAAGTGGAGGCGGCCACATCCGCCATCATTTTAGCGTTTGAGTGCAGGGCGGCAAACTTGTATCCGAGCCTGCCAAGCCCCTCCGTCGTGGCGTTTCCCATCCCACTGAAACATGGCGGCCTGTCCACCTTTTCACCCGCGAAAAGTTTCAGGACCCGCTCTTTTGGCGTCATCGTACTCGTCTCTGCCATCGGCTTTTTTCCCTTTCTGATCTAAAAAATTTATTGATGGATTTTTCCTTTTTTCTTTCCCTTTTCCTTCTATTTCCTGGCCCCCCCGGCAACGAGCTTCTCTATGAAATCCGGGAAGAATTTCCTTATCGGCAGTTCACCTCCGGGGGCGATGGTGCCTGTCTCCGTGTACAAAAGAGTGGAAAGCAGAATGTGCGCGGTGGCCACCGCCGGAAATATCCTTGGCGCCGTGACGATAGGCCCGTAAAAATTAAAATCGCTCCAGAGGACCGAGGACATGCCCTGCGCCACGGCATCCATCGCCTTGAACCCTTCAAGCCCCCAGGCCTCCCTGGACTGCTTCCACATATGGGTGCCGTTTGAGTAGGCCCCGCCGCAGGGCAGCCCCAGCTTCTCCTTGATAAGCCTGTTTGCCACAAGCGACAGCGAGGTGGCGGGCAGGTTCATGACGGAGGTGTCCACTATCACCGTATCGAAATCCGCCGCCCCCTGTGAAAGTATGCCCTCAAGCGACCTGAGCCTTCCCGCGGGGCTCTGGTCCTTGTCATCGAATGCCTGGACAACGACGTGTTTGATGCCCAGGTCCTTGAGTCTTGCCACCTGTCCGCTTATGTCCTTGTCCCACGGGGTGATGCTGTTGTACAGGAATCTATCCTGAACGCCAAGCCTGGCGATGTATTCGGTTGCCTTTGCCCGCTGCTCGGCCACCCACATGTCGATGCCGAAGGGCATGCTGCCTGAGGCCGTCTCCAGAAAAAAATCTATGTATATCTTCGCCTCCTCAGGGGTGTTGGCCACCATTGCCACCATCCCCGGTATGCCCGTTGAGCGGGTGAGCTCCTCCTGGTTTTTTATGAGCTCCTTTGCCTTCTGCCTGTCAAAATTGCCCTTCCTGTCCGCCAGGATACGGTCCTTGTTGTGGAACATCGAGGCTATGAGGACCGGAGGGTTGCTGCCCGCCGGACCCCCTATCCGGACGTCCCCTATGTTAAAAACCTTCTGCGCCGCGTCAAACCCGAACATGCCTTCTCCTTAGGACGGGGCGGGCACGCCCGGAAGGCGCGCCCCCCGCATTTTTTTTATTAGAATACGCCGTGGTCGAACCTCGGCTGGGGCAGGTACTCCCATTTTTCGCCCTTCCTGTACTTGGCCTCGATGTCAAGGCACTTCAAGGCGTACTCGAACGCGTACGGTATGCCCGGCCCTCCGGGGACAAAGCCCGCGAGTATCATGCCCACGGCGGCCGCCTCGAATATCTCTCCGGTCGTTGCCCCGGCGTTTATCGCGGGCACAACGTGGATGATGCACCTGGGCGAGCAGTACGCCACGCCGCCCGACATGAACATAAGCTCCTTATGCTTCCTCGAGAGTGCGCCATCCCCGAATATGCTCTCGTAGAAATCCGCGAACGTCCTGCCGGGCTCCGGGGTGACGGTGTTTATTATCTGGAACATCCTGGGGACAAACCCGCATTTCTCCTTCATGTACGCGTTCACTTCTTCGACTGTCATCTTTTTCTGTTCGGCCATTTTCTTCTCCTTCTTCCGGCCCCACTTGAAGCCGGATGCTTTTGCTAAAAAGTCTCTCATAGAACCTCCCAAAAACGGACCTTCCCCGCCCCCCTTCACCTCCTTCCGGTCAGTATTTCCATTCCCTGGCGACCTGTATCAGTTTCTGAATATTCTCGTAAGGCACGGTCGGAGGGATGTCGCAGCCCGGCATAAGGACAAAGCCGCCGTCTGTGCCGACCGTGCTTATCAGCCGTCTGCACTCCGCCTCCACTTCCTGCGCGCTTCCGTTCAGCATTATCTTCACGGGGTCCACGTTGCCGCCGAAGCACATCTTGCCGTGGAGCACTTCCCTGGCCTTGACGATGTCCGTCTTGTGGTCCAGGCTTATGCAGCTTGCTCCTGTTGCCGGGAAGAGGTCCAGACGGTCGGTGGTGTTCCCGCATATATGCAGGAGGGTGTGGGCCCCTTTTGACCTGGCCCAGTCGGTAAACTTCTTGAGGTAGGGGAGCGCGAACTTCTCGAACTGCTTCTTCGAGATCAGGTCCCCGGAGGCCGTCGGGTCGGCCAGGCTTATGACCTCAAGGGTCCCGTCCTCGACCAGAGGCTCGTACAGGCGGATGAGCAGATGGGTGGCGAAGTCCACCACCTTCTCCACAAAGGCGGGCCTCTTGAAAGTGGCCTTCATCATCGCCTCCTCGCCCACAAAACGCGCCGCAAGGGTGAACGGCCCCCAGGCGGTCAGGGTAACGGCGTAGTTGTTGCCTATCTTTGCGTTGGCAAGCTTTGTCGCCTTCCTGGTGGTCTCGACTACCTTGTCGCTGTTTATCCGGTCCATGTCCAGTTTCTGAAGGTCTTCCTCGGAGGCCACAAGCGGGGCCTCAAGGTCCGGAGCCCCGATCTCCCTGAACTTTATGGAGCCGCCCAGCGCCGAGGCATGAAAGTTGTTGTACCCGGAGCCCGCATAGACTATATCGCACAGGAGCTTCTCAGACATCGTCACAAGCATATCGGACATCCGGACGGCGTCCTCTGAGAGTTCCTGGAAAGAAGACCCGTAATGTCTGATGCTCCACATGCCCGCCCCGAAAAGTGTGGCGGGCACCCTGTCCGCCTTGCCGCCTTCAAACGCCCTTAAAATCGTCTCCCTTGGTGTCATGGTGCCCCCTGTATTTTTTTTAAAGAAGAAAATTCGCTTTCCGCACCTCCGCCCCCGATCGCGAGGACGGCACGGACCGCCTCCTTGAACTCCTCCAGGTCGACCGGGGCCTCGATGTTCACCGCCCCCGGAGAAGCCTGGCCGACAACTATAACGGGCAGGCCCGGCGAAACGGACTTGATCACCTGTACGGCGTCACCTGTGGAAAGGCCGAAAGGCCCGGGATCGATGGTCACGAAACTGTAGTCCCCGCCGCTGATCATCTGCATGGCCAGGATCAGGCGGTCCGCCATGTCCACCTCGTATCCCTCCTGCCGCAGCAGCCCGTATAGACTTTTGGCCAGCACAGGGTCATGCGTGCAGAAAAGAACTTTTTTGTTTTTACCCTTCACGACCATAGAAACAAGCAACAGGCGTGCCACCCTTGGTGGGTTGGCCGGAAGCCCGCTTTCTCAAAGGGTTTTTGGCATGGGAGAAAAGACGAGGCGCAAAAAAGCGGGATAGTTGTTGGGGAAAAATTACCTGGCCGTGGGGAATTTTTCCCCATGGCCAAAAAGCTCAGGAGGGGTCCGTTTTCGCCGGGTCCATACCGTCCATACCGTACTTCCTGAGCTTAAGGTACAGGGTTTTTCTGTCTATGCCCAGCATCTGGCTTGCCCTGGACTGGTTCCTTCCGGCGGCCTTGAACACCCGTAGTATATAATCCCTCTCCATCTCTTCCAGGGAAAGCCGTTCGCCCCCGTCCGCGGCTGGCGCCTCGGGAATGAGGACCGCATCCCGCCCTATCGTGCCGGACTCGGACAGTATGACCGCCCTTTCCATTATGTTCTCAAGCTCCCTTACATTGCCCGGCCAGCGGTAGCCCTTAAGGGCCTCCATCGCCTGCCTTTCGATGCTCTCCATGTTCTTTGAGAACTTGCGGCCGTACTTGAGGAGGAAGTATCCGGCCAGCTCCTCTATGTCTTCGGGGCGCTCCCTGAGCGGCGGGATGTTGACCGAAAAGACATTGAGCCTGTAATAGAGGTCCTCCCTGAAGAGGCCCTCCTTGATGAGGCCCCTTATGTCCCTGTTCGTGGCCGCTATCACCCTTACATCCACGGTCAGGTTCTTGTTGCCGCCCACCCGCCTGAACTCCCCCGAATCCAGGAACCTGAGGAGCTTGGCCTGGAGCTTCATGGGCATCTCGCCTATCTCGTCCAGAAAGAGCGTGCCCGTGTCCGCCACCTCCACTATGCCGTGCTTGGTCTGGTAGGCGTTAGTGAAGGCCCCCTTCTCGTGCCCGAATATCTCCGACTCCATCAGGCTTTCAGAAAGGGTGGCGCAATTGAGCGCGATGAAGGGCAGATCCCGCCTCTTGCTGCTTCGCCACAGGATGTTGGCGGCCAGTTCCTTGCCGGTGCCGGATTCCCCCTGGATGAGGACCGGAGAGTCCGTGGGAGCTATCTTTTTTATGAGTGAGATGACATCGCCAAGCTGCCTGCTTTTATAAACGAACTGGGCGGCGGACTCCTTCCTCACCAGCTCCTGTTCGAGAAGCTTGCTCTTGGTGGAAAGCCTTCCGTATTCATAGGCCCTGTTTATGATGATAACGAGCTCATCGAGCTTGTAAGGTTTCGTCAGGTAGTCGTAGGCCCCGTTTTTCATTGCAGCAACGGCGGTCTCCACGGTCGCCTTTCCTGTGAGGACTATTATCACGGGGCCGGCCGGGTCGTTTTTCAACTTCTCCATCATGGAAACCCCGTCCATGCCCGCCATCACGATGTCAAGGAGTATTATGTCAAAGGTCTTCTCCTTGAGGATCTGCAGGGCCTCCCCGCCATCGGCGGCAGCCTCGACGTAAAAACCTTTCCTGGCAAGCTCCCTTTTAAGGAGCCTCCTGAAGGGCTCCTCGTCGTCCACCGCAAGGACCCTTATCACGCGTTCCTCACCGCCTTCTTCCCTTCTTCATGGGCTTCGTGGGTCTTCCTCGTCCCGGGGGCCCTTTTTTCCGCATCCACGGGGAGTTTTATGGTGAAGGCTGTCCCTCTTCCGGGGGAGCTCTGTGCGTCTATGCTGCCCCCGTGCTCCTCCACTATCTTGTGGCAGATCGAAAGCCCAAGCCCGGTGCCTTCTCCGGCCGTCTTGGTCGTGAAAAAAGGGTCGAATATCTTGTCCATTATCTCGGCCGGTATGCCCGCGCCCGTGTCCCTTATGACCACCTTTACGACAGGGGGCCGGGAGGCGAAGCCCTCGCCGTCCGCTCCGTCCTCCATGAGCGTCGTTATCGTGATGCGCCCCTTCTCCGGAGTGAAGTACATGGAGTTTATGATGATGTTCATGAAAAGCTGCCTCAGGGCGCCGGGTTCCCCATATATCTTTGGCAGGTCCCTCCTCAGGTTGAACTCCATGAGGTGGTTGAGCCTCTTTGCCTTGTGGTTTACAAGAAGGATGACCTCCTTGATTATCTCGTTTATGTCCAGTTGGCGGAACGAGCCCGGGGAAGGGCTGGCGAAATCAAGCAGGCTGCGCAGGATGCCCTTGCACCTGAATATCTCCTTGTGTATCGTCTCCAGGTACTCCGGGAAGTCCTCGAACTCCGGGACCTTCAGCAGGGCGTCTTCCCTGGCCCTGTCCATGAGGGCCTCAGAATAGCCCGCTATGATGCCCAGAGGATTGTTTATCTCATGGGCGATGCCCGCCACCAGCGTGCCCAGAGAGGCCAGCCTGTTTGACCTTATAAGGTGCTGCTCCATCCTCTTCTGGCCGGTGACGTCTTTCAGATAATGCACCATGGCGTACATCCGCCCCTCTTCATCCACAAGTGGATAGACCCAGAAATGGAATATGCCGCTGTCCCTGCCCGCAAGCTCCAGGAAGGACGGCGTCCTGTTCACCAGGGTCTGCTGGCAAAGCCTGGCCGTCACATGAATGCCTATTTTTTCCATGACCTGCCTGCACGGCTTGCCGACCACCTGGGAGGCCGTGAAGCCTGTCTTCTCCAGGACCGCCTGGTTTGCCCGTATTATCCGCTGGTTGCCGTCCTCTATCCACACCATGTCCGTTATCGCGTCAAACGTCTTTTTCCACTCCTTCTTCTCCTTGGATATCTCCTCGAAAAGAAGGGCGTTCTCAAGCGCCATCGAGATGTGCCTGGCGACCGGAAGGAGTATGTCGAGGTCTCCCCCGGAGTACTTCGCGGGCGTGGTGCTGTCCAGGTTGAACACGCCCAGCATCCGGTCCTTGAACAGCGGGATGCTTATGGTCGAGCGTATGCCCTCATCGGCCAGCTTTTTGTCATCCGGGAAGAGGACCTCTTCCCGGAGGTCGCAATTTATCCATGGCCGGTTGTTTTTTGCCACCCAGCCCGCGCTGGTTGTCTCTATCGGGGCCTTTACGCCTTTCGGCATGAGCGTCCTCATCCCGGTGTCCAGGGCGAAGATGAGCAGGTTTTTATTTTCCTCGTCATAAAGCAGCAGGCTGGCCCTGTCGTAATCAACGATCTTTTTTATCTCCGAGGCGACCATCCTGAATATGGTGCCTATGCTGAGGCTGGAATTTATTATCCCGCCAAGCTCGTTTATGAGCCCGGCGTGCCCGGGGTCTTCCTTCCTCTCCTGTATGATGACGGCCTGGCAGGCCGGCTGGCTGCGCTTGATGACGGTGATCTTCGAGGCGAACGTCTCGCCGTTTTTCCTGGTGCAGCGGGATTCAAAACAGCATGTCCGGACGGCCCCTGCCCCGGCCGGGACGGCCAGGCCCGGAATACCGGCAGCATCGCCCGTCGGCCCGCCATGTCCTTCAGGATGCGTCCCAGCCCAGGGGTCCGCTCCCGCGTGAGGCGCGGCGGTAGAGATGAAATCGCCCAGACAGGCGCCCTTTATATCTTCGGGTGAACAGCCCAGAGCGGCGCCGGCTGCCCGGTTTGCCTTGAGGACCTTCCGGTCTTCACCTGCCAAAACAGCGGGGATGTCAAGGGAATCCAGAGAATCCAGGAGGAATACAAACTCTTCGGAAAACGGTGCGCTCACAACTTTATTATATATCAAACGGAAGAGGCGGGGATTGCGCGAAAAAAACTCTTACGGGGTCCTTTTTTGTTTTAAAAGTCCCCCCCGCGGCTGATTTTTTTAAAAAAACCTAATAGGGCATCGCCTTTGTGAAATGGCATCCCCTGCAGAAAGTGCGGGGGTGTCTGTAGTCACCGAAGAGCTGGAACCTGTAGGGCGACGCGTGCGGGCTATGGCAAGAGGCGCAGGACAGCTCCCGTCCCGGGTGCCTGGGGTCCGGATGGCCGCGCATCGGGTGGGGATCTCCGTTAAAAAAGGTGATCACATGATTGCCGCTTTGCCCCACATGGCAGGACAGACAGAGGTCCGTGGGGAACTTCCTGGTCCAGAACGGCCAGTTGGAGCCGTGCGGGCTATGGCACGTAGTGCACATCCCGAGCGCGAAGGGGCCGTGCTGGTGCTTGAGCTTTTGCCATGCGGCGATATCGTCGCCATGGCATTTTTCGCACATCTTCACGGGAGGGTTTGGCGTGGAATATTTCGGGTCCGCCTTCGGGTCGTGGCACATGAGGCAGGCCCAGGCGGCAGTCGGGCCGTGGACGTATTTCCGGTCCGTTATGTCCTTGTGGCATACATAGCAACTGGAATCCGAGTGTTTTGCCGGATACAGGTCAGACTTTTGCGGCTGCATCTGGTGGCAGGTGAAGCAGGTGCTCGAGGAGCTGTGGAACCAGTACTGGGTGTAACCGTCGGGGGGATTGCCGTACCTGGCGGATATGGGCGAAATGATGAAGACCTTTACCTGCCTGGAGACCGCGCCCCCGTCCTCCATTATGCCCGAAACCATTATGGTGTTTATCCCCGGATGGACATCGGCCACCGAGCATACGTACCGCTTGCCGTCAATGTCGCTAAGGGTCTTTTGCAGATCCCCGTCCACGTATATCTTAAGCGAGCTGAAGGCATTTTCACTTACTCTGGAGACGACGGAGATGGTCTGCCCTCCCTGCGTATAAGTCATGTCCACAGGGGTGACGATCCTCAGGGAATAATCGTCAGGATAACCTCTTTGCGGCAGCAGCAGGAGGAGGAAAAACAAGCAGACGGCGGCCCGCTTCATCATAGGCCAAGCATGGTTTTCAGTGCCATGCCGTACGCCACGGCGGCATCCCGCGCATCGCTTTTCCCCTCATACAGCCTGCCTTCGTACATGTATATCTGGGAATCCATGGGGTCCAGCTTGGCCGCTGCCGCAAACATGCCGCGCGCCTTTGCCATGTCGCCCCCTTTCCCGTAATAATAGCCCAGCAGATAATAGCAGGGAGTATAGGCCTCGTCAAGCTCCATTGCCTTCTGCATGAGCGCCATTCCGCCCTTGATATCGCCCGAGGCTGCCAGAAGACTGCCCAGGTCGCACATGGCTATGACATTGCCGGGCTCCTTTGTGAGGGCCTGCTCGAACTGCTCCTTTGCAAGCTTCGTCTGGCCCTGCGAGGCATAATACTCCCCAAGGCTTATGTTCGGACGGGCGAATTTGGGGTCGGCGGCTATGGACTCTTCCAGCCACGTGGGGGCCATGCTTGCCATGCGCTCTGATCTGAGCATCCTCATGCCCAGGTTGTAGCACCTGAGGGCCCTGTCGCTCGGCATATGGACATTTTTGGCGCTGCCGCCCTTCTTGCCGCCTCCGAACTGCCCGTTTATGAAATCTATCATATCCGCGGAGCCGACGATCGGGTAACCGAAAAGCTCGTACTGGATCTTCATCTGCGGGTCCAGTATGACGGTGGTCGGGACGGCGATCACTTCATAGTCATGGAAGGCATTGAGCCCATAGTCTATGAGCACCGGGACGTCGAGCTTCAGCTCGGCCATCTTGGCCTTTATCTTGGCAAGGGTCTGGTCATCGATGTTCTGCTGTTCGACGTTGATCGCCACAACAGCGAAACCCTTGTCCTTGTATTTGTGGTAAAGGGCCTCCATCTTTTTAAGCTCGCGCGGGGAATTTACACTCCATGTGGCCCAGAAGACGAGGGCGGTGAGTTTGGCCCCCTTTACATCGGCGAATGTCTTCGTCTGGCCGTTCAGGTCCTTAAGAGAAAAGGCCGGGGCCTTTGTGCCCACCTGAAGGTTCTGGCCAAAAGTCCGGGGGGCCAGGGAGAAAAAGACCGCCTGGAAGGACAAAAACGCAGGCACCAGAAGCACAAGGAAAAGGCTTTTTCCGCGGGCCTTTTTTCTTTTTATGCCGGCTCTTATTTTTCCCTTCCCCACTTCAGTGCCTCCCCTGCTTTAATTTTTCTATCCCTTTTTTGTACGCCTCCATCGCCTTCCGGGGCTTGCCCATTTTCTCATAGACATTGCCCAGCTCATAATACGCCTCGACCGGGTCCGGGTTGAGCACAAGGGCCTCTTTCAGATCGGCCAGCGCTCCTTGGAGGTCTCCTTTTTTGAAAAGGACAACCCCTTCGCCAGCCTTTGCGGCATGCAGTTCGGGATTTTCCTTCAGATCGCCCTCGAAGACCTTCATCGCCTCATCCAAAAGGCCTTTTTTGACAAGCAGGTCGCCAAGCCGCACCTTGGCAGGCATATAAGCGGGGTCTGCGGTGATGCTCTGCCTCGTCTCCGATATAGCCTCGTCCAGCTTGTTTTCCTTTTCGAGGGCCAATGACCGCCTTAACAGGGAAAGCGCCAGCGCCTCGCCCGAAAGGGGTTTTTTTTGTTCTTTCTTTTTGTTTTCCTTTTCAGCCTCCGCCGCTGCCATTAAAGCGGCAGCCCCCTGCAACCCGGGTTGGGTCTGGGCATTTTGCACCTGGTCCTGTCCCTGCTCCGGGGCCTGGGTTTGTCCCTGTACGGCAAAAGCGGGTTTTTCGGGAATGGCCAAAAATGCCACAAGGCAGAAAAAAGCAACAGTCAGAGATAAAGGGGACCTCCAAAAGGTCCCCTGCCGGTCAATCATGTATTTCACTTTAAAAAACGCCTCCAGTTTTTTCAAGCCCTGAACTTTAAAAAAGCCGGGCCCCACATCCAAAAGTTTTATGGTTCATCCTGTCCGCTTCAAAAAGCTCCGGGCTACCGGTTTTTCTTCGGGTTTACGCGGTCGTAGTAGCGCGTAACGTGACAGCCCGGAGAACACTGCCCGCCCGTGGGCGTCTTCTTGTAATTTATCGGCAGGTGCCATGCCCCAAACTTGACATAGTCTCTGATGTGCTTCGGGTTATTGCTGCCGTGCGGGTCGTGGCAGAATATGCAGACACGGCCTTTTTGCTGGTGCACATGGACATAATGCAGGTTCAGGTTGCCGTTCCTGAAGTTGGTGAGCGTCGTCGTGTATTTCTCCGCCGCAATGGTGTTCTGGTGGCACATGAAGCAAAGCGCGTATGCCTTGGGGTCATAAGGCGTATACATGGTGGAGGGGAAATGCTTCCTCAGCAGCCTGTAATACGGCGAGCCGTGCGGGCTGTGGCAGGCCGGGCAGTCCCCTTCCCTGACTGGCCCGTGCCAGTCCTTGTTTTCCTGCAGGTACTTCTTCATGTTCACTATCCAGCCTGTGGGGGTTTTCAGCCGCTTGTCATGGCAGGACAGGCACAGGTCCACCGGTTTTTTCAGGAGCATCTTGGGGAGGTTCGAGCCGTGCGGATTATGGCAGTTCAGGCATTTTTTCTTGGTCTCGGTAATGGCCCCGTGCTTCGTCTTTGAGTCCTCGACCTGCTGCTTCTTGCCCGTGTGGCACCTGAAGCAGAGGGCCTCATGGCGGTCGGCCCTCAGGTTGTACTTGTAGCCCGCGCTGTGCGGGCTGTGGCAGTTAATGCAGCCAAGCTCCACCGCGGGATGGATGTATTTGTCATTTTTCAGTTCTTGCGCCTTGTCGGTGTGACAGGAAAGACAGAGGTTGTTTCCTCTTGCGAAGAGCATCTTCGGGTAAGGGGAGCCATGGGGGTTATGGCATATGGTGCACTGGCCGGTTGCGGCCGGCCCGTGCTTAAATGGGCCGGCCATTCTCTTCTTGTTGTGGCACATGAAGCACAGGTCCTGTCCCTCGGCGGCCCGCAACTGGTACTTGTACGGCGACTGATGGGGACTGTGGCATGCCGTGCATGCGCCGGCCTTCACCGGCGGATGGACATGGCGGGCTGTGTCCATTCTCTGATGGCACTTGTAGCAGAGCTGGGAAACCGGGTCCGGAACGGGTTTGAACTTGTGCTTCCCCGTCTTCTGGTGGCAGAAAAGGCAATCGCCCGCAGCAACCGGGCCATGGATGAACTTGTCCGTCCCGAAGTTGCTGTGGCATTTGCTCGTCACACAGCCTTCCTTCCCGATCCTGCCCGCGCTGTCCGCCCGCGCCGTGCCACCAGGCCCGGGGAGAAAAACAAGGAAAAACACAAAAAATGCCAATACACCTAAAGTACTGCCGCGCCGCTTAGCCATTTCAGCTTCTTCCCCCTTCAGAGCATAGAAAAGCACCATGTGCATTAGGTGCACTATTCTATGTTAAAAAAAGCCGCTGTGTCTACATTAATTTATAGACATTGTGAGAATCAAAATTTCAGGACCGGAACATGGAGGGCGTCCCTGAAAACCGAAGCTTTAAAGGACCTGTTTTTTCAGACCGGGCTTGACAATAAAGCCATTTTTTTAAAATAATCCATTAGTTTTTAAATTTAAAGATTGTTTTAAAAAGGACCCCTTTGGAAAAAACCCCTGGAAACGGGCGGCAGCCAACTGCAAGTCCCGCCGGCTGGAAAAAAAAGGCTGAGGACCTGCATGCCTGCCTGATCGAAAATCTGTCAGTTGCCGCTTTCGTGCTCAATGCGGACCATGAGGTTGTAGTCTGGAACAAGGCCTGCGAGGAGCTCACGGGGGTGAAGGCCGAGGCCGTGATAGGCACCAGGGACCACTGGAGGCCCTTCTATTCCGAAAAACGCCCCACCCTTGCGGACATGATAATAGACGGGAATTTTGAGGAAATGGACGGCCGGTATGCCGCGCACTGCCTTTCCAGGCTGGTCAACAAGGGGCTCGAGGCCGAGGGGTGGTTCCGCGATCTGGGCGGAGCTGACAGGTACATGCTGTTCAGCGCCGCGCCTTCCCATGACCCTGAAGGGCGGCTGCTCTTCGTCACCGAGACCTTCCAGGACATCACCAGCAGGAAGAAACTGGAAGAGGCGCTGAAGGAAAGCGAAAGCCGTTTACGGATGATAATAGAGACCGAGCCCCAATGTGTAAAGCTGCTTGCCCCGGACGGGGCGCTTCTTGCGATGAACCCTTCGGGGCTGGCCATGATAGAGGCCGACTCCTTCGAGCAGGTGAAGGGCAGGCAGGTCTCAGGCCTGGTCATGCCCGAATACAGGGGCCCCTTCAAGGCCCTCATGAACAGTGTCTTCAAAGGCGAGCCGGCCTCGCTTGAGTTCGAGATCATTGGATTGAAGGGGACACCCCGCAGGCTATCGACGCAGGCGTTGCCTTTCAGGGACGCAACCGGGCGGATCGTGGCCCTCCTGGGCATTACCACAGACATAACCCGGCAAACGAAGCTTGAGGAGCAGTTGAGGCATGCGCAGAAAATGGAGGCCGTGGGCCAGCTGGCCGGCGGCATCGCCCATGACTTCAACAACATACTGTCGGCCATAATCGGTTATGCCGACCTGCTTGAAGCCAGGGTCGGAGAGGACTCGCCCCTGAAAAACTACGTAAACAATATCCTCTCGGCCTCCAACAGGGCGGCACAGCTGGTCAAAAGCCTCCTGACGTTCAGCCGTAAACAGAACATAAGCCTGCGCCCGGTAGAGCTGAATGCCCTGGTAAAAGGGATCGAAAAACTCCTTCTCGGACTGATAAGGGAAGACATCGAGCTTGTGGTCAGGCGCTCGGGCGATGACCTGGTCGTAATGGCCGACAGCGGCCAGATAGAACAGGTGCTCATGAACCTGGTGGCAAACGCCAGGGACGCCATGCCGGCAGGGGGGTTCATTGTCATACAGGCCGGGACCGCGGAGCTGAAGGGCGGGCGCGGCAACCCCGCGGCGGGCAGGCACGCGGTGATCTCCGTGACGGACACGGGCACAGGGATGGAGGCCCAGACCATCGAAAGGATATTTGACCCCTTTTTCACGACAAAGGAAGCGGGCAAGGGGACCGGGCTCGGCCTCTCCGTGACCTACGGGATAATAGAGCAGCACGGCGGCCGCATCGATGTTCAAAGCGAGCCGGGGATCGGCACGTCATTCAGCATATATCTGCCCCTCATGGATGTCCCGGAAGCCATGGGCCAAAAAGGCGGCCTCCCGGACAGGGACGGGCTGCGGGGAGGGCCTGAAACCATTCTCGTGGCCGAAGATGACGTCATATTGCGGCAGCTCACAAGCGCCGTCCTCCGGGAATACGGGTACACGGTCATCGAGGCTGAAAACGGGCTGGACGCCGTGGAGAAGTTCACGGCAAACCGCAAGGACATTCAGCTTGCCGTGCTGGACGTCATCATGCCAAAAATGGGCGGGAAAGAGGCCAGCGAGCAGATAAGGCGGATAGGGCCGTCCACGGAGGTCATCTTCATGAGCGGCTACGCGCCTGAGGTCATAGGCGGAAGCGGTCTTGGGGAAGCCGGCATGAAAAAAGACAAAAACTTCATCCTGAAGCCGGTTGCCCCAGGGGTCCTTGTTTCGAAGGTGAGGGAGGTCCTGGACCGGAAAACGCCCTGAAGCAACTTTTCTTCCGGGCCTGGGACCTTTTTTCGGGGAAGCGAAACGGAACTTTTTAAAAATTAAAAATGCCGAAGGCGGGATTTGAACCCGCACGGGTTGCCCCACACGCCCCTCAAACGTGCGTGTCTACCAGGTTCCACCACTTCGGCTAATGTTAATACTACAATAAAAGACCTTCTGTTTTCAATGGGTTAAGAGCAGTTTTCCAGTGGGTTAAAGACCGCGCCCGCCGCCCGCCCCGGCCTTCCGGGCCAAAAATGTTATAATTTCATCCATGTTCGGGGTGCCGCTGGCGCTTTTTTGCGCGGATGAAAATGGTTTTTTGTTTTTTGATTTGACGGCCGGTGAATAAGAAACGCGAGCTCATAGGCGTTGCCTCCGTACTGGGGGCCCTCTACCTTGCGCTTTGCCTTTTCAGCTACTCAAAATGGGACCCGTCGCTATTCACTGACAGCACCTATGCCGTGCACAATTACGGCGGTCCCGTTGGCGCAGACATCGCAGACCTGTTTTTCTCCCTTTTCGGGGTCTCGGCCTTTTTCCTGCCGTTTTTCCTGGCCGCTGCCGGCATCCGGAAGATCATGGAACGGCAGGTATTAAAACTCCACCTGGCGGGCGCGGCTCTGTTCATGCTGTCTTTTTCTTTCATTTCGGGGCTCACCGGGCTTGATTTCAAGCTCACGGGCTGGAACGCGGGGGGGTTCATAGGCCAGCGCGGCGCCCTGTACCTGGTAAGGTACCTTTCCGTGCCCGGAGGCTACATACTGGCCGTTTTTTTCCTGCTGTCCTCCCTGGTTCTTTTAAGCCCGGTGACGCTCAAAGAACTGCTGTCCACGGCAAAAAACGGCGGGACCGGGCAGGCGAAAAATGCGGGCCGGGGAAAAGGGAGAGACCAAAAAACTCCGGAGCCTGAGGCTGTGCCCTTTGCGGAAGACCCGCTGCCGGAGAGCGAACCGGTATTTATCGCCGGCCCCGAGGAACCCGCGGAAGAGGACTACAGAAAATACGAACCAGCCAGTGCGCCCCATGCCGGAAGCGTCTCCCCCGGAAACCGGGCGTATGCGCTGCCCTCAGCCAGCCTCCTTGAGGACCCGGGCACGCAGGTGGAGCGGCCCTCGAAGGAGGAACTGATCTCGGGGTCCGCCTTGCTTGAAAGAAAACTCCGGGATTTTGGCATTCAGGGCAAGGTCTCGCAGGTGCAGGCCGGCCCCGTGGTCACGATGTACGAGTTCGAGCCCGCCCCGGGCGTGAAGATCCAGAAGGTGGTCTCGCTGGCAGAGGACCTTTCGCTTTCCATGAAGGCGCTGAGCACAAGGATCGCGCCGATACCCGGAAAGGCCGCCATCGGCATAGAGGTGCCAAACAGGCAGAGGGAGACCGTTTTTTTAAAGGACATAATCAACTCGGAGGGTTTCAGGCGCAGCGCCTCAAACCTGACACTGGCCCTGGGCAAGGACATATTCGGGACCTCCGTGGTTGCGGACCTCGCGCGCATGCCGCACCTGCTTGTGGCCGGGGCAACGGGGGCGGGCAAAAGCGTCTGTCTTAACTCCATGATAACGAGCGTCCTTTACAAGGCCTCGCCCGAGCAGGTGAAGATGCTCATGATAGACCCGAAACTCCTTGAGCTTTCGGCATACGAAGGCATACCCCACTTGATAAGCCCGGTCGTGACCGGGCCCAAGCCCGCTTCCGAGGCGCTTAAAAAAATGGTGTTCGAGATGGAGAGGCGCTACCGGCTCATAGCGGGCAAAGGGGTGCGCGGGATAGAGGGGTACAACCGCGCCGTCCCGGAGGAGGAAAGGCTCCCTTTCATAGTCATCGTCATCGACGAGCTTGCCGACCTGATGCTGTCCTCGGCCGCCCAGGTGGAGGAAAGCATCGCGAGGCTCGCCCAGATGGCCAGGGCATCGGGCATCCACCTGATACTGGCTACCCAGAGGCCTTCGGTGGATGTCCTTACCGGGGTGATCAAGGCCAATTTCCCCACCAGGATAGCCTTCCAGGTGGCCTCGAGGATAGATTCCAGGACCATACTGGACGCCCAGGGCGCCGAGCAGCTCATAGGCAAGGGGGACATGCTCCTGCTTTCCCCGGGCTCCAGGGTCCTGAGGGTGCATGGGGCCTACATATCAGAAGGCGAGATAAAATCCATCACCGATTTCATAAAGGCCCAGAGGCCGCCAGACTACAGCATCTTTGAGGCCATAAAGGAAGCGGAGCCGGAAAACGATCAGCCCGGCGAGACCGCCAGGGACGAGCTTTACGAAAAGGCGGTGGAGCTCGGAGCGCAGTCCGGCGAGGTCTCCATCTCCGCCATACAGCGGAGGCTCAAGATAGGCTTCAACAGGGCCGCCAGGATAGTGGAGCTCATGGAGGAGGACAGCCTCATCGGTCCGCCCAGGGGCGCGGGGAAGCCAAGGGCCTTCCTGGGCCGCAAGGAGTTTTGACCCCTCCGGCTGTCCGTCCCTTCAAAACAAGAGGCCCGGCCTCTCAAAAAAACAAAAAAATTACCCTTAGAAAAAACCTATACCCGGCATAAAACAGATTTCTCTTTTCTTTAGACTCTCCTTGGAGTAAACTTATAGGCTGCTATTTCCAGAAAAAGGGAGGTGCTTTTAAAATGTCCAGATTGAACTATTTTTTCACTTCGGAATCAGTGACCGAAGGGCACCCGGACAAGGTGGCGGACCAGATCTCCGATGCCATACTCGACGCGATCATAGCGAAAGACCCGTTCTCAAGGGTGGCCTGCGAGACCCTTGTGACCACGGGGCTTGCCTTTGTGGCCGGAGAGATCACCACCTCGACCTACGCGGACATCCCTTCGATCGTCAGGGAAACCATAAAGGAGATAGGGTACACCCGCGCAAAATACGGTTTTGACTACGAGACCTGCGCCGTGGTCACATCGATCCATGAGCAGTCGGGCGACATTGCCATGGGTGTTGACACGGGGGGCGCCGGAGACCAGGGGCTCATGTTCGGCTACGCCTGCAACGAAACGTCTGAACTCATGCCGCTTCCCATTTCCCTGGCCCACAAGCTTGCCATGAAGCTGACCGAAGTAAGAAAGTCCGATGTGCTTGCCTATCTGAGGCCCGACGGCAAGACGCAGGTGACCGTCGAGTACAGGGACGGGAAGCCGCTCAGGATAGATACCATCGTCATTTCAACCCAGCACAGCCCGGACGTGCATCTGAAGGACCTTAAAGACGACCTGATAGAAAAAGTAATAAAACCGGTCGTCCCCATGGATCTGATCGACGAGGAGCATATCAAATATTACATAAACCCGACCGGCAGGTTCGTTACCGGCGGCCCGATGGGAGACACCGGGCTGACCGGAAGAAAGATAATCGTGGACAGCTACGGCGGCGTCGGCAGCCATGGCGGCGGCGCTTTTTCCGGCAAGGACCCGACAAAGGTCGACCGCTCCGGGGCTTATATGGCCAGACACATAGCAAAAAACATAGTGGCAGCCGGCATCGCGGACAAGATGGAGGTGCAGATAGCCTATGCCATAGGCGTGCCGGAGCCGGTCTCCCTGCTTCTGGACTCCTTCGGCACCACCAAGGTGGACCCCCAGAAAACGGCCGCCGCCGTGAGAAAGCTGTTCCCTCTCACCCCGAAAGGGATAATCGAATCTCTCGATTTAAGAAAACCGATATACAAAAAGACGGCCGCATACGGCCATTTCGGCAGAAACGAGGCCGGTTTCACATGGGAGAAAACTGACAAGGCCGAGGCGCTCAGGAAAGAGGTAGGACTATAAGAATGAAATACGATATAAAAGACATAAAACTGGCCGAAAAAGGACGCTTGAGGATAGAGTGGGCCGCAAAGGACATGCCGGTGCTAAGGGGCATCAAGGAGAGGTTCAGGAAGGAAAAACCCCTTAAGGGCATACGCCTTGCCGCCTGTCTGCACGTGACCACGGAGACGGCAAACCTTATGGACACGCTGTCTGCGGGCGGAGCGCAGGTGCACCTGTGCGCCTCAAACCCGCTCAGCACCCAGGACGACGTAGCGGCCTCCCTGGTGAAGCACTTCAAGATACCGACGTTTGCAATAAAGGGCGAGGACAACAAGACCTACTACAAGCACATGGGGCAGTGCCTTTCCATCACGCCCAACATAACGATGGACGATGGTGCGGACCTGGTAAGCACCGTCCACAAGGAAAAAGAGGGCCTCATTAAAAACATGCTTGGCGGCACCGAGGAGACTACGACCGGTGTCATAAGGCTCAAGGCGATGGCGGCCGACGGGGTCCTGAAGTACCCCATTATCGCGGTAAACGACGCCTACACAAAATACCTCTTTGACAACCGCTACGGCACCGGGCAGTCCACGCTGGACGGGGTGCTCAGGGCCACCAACCGGCTCCTGGCCGGCTCCATACTCGTGGTGTGCGGCTATGGATGGTGCGGCAAAGGGGTTGCCATGAGGGCAAAGGGAATGGGGGCCAGGGTGGTCGTGACCGAGGTCGATCCTCTCAAGGCGCTGGAGGCGGTGCTGGACGGCTTTTCCGTGATGCCGCTGGAAGAGGCCGCACCCAATGCCGACATCTTCATAACCGTGACCGGGGACATAAACGTCATCTCGGAGAAGGCGTTCAAGAAGATGAAAGACGGCGCCATAGTGGCGAACTCCGGCCATTTCAACGTGGAGATAGACATCCCGGCGCTCAAAAAGCTCTCCAAGGCGACCCGCATGATAAGGGATTTCGTGGAGGAGCACACCCTCAGGAACGGAAACCGGGTCTATCTGCTTGGCGACGGCAGGCTCATAAACCTTGCCGCGGCCGAAGGGCACCCTTCCCAGGTGATGGACATGAGCTTTGCCAACCAGGCGCTGTCGGCCGAGTACATGGCAAAAAACCACAGGAAGCTGAGCAAGACCGTTTACCCGGTCCCCTGCGAGATAGACCAGGAGATAGCCCGCCTGAAACTGGCCGGGATGGGCATCAAGATAGACAAGCTTACCCCCGAACAGAAAAAATACCTTCGGAGCTGGGAGATGGGCACGTAGTTTTTTCTTTTTCCCTGTCCAAAAAAACAAGAAACGCAAATCAAAAAGCCCGGGCTGAAATACCCGGGCTTTTTGGTAATGATGATAAAAGATCTACAAAAAAGGCTGGTTAAACTGGTTAAAAGGAGGCGGGGTGGGCATGGCGGCGGCTTATTTGCCGAATGAGACCTTTCGGGGTAACAATAAATCTCATTCGGCAAATCCTCGGAGCGCGGGGCAGTGCCCCGCAGCGAGAATGAGCAAGCCGTGCTCACCCTGTCTCCTTATCCATGGATCCAAAAAACCTGTGCCACTAACGGCTTTTTGCTTGCCTTGAAAGGGTGGCGGAGGTCGAATTAAAATAAAAAGATGGCCTCTGCAAAGACAGACCTCAAATCCCTGGGCAAGTCCGCCCTGGAAGAATTTTTAATGAAAAATGAGGGCCTGCCCGCCTTCCGGGCCGGCCAGCTCCTGCACTGGATGTACGAAAAAAACGTAACCTGCATCGAAGAGATAACGGAATTTTCGAAAAACCTGCGGGAAAGCCTCTCACAAAAGGCGTTCATAAGCACGCTCAAGACAAAAGAAACCCTTACCTCAAAGGACGGCACTCAAAAATACCTTTTCGAGCTGGACGACGGAAATTTTGTCGAAAGCGTCCTTATCCCGTCCGATGAGGACCAGGAGGCGGAAAATACTGAAAAAACAAAGACCCCGCGGCTCACCCTGTGCATCTCAAGCCAGGTGGGCTGCACCGTGGGCTGCAGGTTCTGTCTCACGGGCAGGCTTGGCTTCATAAGGGACCTCGAACCCCGGGAGATCGTGGAGCAGGTCCTTTCCGTCCAGAGGCGCATCGCGCCGCGACAGATAACCAACATCGTCTTCATGGGGATGGGGGAGCCGCTTAACAATCTTGAAAACGTTGCCGCCGCGCTGAAGCGCCTTACGGAATTTGCGCATTTTTCAAAACGGAGGATCACCCTTTCCACGGCGGGCATCGTGCCCCGGATAATGGAGCTGCCCGGAAAGGCGCCGATGGTGAACCTTGCCGTGTCCCTGAATGCGGCAACTGACGAGACAAGAAGCCTTATCATGCCAATAAACAGAAGATACGGGATCTCCCCGCTCATGCAGGCGCTAAGGCAGTTCCCGCTTGCCAGGCGGGGAAGGATAACATTCGAATACGTGCTTCTTGGCGGCATAAACGACAGCGTGGCGGACGCCCGCAGGCTTGTGAAACTGCTGCACGGCATCCCTTCAAAGGTGAACCTGATACCTTTCAACCGGCACGAAGGGTCGGAAAAAAACTTCCAGACACCATCGGCCCAAAGCGTGCTTGCCTTTCAGAAGACACTTGCAGACTCGGGCTGCACTGCCATCATCAGGAAAAGCAAAGGAGCGGACATCCTGGCCGCCTGCGGCCAGCTGAAAGCGAAGTACGAGTTGAAGAAATAAAGAGGCCTTTTTTATGGAAGGTATCAGACGCTCCTTAGAACGCATACGGCAAAGGCCGCAATGCCCTCGCCCCTGCCGGTAAAACCCATGCCTTCGTTGGTCTTGGCCTTCACGCTTACCGCCTCCGTCCCAAGCGCCCCGGAAAGCGTCTTCCGCATTGCTCCGATATGAGGGGCCAGACGGGGGGCCTGGGCTATGACCGTGGAGTCCACCTGGTCCACCGCAAAACCCTTTTCCCTCGCCATGCGCACGGTATGCTCCAGGAGCAAAAGGCTTGATATGCCCTTGTACCTGGGGTCGGTGTCCGGAAAGTGCGTCCCGATGTCTCCGGCGCAAAGAGCGCCCAGAATGGCGTCTATGAGGGCATGGATAAGCGCGTCCGCGTCCGAGTGGCCTGCCAGGCCCTTTTCATGCGGTATGCGTACGCCCCCCAGTATTAAATCCCTGCCTTCTGCAAACCTGTGGCTGTCGTATCCGAACCCGGTCCTCATCATCGGCCTTTTAAATTAAGAAGCCCCTCCCCTGTATTTGAAAATGGCCCCGGCTATCAAACCGTCCTCCGGGGTGGTGATCTTTATGTTCTCCGGGAGGCCAGGCACCACGCGGACCCTGCCCCCGGCGGCCTCAACCAGGGCGGAATCGTCCGTCCCGTAATGGCCGCGGGCCATGGCCTGCCTGTAAGCCCGCAAGAGGACCTCATAGAGAAAGATCTGGGGGGTCTGCACGGCGATCAGTCCGCCCCTGTCAAGCGTACCTTTTACCGCTTCGCCTTCCCCCCGCTGCTTGATCGTGTCTTTTGGCATCAGGCCCGGCACCACCCCGTCCCACCCGGGCTCGGAGAGGGCGGCAACGAGGCCGCTAATGAACCCTGCGGTGGCAAACGGGCGGACCGCGTCGTGGATGGCCACGGCCTTTGTGCCCGGGGGAACAAGGCCAAGCGCGCTCCATACGGAGTCCTGCCTCTCCTTGCCGCCAAGGGCCAGCCGGCGGACTTTCCTGATGCCCCCTTCCGCAAGAAGCGCTTCAAGCGGGCCAAAATCCTCCTGCCGCACCGCGGGAATCACCTCTTTTATCTCGTCAACCCGGTCCAGGACCTCAAGCGTCCTTATTATGACAGGCCTGCCGCCAAGCTCAAAAAAGGTTTTTTTCTTTTTCTTTTCCCCTTTAACGCCAGGCCCCATGCCTGAAGAAAACCTTTTTCCAAGCCCCGCGGCGGGCACTATCGCTATAATATCCATCCTCTTTCGCGGTCCCTGTTGTCCTCTGCCTCCGCTACCTGGCGGCCCTCAGTTCTTCCTTCTCGTAATCTTCCCTGGTCTTGGAAAAGATCATCCTTCCGGCGGTCGTCTGGAGCACGCTCGTAACGGTCACGTCCACGTGCTTGCCTATGAGTTTCCTGCCGTTGTCCACGACCACCATCGTGCCGTCGTCAAGGTAAGCCACCCCCTGGTTGGCCTCCTTGCCTTCCTTTATTATGAAGACCTTCATGAGCTCGCCTGGCAGAACAACGGGTTTCAGCACATTTGCAAGCTCGTTTATGTTCAAAACCGAGACTCCCTGCAGCTCGGCCACCTTGTTCAGATTGAAATCATTGGTGACCACCTTTGCCCCAAGCATCTTGCCAAGCGCGACCAGCTTGGAGTCCACCTCCTTGATCTTGGGAAACTCCTCCTCCACTATCCTGATCTCCAGGTTTGTCATCTTCTGCATCCGGTGGAGGACGTCCAGCCCGCGTCTGCCCCTGCCGCGTTTAAGGGGGTCGGGAGAATCGGCTATGTGCTGCAGCTCCTGCAATATGAACTGGGGGAGTATGAAACTGCCCTCCAGGAAGCCCGACTCGCAGACATCGGCTATCCTGCCGTCGATTATGACGCTGGTGTCAAGTATCTTCAGGTTCTGCTCCTCGGCCTCCCCCCTGAAGATCCTGAAGAGCCCCGGGACGGTAAGGTTTTGTCCTTTTTTAAGCCCTATCACCAGCCCCCCCCATCCGAGCAGTCCGGCGAGCGCAAAATCGAATACGGGTTTGCTGCTTGCGGGGATTATGCCCGAGAGCGGCTCCAGAAGGAGTTCGGCAAAAAGGATGCCCGCGGCAAGCCCTATGAACCCCCCGATAATGGTCCCCAGTGAGATCTTCTTCAGGGAAGACTCGACAAGCAGCGCGCCCAGGCCCAGCACGAACCCTCCCGCAAGGCCCGCAATCGGATATCCGTAATTTCGTCCCAGGAAAAGTCCAGCCGCGGAAAATACTATCACTATCGCACTTCTGAAAAATGCCAGCATTTTTCCACCTCTTTCCGGGTCTTTCTATTGCTCTTGCGGCCCACTATGAAGATAAGCCGGATAAAAATTCGCCTAGTACTGTTTTAAGAGAACGTAAGACCTTTTTCCCGCGCGGTTGACCAGCAGCAGGACCGTGCGCAGCCCGGCCGCCCTCCTTACCGCGGAGTTGAAGCCCATGAGCGACCGGATGGGCCTGTGCTCCACCTCCTCGATAACGTCGCCCCTCCGCAGGCCGGCCTCCCCGGCAGGGCTGTCTTCGTCCACATCGGAGATGACCACGCCCCTTTCGCCGGAGGACAGGTCCAACTGCCTGACGATGTCCCTGGTAAGCTCCATCACCCCCAGGCCGGAAAACGCGCTCCTGTGTATATGCACGCGCGGAGTCATCATCTCCGCCTTCTGTGCGAGATCGGCCGGATACTGCCCAAGCTCCACATGGAGGTGGAGCTCCCGTCCGCCCCTGAGCACGTCAACCTGGGCATCCTTGCCGGGGCCGGTCTCTGCCACCATGTTTTTAAGCGCTGCCGGGCTTTCGACCGCCTTGCCACCGAACCCGATTATGGTATCGCCCCTCCTGATGCCTGCCCTTGCAGCCGGGCTGCCGGGGGCCACATCGCTGATGAGCGCGCCATCGGAAGTGTCCAGCCCGAACTTGGCGGCAAGCCCCGGAGTAAGGTCCTGCATGGTGACCCCCATCCATCCCCTGATCACCTTCCCATTGGCCTTCAGCTGCTCCATTATCTCGCGGACCATGTTGCTTGGCACCGCGAACCCTATGCCCTGGAAACCGCCGCTTTTGGAGAATATGGCCGTGTTGATGCCTATGACCTGGCCCTTCACATTCACCAGCGGCCCCCCTGAATTGCCTGGGTTTATGGCGGCGTCGGTCTGTATGAAATCCTCGTAGTCCGCTATGCCTACGTTCGCCCTGCCAACGGCGCTTATGATCCCCATCGTGATGGTATGGCTCAGGCTGAAGGGGTTGCCTATTGCCAGCACGAACTGCCCCGCTTCTATGTTGTCCGAGTTCCCCCAGGTTATCTGGGGAAGCCCTGTTGCATTTATCTTGAGCAGGGCGATGTCAGACTTGGGGTCCGCGCCGATGACCTTCCCCTCGAACGTCCTTTTGTCCAACAGGGTGACGGTTATATCATCGGAGTCCTCTATGACGTGGTTGTTGGTTATTATATAGCCGTCGGGCGAGACGATCACCCCGGACCCGAGGCTCTTTTCGCTCCACATCCTTGGCTGCTCCGAAAATGGGCCCTTGCCCCCAACGCCGTCCCCGCTTTCTTCCGGCACCATCCGCTGGCTTGAGATATTTACCACCGAAGGGGATACAGCCTTGACGATCCCTGAAAAGTCCCTTACCCCGGTGAACGGGACAACCACCGGACGGGACTCGGACTGCACGTAAGGCAGCCCGATAAAGTTTCCGAAACGGTAAAAAACAAACCAGCCCGAAAGGCACCCAAGCAGCAAAAGGCCCACGGCCCATGTGGTCTTCTTCACTATATTATTATAATCTCAAGAGTGAAGGGTAAGCAATTTTTGTCGCCGTTTTTGCAAAAACCTCCCCTGGCTTGTGATGTGCGGCTTTGACAGACGTTTTATGCGCATTTTATAATTTTGCTGGATGAAGAAGATCTGGCTTGTCTTGCTGGTAGTGCTGATCCCTCTTTTGGCCGGTACGGCAGTTGGCGGGTATCTGGGGTTGATCAAGGACACCCCCTCTATAAGCGAGCTTAAAAAGGGCCATGGACATGGCACCAGGATATATGCCGACGACGACTCTTTTGTGGCTGAGATCAGCACGCAAAAAGGCATCAGTGTGCCGTTCCGTGAGATACCCGAAAACCTGAGAGACGCGGTAGTGGCAGTTGAGGATGCCCGGTTTTACCAGCACCCGGCGCTGGACTACATCGGGATAATCAGGGCGGCGATGACCGACCTCTACTACCACCGCATAGTGCAGGGCGGCAGCACCATTACCCAGCAGTTGGCCAAGATAACCTTCCTCAGCCCGAAGCGCACGTTCAAAAGGAAGATCCGGGAAGCGGCGCTGGCCATAAAGATGGAGAAAAGCCTGACAAAAAATCAGATACTTGAGCTCTATCTTAACCGGGTGTATTTCGGGCACGGCGCCTATGGCGTTCAAGAAGCCGCCAAACTGTACTTTGGGGAGCCCGTCACGCGGCTTACCCTGCCGGAGGCGGCGCTGCTTGCCGGTCTCATAAAGGGCCCGGGAGAGTTCTCACCCTATGTCCATCCGCAAAGGGCCAAAGAGCGCCAGGGTTTCGTGCTCCAGAGGATGCACGATGAGGGGTATATCACCAAGACGCAGATGCTGCGGGCATTCAGGACACCGGTAAGGCTGAGCCCGATCAGGCCGGCTTTCGAGGCCAACGCGTATTTTGTGGATTACGTAAAGAAGTACCTCGTGCAGAAGTACGGCGCCAAGATGGTCTACTCCGGCGGCCTCAGGGTATATACCACCTTGAGGAAAGACTACCAGATGGCGGCCGAAAGCGCGCTGAGGGCGGGCCTCAGGGCGGTTGATAAGAGACGGGGCTGGAGAGGGCCGATACGGCAGATAAGCGACCTCGAAGCGCTCAAGGCGTCGGAGACCCCCTCCTCTGTTCTGCCCGCACGCGGAGAGATAACCGATGGCACGGTGCTTAAGGTCACGCCGGACCGGGCCCTTATAGACGTGGCCGGACATACAGGCGTGCTTCTGAAAAAGGACGCCATGTGGGCCCAGACGGTCCTGCTGCCCGACGGCAGGACAAAGACCATAAAGAATTTCAACCTTACCAGGATACTGGGCCCCGGAGATGTCATAAAGGTCAGGGTATTGTACGCCTCCGAGCGCGGACTTTTCAGCCTGTCTCTGGAGCAGGGGCCGCAGGTCCAGGGGGCGCTGGTGGCCATGGACCCGAAAACGGGTTTTGTCCGGGCGCTCGTCGGGGGATATGATTACCTGCAAAGCGAATATGACCGGGCCCTTTACTCAAAGAGGCAGGCGGGCTCGTCATTCAAGCCGATAATCTACGGCGCGGCGCTAAACGAAGGCATACCGCCCTCCTACGTGATCAACGACGCACCCGTGACGTACCAGTGGAACGGCGGGGAATGGAGCCCAAAGAACTACGAGCGGACCTATGGCGGGCCCACCAGCCTCAGGGACGCGCTTGCCCATTCGATAAACGTGGTCACCGTGAAACTCCTGGACAAAATAGGGGTAGACAAGGCCATAGATTTCGCGCACCTGATGGGCGTCGAGGAGCCCATGCCTCATGACCTCACCCTGGCCCTGGGCTCTTTAAGCATAACCCCGATAGACCTGCTTGCAGCCTATGCCCCTTACGACAACGGCGGGATAAGGGTGCAGCCGATAATAATAAAATATATTACCGATTCCAGGGGCCGGATACTGGAGTCCAACCAGCCTTCAACGGAGAGGGTGATCACCCCCCAGGTCGCCTTCCTCATGACCTCTATGCTTCAGGACGTCGTAAGGGACGGGACAGGGTGGAGGGCCAGGGTCCTCGGGCAGGACGTGGCAGGCAAGACCGGGACGACCAACGATTACCGTGACGCCTGGTTCGTAGGTTTTTCGCCTGACCTCATGGCCGCCACATGGGTGGGCTTTGACAACATGCAGAGCCTTGGCTATGGGGAGACGGGCGCCCAGGCCGCAAGCCCCATCTGGGTGCAGTTCATGAAATACGCCATGAGCAAATCCCCCGATGAGAGTTTCGGGCCCCCGCCTGAGGGCATATCGGCATATACCGTGGACTCAGTGACGGGCGAAATCATAGACAATTCGCCTGCGCCGGTCTCGAACCCCGAATATTACAAGGAATATTTCCTCACGGGTACGCAGCCGCAGTCGGGGGCGCGCCTTCAGCCCCTGCAGCCCCGCGATAACGCGGGCGCCGGCCAGGGCGTGTCCGGTGTCACCAATTAAACGGGCTCGACGGTCTAAAATAGTGCCATAAATTTTAAAAAAGGAGGGGATGCGGCATGGTCCAAAAAAGGTTTTTTTTTGCCGGGGAAAGCATAGCGGCCCTCGTCATTGCGCTTGCCGTAGCTCTTGTCTTTCCCGTAAAAGCATTCTCAGGCCCCGTTGTCCATGGGGAAAAAAGCTCTTCAGTCTATGAAAAGGCTCTGTCCGCTTATTCCCGCGGCGATTACGCAACCGCCGCGGGGCTGCTGAAAAAAGAGGTAAGCGTGCGTCCGGACGCCAGGAGCTATTACCTGCTTGGCTACGCCAGCTACAAGCTTGGCCGCCGTATGGCCGCAAAAAGATATTTCAGCGAGGCATATCTGATAGACCCAAGGCTTGACCCCAGTACCATTCTGCTTCAGGCGGGAAAGGCGGGGGGAAAAGGAAGGCGCTCCGGGGCGCAAAAATGACGGTTTCCCCTCACATATTCAGGCAATACGACATACGCGGCGTCTGGGGCCAAGATCTGAACGAGGAGGTCGTCTACTCCATAGGCAGGGCAATGGCCTTCCGGCTTTATGAGAGGTCAGCGGGGAAAAAGGGCCTGAAGGTCACCGTGGCGCGCGATGTAAGGCTGAGCTCACCGGCCATGGCCACCGCCCTTTCCCGGGCGTTCATGGAAAGCGGCATAGATGTCATGGACCTGGGGGCCTGCCCGACTCCCGTCCAGTACTTCTCTCTTTTCAGTATGCCCGTGGATGGAGGCGCGATGATAACCGCAAGCCACAACCCTGCCCAGTTCAACGGCCTCAAGCTCTCTATAGGCGCAGAGACGATCTACGGGGCGGAGATACAGAGGATCAGGGAGTATATCTCGGAAGAAAAGACGGTAAACGGCCCCGGGGCCCTTCTGATGCACGACATATTGCCTGAATACATGGAGTACATGAGGGGCCAGTTCGGACAGCTTGGAGGGGTGAAGGCTGTGCTTGACTGCGGAAACGGCGCGGCCGGCCTGGTCGCACCGCAGCTCTTTAACAGCCTGGGTATCGAAACCGTCCCCCTCTACTGCACCCCGGACGGCACCTTCCCGAATCACCACCCGGACCCCGTGGTGCCCGAAAACATAAAA